>CBDUGN010000098.1:0-12765 GCA_965366915.1 uncultured Eudoraea sp. | reverse complement strand
TGATGAAAAGCAACGGAAATATTAAAAAGCTCGTCAACCTTACCACAAAGCCTATTCCATACTCTAAATTTGAGGTGTACAAAAGTCCTAAAATTGCCAACAATAAGGGAGAAGAATGTATAATGATACTTTTAATCTCCTTTTGCGCTATTTTAAACTGGCCGGTTGTCATCCCATAGAGCCAAAGACAAACAGATAATGCTATACCATAAGAATTCAGATTTAAATCAAATGGTAGTAGGAAAATTGAGACCCCTAGGAGTCCTATAATTAATATCCGAAGATCAATTTTGGAATTTATAAACATTAAGATCGAATAATTTTTAGGTAAAATTCGCTTAATAATTTTTTTGGTAAAAGCCTTAGAGGGACACGCAGGGTTATAGCTTTTAAGTATTCAAATCGATTAATAAATCCTATTTCGTGTAGTTTACAAAAAAAATTTATCTCCTTTTTAATATATCCCCAACCCATTCTCCGTCCTATCATGTCTTTTCCTATTCTAACATTCACTAATGATTCCTGAAGATTATGAAATGTACATTGCTTCAAGAACATCCTTGCCCATAAATAATAGTCCTCAAAAAAAAGCATGGCCTGGTAATTTCCTGAAGCCAGAATCTTACTTTTTTTCGCCATTACGGTTACGTGGTTAACGGCATTTCTGATTTTTAATTTTTCTCTTATTTGCAAATTTTTTTTAGGAACTTTCCGCAACGCTAAAGGAGATTCCGGAGTCGTAATAAACTCTTCGATAAAGCATCCCAATACATCGATGTCAGGATTTTTTTCTAAAAAGTCTATTTGTTTTTTAAATCGATCTTTTTTGGAAATATCGTCTGAGTCCATCCTTGCTATATAGTCTGATGTACAATGTTTTAATCCTACAGAAAGTGCCACCCCCAAGCCAGAATTTTCGGGAAGAACTACGCTGGTCACAGGTGCCAGTCTTGTAAAGTTTTCAATTACATCCTGCAGGGATTTTGGAATTGGCCCATCCTGAACAATGACAATTTGATTTGGTTTTAGTGTCTGAATGGCCCAGATACTTGTCAGCGCTTCCCTGAGGTAAACAGGATGATCATTTTCGTAAACAGACATCAATACAGAGAATTCCATTACGATCCTTTGTTAATTAGTAACTCTTCTTTTGGTTCGTACAGAATATTTATCACTACATACATCAGGATAAAATATATTCCGACATTGGAGATATTAATTATGATATCTGTAAACCCCAGTAATAAAATATAATTAATAATTGCAGGGATGGCAAGATGTATAATATCGCGATTTACCTTATACTGTTTAATACAATGGTGTACTACATAGTACAAAACGGTAAAGAAAGATACTATTCCTGTGAGACCTACATCTACCAGCATTTGTAAGGTATTGTTATGCAGGCTTATTTCTCTCGGATTCGGCCAATTCGCAAACAAATATTCATATTCGGCAGAAATACCTGAAATCATTTGACCTACATTTCCATAGCCAAACAACAATTCGTTTAAAGATGGTTTATAGTTTTCGAAAAATATTTCCCAAATAACATCCCGCCAGGATAGCAGGGTGGCGTTTTCTCTCGAGAGTTGATCGATATCAAAAAGGTAGGTATCAACCAAAAATATGACCGAAATAAACAAGCTGACAGATAAAATAAAAAACAGAAAGAAAAAAAGTTGATTGCGAATCCAGAATTTCCTGATAATAAAAATAAACATCAGAATAATAATAAATCCAAATATGGGGCCCCGTGAATCTGTCAGTAATAAAGCGCCTAAACTCACTCCAAGGCTTAAAAGATACCATCGTTTTTTAGTTATTAACCAAAGGAACAAAGACACGATACTGGAAACTCCGCAGATCATAGCAAAATAAGCCAGGCTTGGTGAAAAAATAAAAAATACCCGGTCTATATGGATATTAAGTAAACCAAATATTGAATTTATCCCTGCATATCTCGGCTTTACAAAGCCTAGTAAGTAACAGATTACATTGAGATATATATAGGTGTTTAAAATGTAGTACAACACCTTAATGACCTCTATCTTCTTTAGCTTTATCTTATTGGCTGCAGTGACCTGAACGATGATCACGGTAAAGAAAAACAAGAACACGTTTATGAGGCCCTTGAAAGAGAGATCTGTAAGACTGTACTGTCTTATCAAAGAGATGATAAACAATGATATATAAATCCAGAATAGGGCGTGGATAAAGCTTTTTTTGAAGACTACGGTATTTACAAAAATCAGCGTGAAAAACAGAATGCCCATTAATCCAACGGAAAAAATAGTAGAATAAAAGGTGCCAGCCAAAGACTTGGATATCAAAAGAAACAGGAAACTCAAAATGAGCAAAAGATGATAATATTTCTCAAAACTTATCTTAAGATTCATTTTTTCCTTAAAACTTTATAAAACCTTTAAACCTCGTAATTAGAAAAGCCCAATATATCGCCATCTTTTTCTGATCTAGCTTTAGCATTCCTAAAAGAAGCCCCCCAATGGGTGCCACTATAATAAAATAAAAGGCCGTTGGGAAGATAAAAAACAGGTGCTTTTTAAAATAGGCTCCATGACCTAAGCCGTGTTTCTTAATCTTTTTTATCAACTCCCCGGTCTTTAGTTCGGAATGATCCGGATGATACACAAAATAAGCATCTGAAAAATAACATGCGCTACCTCTTTTAAAATACTGGGTAACAAAATCAAATTCTTCACAACTTGGAAACTCAGTGCCAAGTCCCAGGCGTTCATCGAAGTTAATATCACCAAAGTTCTTTCCAAAAATTGAAATGGAGGTAATGGTCTTAAAAATGTCATTCTTTGACATCATAAACTGACCACTGACTTTTTTGGTATAGGGTAGTTTTTTATTTGTAACCGGGTCCCTGGTATCTATGGCCAGGAGGTCAATTTCAGGATTATCTCTTAAAAAAGAATTTACCTCAGCTAATAATTCTGGTGGATATAAACAATCATCGTCCGGAAATGAAATATATTCCCCTTTCGCAGCCAGAAGTCCTACATTTCGGGCTTTGGAAAGGCCTGGCGCCGATCTTAAATAAACTATTTTAAAGGACCAACGTCCATTCTCTACGACCTCTTTAATTTCATTTCCCGCATTTTGATCAATTAAGATTACCTCAAAATCCTGAAATTGTTGCCTGTTAAGACTTTCCAGTAGTTCCTCAATGCAGGAGCGTTTATCAATTCCCAAAGTCGCTACTGCCAGGCTAAATGTCATTTGTTGAATAAAGAATTATAATTTACACGTTCAAAAATATCCAATTTTCCGCCATCTGTGGCATTGTAGATATTACGTCCATCTAGTTCGTACATGGTTTTTGCCATTTTATAGCTCTTCAGGACGTTATGCAGCTTGGGATCGTGCCATTTTTTACCCTTACCAAAATAATCTGGATGAAAATGATTTACATCATCTTCTGTGCTTTCAAATACATGACCATCTATTTTAAGACTATCTGGAATATCGTAGTTAAAATCCATCCCTATTAAATAAACTTTCTCAAATCCCAGGTAATACGCCAGTTGCAAATTAACAATGGTCACAGATTGGCCACAATATATTCTGTCAGAGCAATCTACAGAGAATCTTGGTATTTCAAAATAGGCACTTCTTTGTTCGTAAAAAGACCTGTCCATATTAAAGAAATAGGTATTCTTCCTGTTTCGAATGTCTTTTTTATAGATACTGGGGAAGAAATTATACTCACATTTGAATTGATTAATACGCGCTTTGTTGTCTTGCATTACCGCCCCGTCCTCCACTACATAAAAAGAGGGAACATAACCCATTTCGTCTGTTTTATAAAAAATTCCATTCACTGCAAAACTATGTTCTTCTTCCAAAAGTTTTAGGTCCATTTTATTTAGTGAAGGACCATTTCCTAGAATAAAACATCGCTCCCCTTTAAATTTATCTTTGAGGCCTTTTAGTTTCTTCTTGTCATATCCAAATATTATTCCCGGCTGATTAAGGTACCAGAGGGGCAAACTCTTCTTTACAAGGTTCTTAACGCTTTTGATCATTTTTTCTCTATTATTTCTTTCAGTTCTTTCTCTATTAACATCATTCCTTCTGCGGACATGTGTATGTTGTCACAGGTATATTTGCGGACCTCATCCAGCGTAAACGATGTAAAGTCGACTATATCTATTTCGGGGCTTAATAATTGTTTTAATCGAATACTTTTTTCATTAACCATATTGATGTTGGCAGGTCTTTCTCTTTTATAATTCCCCGCCCAGTTGAGATCTATAGGGTTGCAAGTTATCCAAATTAATTGGGGAATCTTATTAAAGCTCTCTGCTATTTCATTTAATTGTTCTTCGGGAAGGATAGCAGCAGTGTGTTCTCCGTTATAGGTTTCCTTGTAGCGTTTGGTCCGTAAACTTCTGTCATAGAAATCCTGCCCGAAACAAGTCGTTATTTTGATCCTTTTAAGTCTGAGGATTCCCTGAATAGTGGTTTCCGGTCTTGGAGAAAAGTCTACTACCCCAATATGTGCTATTGTATACTTGTAACCCTTGTGTTGAAATTTTAAATAGGTGTATAAAAAATCAAAGATGGTAGTGTGTTTTTGGGGGCAAATAAATACATCGCAATTGTATCGTTTTATGAAATAAAGTAAATAGGAGGCAAACGGACTTTTTCGATTGCTTATTTTACTTATCTCAAACCCCCGGGAATCAGTAAATATAAAGAGGCGGGGTTTCCTGAAATTCCACAGTTTATAGAATTTAAGAAAGACATATGTTCTTATGTTGACCAGAACATATAAAAAATGTCTGATTTTTGTTTTAATCAACTGATTATCTGCATTATAATTAAACTAACTACCAAAGCTATTGTAGACTTCATCAGATACTGTTTCCAGTACCCGGCAAAAGAAATGTCCATCAATTTCAAGGATCTCCTGAAGATACTATACATTGGGAAGGCCACCGAAACAATATAAGCAGCGGGGATGGCATATAATCCCAGCGTTGGAATGGAGGCCAAAGTAATCCCTATAAACAGTACTGATAATAATAAATATTGCTTGTAGTGCTCAATATTGTTGCTAAACATGATTACCTGAGAATGCATAGCTGTAAACCTTTCCAGAACAAGCATTATAAGTAGTGGCATCATTAAAGATATTGAAATAAATTGTGTCTTCGCATCTACTAAGGATAAAGCAAAATCCGCGCTAAAACTTAAAATACATACTCCTGAAATGAACAATAGCAGGGAGTATTCCAATTTGGAATACGCCTTTTGGGCTGTTTCCCTGATTTTGCCTTGTTTAAACTTTTTAATAAACTCTGGTAAATATGAATAAAATGGGGCCCATGAAAATTCATTAATAAAATTAATAATCCTCATGGAAAATAAATAAGACGCTACAATTTCTACTGTAAAGAAATTAGGAATCATTATGTTGATTAGGTTATTGGCCCCATTGGATGAGAATGAAATAAGGGCCGATTTCCAGGTGGGCCTCCAGTATTCGGCCAGAATAGACTTGTTAAAAGAGAAGTTTATAAAACTGAACTTAAATTGAACTACTTTTCTAAGCAGAAAAATATTTTTAAGGCTGTTAATCAGATTGAATAATTGATTTACCAAGACCACTAAATAAAAAGGAAAATCTAAGAGTATTGCTATAATAGTGGCAATGCCTGAAATAAAATACATAATAGCATTCCAATTATTGAATAATGACACCTTGTTAAGTCCCTTGATAAAAGCATCATTTTTTTTCAGGAAAAAGTTGATCGGTAAAATCGCGGATAAAATAATATATGCCGTTAGTCCATTTGAAATGTTATTAGCTACTACTACATCATGTACAGACAGGTACCCGATAAGGACCAGAAAAAAGACAACGAATACTAGGAGCAGGGCAAAAACAGTATTCATAGATCCGTACAATACCTGGAAGTTTTTACGAAAATGTGCCGGATCATTATGGGCTACGCTATAAGCTGTAAACCTGATGATGGTAGTTGAGAATCCTATATCGAAAAGGTGTGCAAATCCCTGAATACTGGTAAACAGATACCATAAGGCTATTTCGCCTACACTGAATTTCCTGATGATAAGGGTTGTCAGGATTAGCAGGACCAACATTTTGGATCCTGTAAAGACCCAACTTGAGAACATTGGATTCCCGAATAATCTTCTCATGGATGCTTCGATACTAGACGAAGTAAATTGTTTACTGCCATTGTTCCTTGTCTCTCAACACTTTGGAAGGTGCGTGATCCAACATGAGGAGTAATGATAACATTTTCTACTCCCTTCAGCACTTCCTCCTTATTAATAGGCTCTTCAGAGAGTACATCGGTTAAATACGCCCTTATTTTTTTATCCTTTAAACCTGCAATTATAGCTTTGGAATCTACCAAATTACCCCTGGATGTATTTATGATGATAGGGGACTTCTCTAATTTTTCAAAAATCACCTTTTCGCTAATAATTCTCTCTGTTTGTGACGTAAGCGGAATATGGAGGCTAATCACATCAGCATTTTTAAATATTTCTCCTATGTTTTCCACAAATTGAATATGCTGATTTTTTTCAAGAAATTCAGTATCCCTGTAAATATCAAAAGTGCATACGTGCATTCCGAGGGCAACACATCTTGTAGCTAATTCGCGTCCTATAGCCCCAAGTCCTATGATCCCGATGGTCTTCCCGTAGATCTCATTACCCACCCAACGTTTCCAACTTCCTTCTTTTGTTGAATTAAATTGAAGATGTATGTTTTTTTCAAAAGTAAAGAGCAGGGCCAAGACATGTTCGGCCACAGAAACCTGATTAACTCCCGGGCAATTTGTGACAGGTACACCGAGTTTCTTTGCTGCCTGAAGGTCTATCTTATCTAAACCTACTCCGTATTTTGAAATATATTTCAAATTCCCTGCTACACCTTTGCGTATTACTTCTTCCGTATATTCATCATCCCCACAGATTACAGCATCGTAATTAGCAATTACCTCTAATAATTCGGCCTCCTTTATCGGGCCTCTTAGTGTATCAATAGTATACCCTTGTGCTTTTAATAATTCCTGATGTTTGCCCGGAGTATCTTGAAACGAAGTTGATGTAAGCAAGACATTCATATTATAAATATTTGTGATCTATTAGTGTATCTTCCAATTCATAAAAGGATTCAAATCGAATTCCTTGGTATTCTTTAAACAGCTCCTTGTTTTCAGCATTATCTCGTAATGCAAAAAGAAGCCCGGAATGTTCAGCAGCATTTTTATCTGTTGTTGCATCCCCTAAAAATATAGTTTCATTTCTTGCTAAATTATACTTCTCAATAAGGAATTCTGTCCAGTAAATTTTAGTTTTGGGCGATCCGTGAATACCCCTAAAATAATGAACCAGATTCTTCTTTTTTGCAATAATTTCGATCTCATTGGTAGGAGTACCGGTAATTATCCAACAATTCATTTTCCTGTGGTACTTTTCCAAAAATTCACGTACTCCGGTAACTTCCTTTGAGTCTATTACTTTTTGCATTACCAAATCAGAAAAATGCAGGGCCATCGCATCCAGCTCTTTCGGGTTCAGGTCTCTATCAAAAAAGTGCTTTTCCCAGTATTTAAATTTTTCGAATCTGGATACCCCTCCATGTTTAATGTGATAATCTACCACTTTATCTGCAATAGATTCTCCATGTGGCAAATACATTTCCCTGAAGGCCTCCGTTTTGGCTGTTACAGACTCTGCTACTACCCCATCAAAATCAAAAAATATATTTTTTAAGCCCATTTTCAATATACCTTCTGTACATCCTGGTGCAGGGTTATTTCTCATTCTTATGAACTGCTCTGATACACTCTAAAATACCCTGGCCCATATCTATGTGCGGATTAGAGGTCAGTTTTTTACTTACACTAGGCTCAAAAGAATAAGGGGTGAATTTATAGTGATTCTGATAACCAGAATCGTTACAGTTAATGTCTATTTCATTATTTAATATTTCATTAATCATATTAAATAATTCTATTCTTTTCATTCGCTCTGTCCCTGTAAGAATTACGTGCAAATTTAGAAATATATCTGATTCTATGACATCTACTGATAGCTTTGCGGCGTCTGCAGCATGTATATACTCCCTTATTTCATTTCCATCTCCATGATGATTAATTTCCTTGTGCAGTACTGCCTTCTTTATCAAATTATAGATATAATTATTATCGTAATTCCGCTCGGAGTAAACAGATCCAAATCTCAAAATGACAAAAGGAAGATTGTGTTTTTTATGATATTCCTCAACGATCTTCTCAGATGCCAATTTACTAATGCCGTAAAAAGATCCTTTATTGCTCATAGCATAGGCGCTGCTGGCATAAACATACTTTTCAACCTTATGCAGCAGACATTGTTCAATAATGTACATATTGCCTATTACATTGAGATTCATGGTTTTTATTGGCAATTTGATCGCATTATCCAAATTCGCAAAACCTGCAAGGTTGTAAACTATTTGAAATTTTTTGGAATTAAACACCTCTTCTACCGCCTTCTCGTTAAAAATATCGCACTCTACGAACTCAACCTTTTGCATAAGCTCAAGGTCCTCATTAATATCGGCAACGGTAATTGTATAGCCCCGGCTCAGAAGTTCTTTAACCAGGTAGTAACCTAAAAATCCGAACCCGCCAAATACAAGCACATTTTTCATTGACCTATTTTGGATTTTAAAAGTTTCATTTCCTCTCTGGCCTTATCACCTAAAAAGAAGAAATCGAGACTAAAGGCGAGAAAATTGTATTTTAAAGTAAGTTTTTCCAGCACTTTTTGATGATCAGATTCTATAACATGAAAGCCAAGCGATTTCGATTTTTGCAAGGTGATGTCATCGATCTCCTGAAGCACCTCTTTTACATCATCATCATAAAACATTCCGGGTTTTCCCATTGAGGCAGATAGGTCATAGGGCCCAACAATAATACCGTCAATGCCTTCCACATCGAGAATCTCTCCCAAATTTCTAACCCCTTCTATATGTTCTATTTGTGCAATTACGACGGCTTCATTTTGAACCCATTCATTGTATTCATTGAAGGCCGTGCCGTAATGCTGCGCTCGAGATAATCCTACTCCTCTCGTTCCGAAAGGGGGATATTTTACCCAGGAAACGGCCTGTTCTGCCTCTTGCTTGTTTTTAACCATAGGGACAATAACTCCGTTTGCTCCTGCGTCCATAACTCGCTTAATAATCACCTCATCATTTTTGCTAACTCTTACCAATGCCTCCATTTCATTAGCCTGAATATGACCAATAAGATTTTGAACTGTCTGCAAATCTATCGCGGAATGTTCAATGTCTATTGTTAACCACTCAAAACCCGCTGAGGAAAGTATTTCCACAATAGACTGATGAGGTATTGTTAACCAGGAGCCCAAAGAGATTTGCCGCTGCTTTAATTTCTCCTTTAACCGCCCTTTTTTATGTTTAAAATTCTTCACTTGTATAATGACTGTTTAGTGTTTAATGTACTTTAGAGCGCAGGGTGATATTACAATCAAATGGCATTTAATCCTTTGAACAATGACTCGGCTATTTCAAAATCGTGTAATTCATCAATGTCAATTGACTCTATTTTATCCATTTCGAACATCAAAGGATTCTTCCCTACACGCTTGCCGCCAGCGACTTCAAAAGACTTTTTAGAAAAGATATACAAGTTTGAGTTTTCCTCATATATGGGTGGCAGGTCCTGGGTGCGTAATAAATTAACAGGATCGTGATTTATTGGGCTCCCATCACAAGTGTACAAACGAGTGTATAATCTGCTGACTGAAAAAATGGAATCGTAGTTTTCCTTCATATCCACCATGGTCATAATAGCCCTATCAATTGTTTCCGTTTTCAATAGGGGATTGGTGCTATGAGTCTGTAGATAGAGGTCTGCTTCGATGGTATTGATATCGTGACCAATTATTTTATTCATGGATACTAAATCTCCAATAAGTTCGGCAGGCCTGTCTAAAATAATGATCTTTTCAGAATAGTTGCGATTCACATCATTCTTTATATTCTCGCTATCTGTATTAATGACAATATTTGAAATCTTTTCTGATGCCAGCAAACTATCGAGGACCCGGTGGTATAATGGTTTACCACAAAAGTCTTTAAGGTTCTTATTGGGCACGCGTTCCGAATTCCCTTTCATGGGTAATAATGCTACAACTTTCATAGAGTTCTGTTTGACTAATTTAATCTTAATTAATTCGCCTTATAGATACGCAACAGGCTTCATTCCGTTGCTAATCACCCTTTAGCAACATGCTATTTGCAGGCCTTTTAGCAAAACTACGATAATTATTATTTATAACAACCTCCGAGGATTTGTAAAGGTTATTCTGCTTCAGAATCGCTTTGGCGAAATCGAACCAGCTCATTACCTTACCGTCTGTAAAATGATGAATTCCATAATTTGTTCTGTTTTCAGTGATCAGTGCTAGCAGATAGTTTGCCAGATGCATCGCGTTCGTTGGGCATCCTTTCTGTTGATCTGTAATACCTAGCTTTTCTCCTTCTTTTGCTTTTTTCAGGATGGTGGTATAAAAATTAGGGCCATACTTTGTTGAATACAACCAGGAAGTTCTGACAATGTAATAGCTTTTTAAGGTCTTTTTTATAATTTCTTCTCCTGCTAATTTAGATTTTCCATATTCATTGACAGGATTGGGTTTGTCTGTAGGCAGATAACCCCTGGAATTTTCTCCATCAAACACATAATCTGTTGAGATATGAATGAGTTTAACTTCATTTTCCAGACAAGCAATTGCCAGATTCTCTACCCCTGTTGCGTTTACGGCATAGGCCAATTGAGGTGTTTGTTCAGCTTGATCTACCTGGGTAAATGCGGCACAATTGATGCAATAATCATAATTTTTCCCAGAAAAAAGTTTGAATATACTTTCCCGCTCTACAATGTTTAGCTCATCCTTCCCTTTAAAGTCGATTTCCAAATCCGGAAATGAAGATGCTATTTCCTGAATAGACTTGCCCAATTGTCCGCCAGCTCCGGTGACCAATACTTTGATCATATCATTAAATCTCTTAATTGTGGTAGCTTTTTATCCTTCTCGGACAAGATGATCTTGTCTGAAGGATATGCCCAATCAATATGAAGTTCCGGGTCGTCATACAAAATCCCCGATTCTGCATCTTTATTATAAAAAGCGTCGCATTTATATAAGAATACGGTTTCATCCTTTAATGCGAGAAATCCATGTGCCATTCCTTTTGGGATAAACACCATGCGCGGACTTTCTGAGGTTAGGATCGTTTTAAAGTGTTTCAGGTACGTTGCACTGTCTTTTCGAAGGTCGACAACCACATCGAGAACCTCCCCTTGTACTACCCTTACAAGTTTGGCTTGAGCAAAGCTGCCCGTTTGAAAGTGCAGGCCCCTTAAAACACCTTTTTTAGAAACTGAATGGTTATCCTGAACAAAATCCAATGATGTTTTCAGGGTTTTTTCCAGGATTTTTTTATTAAAGGATTCAAAAAAAACACCTCTTTCATCTTTGAAAATCGCAGGTTCAATGACAAAGCAGTCTTTTAGGTTCGTAGGAATTAATTTCACGTAGGCATTATTTTAATTGTAACAAGTAGGACCCATATCCACTTTTTATTAGCGGTTTTGCCAATTTATTCAACGCTTCTTTAGAAATATACCCCATTTTATAAGCAACCTCTTCTATGGCCCCAATTTTTAAGCCTTGTCGTTCCTCAATCACTTCAACAAATTGAGCAGCTTGCATAAGCGATTGAAAGGTACCCGTGTCTAACCAGGCCGTGCCCTTATCTAAAATACTCACCTTTAGCTTTCCTCTTTCTAAATAGGCCTTATTGATATCAGTTATTTCCAACTCTCCCCTTTTACTGGGTTTAATTGCCTTTGCAATGTCGACAACCTCATTATCATAAAAGTAAATCCCCGGGATCGCGTAATTGGACCTTGGCTTAGCTGGTTTTTCCTCAATAGAGGTCGCGTTCCCGTTTTCGTCGAATTCAACCACCCCATAACGCTGAGCGTCTTGAACATGATATCCATAAATAATTCCACCATTGGGGTCATTATTCTTTTGCATCAGTTGTGCCAACCCGGCGCCGTAAAAAATATTGTCTCCTAAGATCAAGGCCACTTTTTCCTTTCCAATAAAATCTTCTCCAATAAGGAAAGCTTCTGCTATTCCCTTCGGTTCTTCCTGAATAGCATACTGAAATGAACATCCCAGATGTGATCCGTCTCCTAATAATTCTCTAAAAATAGGCCCATCATGTGGAGTAGTGATAAACAGAATTTCACGAATGCCGGATTCCATTAGAGTGGCCAGCGGATAGTATATCATTGGCTTATCATAAATGGGCATTAATTGCTTGCTAATCACCTTGGTGATAGGGTATAAACGCGTCCCTGAACCTCCTGCCAGAATAATTCCTTTCATTTTAAACTGATCGGTATTTTTTTATGTACCACGTAATGGTCTTTCTCAGGCTATCATCAAAATTTTGTTTTGGAGCCCACTTTAATTCATTTTTAATCTTCGATGAATCAATAGCATAGCGATAATCATGTCCCAACCGATCTTTAACAAACGTAATTTGATCTTTATAGCTTCCTTCAGATTTAGGTGTCAATTCATCCATTAAGTCACATACCTCTTTAGCAAGATACAAATTAGTGCATTCATTATCAGCTCCAACCACATATGTTTCTC
>CBDUGN010000097.1:0-12809 GCA_965366915.1 uncultured Eudoraea sp. | reverse complement strand
AGTAGAAGATGCTCTTGCATCAGGAGGAATCGAAGCTGCAAAGGAAGTATGCAGAAATACCAAAGGGCCGGTTGCTTCTATATATTACCAGGGATTAGATAGAGCAGGTGAAAGTATTGAATCAGCCGAAAAGGCAGTTGTGGCTTACGGGGGAGTTCAGATGGGTCAATTAGAGAAAAATGTTTCCTGGTTATCTTTATTTATAGCTATTGCTCCTATGTTAGGATTCATGGGAACGGTAATTGGTATGATTCAGGCCTTCCAAAAGATTAGCGCCGTAGGTAACCTTAGTGCCTCATTAATCGCCGGGGATATTCAGGTTGCTTTATTAACCACGGTTTTTGGTTTGATAACGGCTATTATTCTTCAAATTTTTTATAATTATATTATTGCAAAAATAGATACTATTGTAAATGACATGGAAGATTCGTCGATCACGTTGATCGATATGTTGGTAGACCACAAAAAATAAATCGCTCACTAAATAATACGTATTATGAATAAAATTGTTAAAATAGTATTGGTTGTTTTAGGAGTGTTATCGGCTATACTCTGGTACCAACTACCAGGAAGAGATGTTCCTGCGTCAGAAGCAGTGGGAAGTACGGCAATGAATTTTATGTTTATTATTACATATCTTTTGTTAGCAATAGCAGTAGCTGTGAGTCTTATCTTTACAATAAAGGGTTTATTTGCAAATCCTAAAAGTCTGAAAAAAACCCTAATGGTTATTGGTGGATTTGTATTGGTTGTTATTTTTTCTTATGTTCTGGCAAGTGGCACAGATGTTAGCATTGAAGAAATGGCCAATAGAGGTATTGCAACTTCAGAAACAACGATAAGAAGAATTGGGACTGGTCTCAATATGTTTTTTCTCCTTGTCCTTATAGCTATTGTAGCTATGGCCTTGGGTGCATTCAAGAAAATGACAAACAAATAAAACAGTTAAACTATGCCTAGAAGAGGAGGACCACCAGAAGTTAATGCAGGATCTATGGCAGATATAGCCTTCTTACTGCTCATTTTTTTCTTAGTAACTACTACTATAGAAACAGATGCGGGGTTAGACAGGATGCTTCCGCCAATGGAGCCGCCAGACACGGATGTTGTAATTAAGCAAAAGAACATTTTTACGGTAAATATCAATAAAAATGGTCAGTTGCTGGTTGAAGAAGAATTACTTGATCTTAAACAACTCAGAGCGAGAGCTATCGAATTTCTCGATAATGGGGGTGATGGAACTTGCAATTATTGTAAGGGTAAAAAAGATGCAAGTTCTTCGGATAATCCTACAAAAGCAATTATATCTCTAAAAAATGACCGGGAGACGAGCTATGGCACTTATATTACAGTTCAAAATGAGTTGGTAGGTGCGTATAATGATCTTCGAAATAGAGAGGGACAACGTCTTTATGGAAGAAATTTTACAGAAATGGAATCTGAATTTCTAAATCCTGAAACACCTTCACGCATTAGAGATGATTTAAAAGATAAAGTTCAGAAAATACAGGGACTCTTTCCTCAAAAATTGTCTGAGGCAGAAACATCAACTAGTAATTAACCTCGAGCTAAGTTATAATTATGGCAAAATTTAATAAGAAAAAAGATGGGGATTTACCCGCAGTATCTACGGCTTCCTTGCCCGATATTGTTTTTATGCTATTGTTCTTTTTTATGACAGTAACGGTTATGAAAGACAGCTCATTAATGGTTGAGAATACCTTGCCAAATGCCAGTGAGGTAAAGAAGTTGGAAAAAAAGGATAGGGTATTGTATATCTATGTGGGGAAACCTACACGAGAATATCAGAAGGTCTTTGGAACTGAACCAAAAATTCAACTTAATGATAAGTTTGCAAATGTTTCAGAAGTTGGAGATTTTATCCTAATGGAGAGAGCTAAAAAGGCCCAGGAATTGCAGAATGTTCTAACTACTGCTCTTAAAGTAGATAAAAACGCAAATATGGGTCTTATATCAGATATAAAACAAGAGTTACGAAAAGTAAATGCGCTAAAGGTTAATTATACTACCTATGAGGGCGATGCTTTTAGGAATTTGCAGTAAAGAATTAACTTTCATACTTAATTAATTGTAAAAAGTGCTTCAAAATAGATTTTGAAGCATTTTTTTTTTGCTCTTGGTTTCGTTTATTATTTACCTTTAAAGTCCTATGCAACGCCATATACTATTTTTATTTTTAGGAGTCACAGTAAGTCTTTGTGCACAGGATAAAGCAGAAGTCGAGGATCTTAAGTACCTGGAGGATCAATTTTACCTGGGCATAACCTATAATTTAATATTAAACAAGCCTACTGGAGTCAATCAGAGTAATTTTTCTTATGGCTTAAAAGGAGGATTTATAAAGGATCTGCCTTTGAACAGGCGTAGGAATTTTGCAATAGGCGTGGGACTGGGTTATGCGTATAATAACTATTATTCCAATTTGTTCGTTAATGAAACTGAGAATGGTTTAGAATATATTGTACTTGATTCTGATGTATCGTATAAGCGAAATAAATTAGATTCACATGTTATAGAAATGCCCATTGAACTAAGATGGCGTACATCTACACCAACTGAGTATAAATTTTGGCGCATTTATGCGGGAATGAAATTAGGCTATGTTGTGGGGAGTAGATCAAAGTTTGTTTCTGACTCTGCTAAAATATCGTTTAATAATACTGATATCCGTAAATTCAGATATGGTCTTATGCTCAATTTTGGCTATAGTACCTTTAATGTGCATGCTTATTACGCACTTAGTAATTTATTCAACGATAATGTAAATACTGTAGAGGGAGAGTCAATTGAATTTAGACCTTTAAGAATTGGAATTATCTTTTATATTCTCTAAAGTTACAACCAGAATTTGATAGTCAGTAATTGTGACCCAAATCCAATTAGAAAACCTATAAATACTTCCGCCCTGCTATGTCTATTTAGATAAAGTCTGGCAGTTGCCAGAAGTCCCGTCAATAGGGTAAAAAGGCTTATGGCAATAATAATGTTTATTTCAAAGTGAATACTTAGCGCTATTAAAAACATAAGAAAGCTACCCATACCTACCATATGTAAACTGGTTCTAAATTTGAGAAAAATCAAAAACAGGCATGCAATAGTAGCGCTAAGCAATCCTACAAAGTAAAAATTCACTTCCAGGGTGTAATTATTAGGAATTACCTTTATTACTATCATCAGGAGTAAAGCAACTTGGATAATCAATGGATATTTACGTTCATTTGTTCCCGGCAAAAAAATTGAATTTACAACCCCAAGATTTTTCAAAATAAGAAAGCTAATAATGGGTATGATAACTGTCAGTATAAAAATGGGTAAAATGTTGCCACTTTGAAGTTCTAGAGGGCTGTATTTGGGGGTTATAACAAAATAGGTTATAGTTCCTGCAATGGGCACAAAAATGGGATGAAATAAATAAGAGATTATTTTGAAAAACAGTTTCATTAAATCTGTTTTCTTAAGCGGGCCACCGGAATACCCATTTGTTCTCTGTATTTAGCTACTGTTCGCCTTGCAATTGGATATCCCTTCTTTTTTAGCATTGCGGCCAATTTATCATCTGTTAGTGGCTTTTTCTTTTCTTCATCCCTTATAACAGTTTCCAAAATACTTTTGATTTCCCTGGTAGAAACATCTTCTCCTTCTACATTTTTCATTGATTCAGAGAAATATTCCTTAATTAATTTTGTGCCATAGGGAGTATCAACATATTTACTATTGGCAACCCTTGAAACAGTGGATACATCCATGTGAATTGCATCTGCAATATCCTTTAAGATCATTGGTCGTAATTTCCGTTCATCACCACTAAGAAAATATTCTTTTTGATATTGCATTATGGCGTTCATAGTAATAAAGAGCGTTTGTTGCCGTTGTTTGATGGCATCAATAAACCACTTTGCGGAATCCAACTTTTGTTTGATAAACATAACCGCATCTTTTTGCGATTTGGATTTATCCTTTGCACTTTTGTAACCGGCTAACATATTGCTATACTCATTTGAAATATGAAGTTCCGGTGCATTTCTTCCATTTAAGGTCAATTCAAGTAATCCATCAACAATCTTAATAGAAAAATCCGGAACAATATGTTCAATGACCTTATTGCTGCCGGAATAAGAACCACCGGGCTTAGGATTTAACTTTTCAATTTCGGCAACAGCTTCTTTAAGTTCATCTTCAGTTATATCAAATTTCTGAAGCAGTTTACTATAGTGTTTTTTGGTAAATTGCTCAAAGGATTTATCCAGGATGTTAATCGCTAATTCAATACTTGGAGTTCTCTCTTTACGTTTAAGCTGAAGTATGAGGCACTCATCCAACGTTCTTGCCGCAATACCGGGAGGATCTAAATCCTGGACAATTTTTAATACCCTTTCTATATCCTCCTCTTTACAATGGATGTTTTGGGTAAAGGCCAAATCGTCTGCTATATCCGCCAGGGGTCTTCTTATATATCCGCTCTCATCAACACTGCCTACTAAAAATTCAGCAATTGCCCATTCCTGGTCGTTAAGATATATGGTATTTAACTGATTAATTAGGTATTGATTAAACGAGATACCGGCTGCATATGGTATGCTTTTTTCATCATCATCCGGACTATAATTACTAGTTCTTGTTCTATAGTCAGGGACTTCATCATCACTTAAGTAATCATCAATATTAATATCTTCTGCTGCGATGCTTTCGCCTTCTGATGCTCCTTCATAGTCTTCGTTAAAATCATCATCTAATGAATTTTTTTCTTCTTTACCTCGTTCCAATGCCGGGTTTTCTTCTAGTTCCTGGCTTATTCGTTGTTCAAATGCCTGTGTAGGCAGCTGAATAAGTTTCATCAACTGAATTTGCTGAGGAGATAGCTTTTGCGATAATTTAAACTGTAAGTGTTGTTTGAGCATAAGCTTGTATTCTTTTCCTATCTATAAAGTTAAAGAATTAATGTCATGTAGCGATTTTGGTTTTAAAACTCTGCGTTTTGCGGAGTTCTAGGAAATGGGATCACATCCCTTATGTTACCCATTCCGGTAGCAAATTGTACCATTCGTTCAAAGCCAAGTCCAAATCCACTGTGGATTGCAGTTCCAAATTTCCTTAGATCGAGATACCACCAAAGTTCTTTTTCATCAATTCCTAAAGCAGCTATTTTTTCTTTTAAGACGTCCAGACGTTCTTCACGCTGAGATCCTCCCACAATTTCACCTATTCCCGGGAATAGTATATCCATGGCTCTTACTGTTTTCCCGTCTTCATTTAAACGCATATAAAATGCCTTTATTTTGGCAGGATAGTCAAATAAAATAACCGGGCATTTAAAGTGCTTTTCAACTAAATAGCGTTCGTGTTCACTTTGTAAATCTGCACCCCATTCATTAATTTGAAATTGAAACTTTTTCTTTTTGTTAGGCTTGCTATTCCTTAAAATTTCAATTGCTTCGGTATATGTTATTCTAACGAATTCATTATCTACTACAAATTTCAGCCTTTCTGTAAGCTTCATTTCACTTCGCTCCGCCATAGGCTTTGTTTTCTCTTCATCGAGAAGTCGTTTTTCGAGGAATACCAAATCCTCTTCACAATTTTCTAACAGATAAGAAATGATATTTTTAATAAAATCTTCTGCCAGATCCATATTATCTTTCAGATCGTAAAAAGCCATTTCAGGTTCAATCATCCAAAACTCTGCCAGATGCCTTGAAGTATTTGAATTTTCAGCTCTAAAAGTTGGACCAAAAGTATATACTTTACCTAATCCCATAGCATATGCTTCTGCTTCAAGCTGCCCTGAGACCGTAAGATTGGTTTCCTTCCCAAAAAAATCTTCTTTATAATTTACGTCACCATCATCTGTCAATGGAGGATTTTTAGGATCTAATGTACTAACCCTGAACATTTCACCAGCACCTTCGGCATCTGAACCTGTAATTATAGGGGCATGAAAATAGTAGAATCCGTTTTTTTGAAAATATGCATGTATCGCAAAACTAAGGGCAGATCTTACACGCATGACGGCAGCAAAGGTATTTGTGCGTATCCTTAGATGAGCATGTTCCCTTAAAAACTCCATTGAATGCTTTTTGGGTTGGATGGGATAGCTATCCGGATCAGAGATGCCATGTACAGAAATTTCTTCCGTTTGTATCTCAACGCTTTGCCCTTTTCCCAAGCTTTCCACAAGGACGCCCCTTATTTTTAAGGCAGCGCCTGTTGCAATTTTTTTTAGCAAATCTTCATCGAATTGCTCGAAATCAACCACACATTGTATGTTTTTGATGGTGGAACCATCATTCAAAGCGATAAACCTATTACTTCTAAATGTTTTAACCCATCCATTTACTTCTACCTTCTGATTCAAAGGGGGTGACTGAAGTAGCTCATTTATGCTGTATGATTTCATATGAGATCAGTTCTAAATTTAAATGGCAAAGATAACTTATTGATAAAATATACAGCTTTAAACAACTTATAAAATGGTATTCGAATACCATTGACTTAATCTTGCGATCTTCTTCTGGGTAGCTCTTCTTTTGGAAGAATATCTATTTGAGGCTTTTTTAGAACTTGCTTGTTAGCGATGCTTCGTTCTAAGGAAAGAAGTAGTGAGGGAAGCAAAATTAAATTAGCTAACATGGCAAAGAGCAGTGTAGCCGACACCAATGCCCCTAAAGCCACAGTCCCTCCAAAACTAGAAATGGTAAATACTGAAAAGCCAAAGAAAAGGACAATAGAAGTATAAAACATACTTACACCGGTCTCTCGTAAAGCTGCATAAACCGATTTTTGAATTCGCCAATGGTTGGCGGTCAGTTCTTGTCTGTACTTTGCCAGAAAGTGAATGGTGTCATCAACTGATATTCCGAATGCGATACTAAAAACCAATATTGTAGAAGGCTTAATGGGCACACCTACAAAACCCATAACACCGGCAGTAATGGCCAATGGCAGGAGATTTGGTATTAAAGAAATAACAATCATTCGGAATGAACGGAACAAATAAGCCATAAATAAAGCTATTAAACCAATAGCCAGGGATAAAGAAAGCACTAAATTCTTTACTAAATATTTGGTGCCTTTTAAAAAAAGTAACGCTTTTCCTGTCACAAAAACATTGAAACGATCGGCTGGAAATATCTTGGTGATTTCATCAAGAATCGATTTTTCAATTTCTTCCATTTCCTCTGTAGGAACATCTTTGATGAAGGTTGTAATCCTTGCAACCTGCCCGGTACTGTCAACAAAATTTTCAATTAAGCCCTCATTTCCCTGAGATTTTCGGGCTACATCCATAATAAAATTGTATTCCTGAGATGTGGGTAGTTGGTAATATTTAGGAATTCCGCTATAAAAAGCCTGCTTGGAATACTTTACTATATTAACTACGGATATGGGTTTGGATAATGAAGGGTTCTCTTCAATCATTTCCCCCAACTGATTCATCTTTTTCAGTGTAACGGGCTTTAGCACCCCTTTTTTTCTTTCTGTATCTATAACAATTTCAATTGGCATAATTCCATTGAACTCTTCATCAAAAAATTGGATGTCTTTATAAAACTCCGTTTTTTTAGGCATATCTTCAACAAGATTCCCGGAAATTTTGATTTGATAAATTCCAATAATACTAATTATTAATGCTATCAAAGAGATTGAATAAATAGCAATCCTTTTTTCTCTTACTATATGCTCCATCCAGTTTACAAAAGCATCTATCCATTTTTTGTTGAGGTGTTTCAGATGTTTTGATTTTGGTGGGTACATAAAACTATACACGATTGGTATAATAAGTATGGAAAGCATGAAGATGCATAATATATTAATAGAGGCTACTATACCAAATTCAGTCAAAAGTTTACTATCTGTTATAATAAAGGTGGCAAAACCACAAGCCGTGGTGACATTCGTCATTAGCGTTGCATTACCTATTTTGGATATGACCCTTTTTAATGATAAAGCCTGATTTCCATGCTTTTTAACTTCCTGTTGATATTTATTGATTAGAAAAATACAATTTGGAATCCCAATTACTATGATGAGCGGAGGAATAAGAGCTGTTAAAACGGTTATTTCATATTTAAGGAGACCTAAGATCCCAAACGCCCACATAACTCCTATTAGGACTACGCACATGGAAATTAGCGTTGCACGAATACTACGGAAAAAGAAAAAGAAAATTAAGGAAGTAACGATAAGTGCTGCCGCAATGAAAATTCCTATTTCATCAATAATATTTTGAGTGTTCATTGTTCGTATATACGGCATTCCGGATACTCGAACATCCATTTTGGTTTCCTTTTCAAAATCAGTTATAAGCGTATGGAGGTCTTTTAAAATAAAGTCTTTCCGAACAGAAGTATTTACAATATCCTTGTCCAAATAGACTAGTGTTCTTATGGTTCCCGTTTCTTTATTATATAACAGGTTATCATAAAATGGTAAGTTATTGAACAAATATTGAGTGAGGCTGTCTACTTCAGTATTATTAAGAGGAGTCTGTTCAATAAAAGGACGAAGAATGAATTGCTTTTCTTCTTTATCCCTGATGAGTTCCTTTAGATTATCTATAGATACCACAAAGTCTACTTCCGGAAAAGCTGCCAATTGTTTGCTTAATCTGTTCCATCTGTTAAAATTTTCAACTTCATAAAACAAACTATCTTTAATTGCGAAAGCAATTGTATTTCCTTCTTCACCAAATTTTTCAAGAAAATCTTCATAGGCAATATTTAAAGGGTGATCATCTGGGAGTAAATTCGCCTCAGAAGTCGAAAATTGCATGTTCTTCCATTGAAAACCCAGGAAAACAGTGATGGAAGCGATTCCTAATAAAATAAGAATTCTGTTTCTAAGAATTATTCTTCCAACCTTTCCCCAAAATCCACTTGTAATCTTCGAAACCATATTATTAATTAAAAATTGATTGTGTTATTTTTAAACACTTAGGTCTGAAGACCAATTCAATTGGCATAAGCTTTATTTGCTATTGCATTTTTTAACCGCGGCAAAGGTAGAAAACAAGGAGGACTGTACCTAGAAACCACCTGTAAAATAGTGAATACCAACCTTTAAATTAGAAAGGACTATTTCCTAAATAATTTATGTAAATTGAGCAGAAGTAAATTTCCGAATTAGAAAATTGCACTATTAAAAGGTTTGAAAAGAAATGATGCTATGACCGATGATAAAAACTATAGTAAAATTGCAATTATACTATATAGAGTTTTAATAGTCATTTCTGCTATCATCGTTATTGCAGCGATTATTGCAATTTATTTTAAAGGATAAAACTAAACTTCTATAATGAATATTAGTCAATTTGCAGATAATTAGCTGCAGCAACAACGCTGTATGCCTATGATAAATTCATGAATTATACTTTCATAATCTCTGCTTCCTTGACATGAAGAATATTGTCTATTTTTTCAGTGTAGGAGTCTGTCATTTCCTGAATATCTATTTCTGCATTTTTTTCTAGATCTTCTGAAATCCCCAGGTGTTTTATTTCTTTATTTGCTTCCTGTCTTGCACTACGAACACTGATTTTAGCTTCTTCCGCTTCCGATTTCGCTTGCTTAACTAATTGTATTCTTCTCTCTTCTGTTAGAGGAGGAACATTAATTATTACAACCTCTCCATTATTCATTGGGTTAAAACCAAGGTTGGCATTCATAATGGCTGTTTCTATTTCTGCAAGTAAACTTTTTTCCCAAGGCTGAACAGAAAGTGTTCGTGCATCGGGAGTATTTATATTAGACACCTGCGATAAAGGCGTTTGAGAGCCATAATAGTCCACCATTACCGTCGATAGCATCGACGGGTTAGCTTTACCTGCTCTGATTTTAACTAATGCCTTTTCCAAATGTACTATAGCCCCATCCATACTTTCTTTGGTGGCTTCCAAAATAAATTTAACATCTTCGTCCATAATAAACTTTGTAACTTATTTTACACAAATTATACCAAACTAAAGATCTACTACCGTCCCAATATTTTCGCCTGATACTATTTTAAGGAGATTACCTTTTTTATTCATATCAAAAACAACAATTGGAAGATTATTTTCCTGACTAAGAGTAAATGCTGTGGTATCCATTACTTTTAGACCTTTGGTAAGCACATCATTAAAACTAATAGTTTCAAACTTGGTTGCCGTTTTATCTTTTTCAGGATCACTGGTGTAAATACCATCAACTCTGGTGCCTTTTAGGATAACGTCTGCTTCAACTTCAATTGCCCTTAAAACTGCAGCAGAATCTGTTGTGAAATAAGGGTTTCCGGTACCCCCTCCAAAAATAACAACACGTCCTTTTTCTAAATGGCGCATAGCTCTTCTTCTTATAAATGGTTCTGCAACTTCGTTGATCTTTATAGCAGATTGTAATCTTGTCTGTACACCATTGAGTTCCAAAGCACTCTGTAATGCCAGGCCGTTTATGACTGTTGCCAGCATCCCCATGTGATCTGCCTGAACCCTGTCCATTCCATTACTTGCGCCCGCCAGTCCTCTAAAGATATTTCCTCCGCCAATGACAATTGCTACTTCAACTCCCAATTCTACTACTTCCTTAATTTCTTGGGCATATTCAGCCAGTCTTGCGGCATCAATCCCGTATTGCTTGTTGCCCATTAGTGCTTCACCACTGAGTTTAAGAAGTATTCGTTTATATAGCATATTGTCCTAAGCTGATTCGCAAACAAAAATAATCAAAAATATTTATGAGAAGTCTTCGTTAATAAGTTTAATGTTCATCTTAATTCTTTGCTAATAAACAGCATGATCTAGATAAATTTTAATAAACTTGTTTTCTAAACAATATATTTCGGTTTCAAATGAAAAAATTAATTATCCTGTACGTTTTCCTTGTATTATTATATGGATGTGGATCTTCAAAATCTGTATTATCTGAAGATAATTCAGTTGTTGAAACAACCATAGATTTGGTTAATGTTGATAATGATAGAGTTAGTGTAACTATTAATCCGGGATCATTTAGTAAACAGAACATTTCCTTTTTTATTCCAAAAACAGTTCCGGGAACCTATAGTGAAGATGACTACGGAAAGTATATTGAGGACATGAAAGCGTATGATTATCAGGGTAATGAACTTTTAGTTACTTCAAACGGAACCAATGAATGGAATATATCTAATGCAACAAAATTGGATAAGATCTCTTATTATGTAACAGACACTTATGATATTGAAAGTGAATTAAACGATCCCGTATTTTCTCCTGCAGGAACAAATATTTTAAAGGATAAGAATTTTGTTTTGAATCTTCATGGTTTTGTAGGTTATTTTGAAGGATACAAGGAAGTGCCCTATGAGTTAATTATTTCTTCCCCTTCACATTTGGTACCCACTACATCATTAAATAAAAAGCAGGATGATTCTAAAAACATGATAGATATCTTTTTTGCTTCAAGATATTTTGAAGTAGTAGATAACCCAATTCTTTATGCCAAAGAAAATACAGCTTCATTTGTCATCAATGATATCATTGTTAATTTAAGCGTCTACTCTCCAAACGACCTTTATTCAGCAGCAGATCTAAAAGAGAGTATGGAGCGTATGATGAGGGCTCAAAAAGCATTTCTTGGTGAGATTGATGGTACTAAGGAATATAATATATTGGTATATCTATCTACATTAGACCAAACAGATGCATCAGGATTCGGAGCTTTGGAACATCATACTTCTACCGTTGTAGTGATGCCGGAACAAATGCCTTTAGAAGCTTTGGAAAAAGCTATGATTGACATAGTTTCACATGAATTTTTTCATATTGTCACACCCTTGAATGTGCATTCCAAGGAAATTCAATTTTTTGATTTTAACAATCCTAAAATGTCAGAACACTTATGGATGTATGAAGGAACTACAGAATATTTCGCCAACCTATTCCAGATTCAACAGGGCCTTATTGATGAGGCTGATTTTTATACGCGTATTGTTGGCAAAATAAATAACTCCAAATCATATGACGATGAAATGTCATTTACTACCATGAGCAGAAACATTTTGGAAAATCCCTACAAAGGAAATTATGCCAACGTATATGAAAAGGGAACATTATTAAATATGAGTTTGGATATCATGCTCAGGGACTTGAGCAATGGAGAAAAAGGAGTGTTGTGGCTAATGAAGGAACTTTCAAAAAAATATGACGATGACACACCATTTGAGGATGATGAAATTATCGATGAGATCGTGGAAATGACCTATCCTGAGATCAGATCGTTTTTTGATTTATATGTTAGAGGTAATACCCCATTGAATTATAATGAGATTTTGGCCTCGGTTGGATTAATGACCACGGATACTCAGGAGCGAACCGGTTATTTTTTAGATGGAGAGGTTCCCTTTATAGATATTGATCAGAATAATAATGACGCAATATTCATTAGAAGTGGTATTGAATTAAATACATTCTTTACAGATCTTGGGGCACAAGGAGGGGATACAATACAAAGTATAGATGGGATGCCAATTTCATTAGAATCCATCAGGCCTATTATTGGACAAAGTTTTGGATGGACATCTGACAGGAAAATTACAATGGTGGTCAAACGCGGTGAGGAAGAATTAACATTACAGGGAAAAGTAGGGACACCGAAATTAAGGGTAACTACAATAGTACCCATAGATAATTTGGAGAACAGCCCCGAATCTGAACTCAGGAAAGCCTGGCTGAAGGGTTGATGTCCTCTGAAGGAAAGTTAAATGCTCTCTCTATGACCGTATGAACAGGATTGGGAGATATTCATTAAAAAAACCACTTCTCTTTTTGAAAAGTG
>CBDUGN010000096.1:0-12833 GCA_965366915.1 uncultured Eudoraea sp. | reverse complement strand
GCCAGTGGCAACCTAATTGGAGCAACATATTCTGCAAACCCAACATGGCCCAACAATCCATCGTTTGTTATTCCGGGTAACCTCTTAAACCCCGCTAACCTTTTGGCTTATTTCCGTCAGAAAACCAATACAGACAGGTTTTTAATCAACTTTTCTACTTCTTATGACATTATTGATGATGATGATAATGAATTGAGAGCAAAGATAGCTTTAGGTTATGATGACTCTGATGCTACAGCAAGCGCAACTATTTCACCATTAGTTACAAATCAGAACAGGGTGAGTGGTCAGGGACAAGCCTCTTTCAATGAATTGCGTGCGACAAGTAAATTACTTGAAGCAACCCTTAACTGGCAAAGAGATTGGGAAAACGTTTCTTTGGACGCGATTATTGGTTTTACCTATCAGGATTTTCAAAGACAAGGATTCAATTCTCAGGGTTGGGGTACTCCCGAAACTGGTCTGGACCAAATGGGCACAAACCTAAGACAAGACATAAATAATGCAGCTAGTACTATTGCAGGCCCATACCAACAATTTGGTTATGATCAAAACGGTACTTTTGTAAACACACTTAACCCATTCAATGATACCGGAGAGCTTAGCAGTGTTCAGGGCAGACAATATGCCTCTGTCTGGGTAAACAACTTCAATAATACCGATGAATTACAATCGTACTTTGCAAGGGCAAATGTAAACCTGCATAACAAATACTTGTTTACTGCAACCTTTAGAGCAGATGGTTCTTCTAAATTTGCACCGGACAACCAGTATGGTTATTTCCCTTCTGGTGCTTTTGCATGGAAGGTTAATGAAGAAGAGTTCATTGGTCCTGCTTTTTCTACTTTAAAACTAAGATTAAGTGCGGGTATCACGGGTAACCAGGATGGTTTAACATATGGTCAGTTTGTGAAAAGACAGCGTTTTGCTTCGCCGACTATTGCGGACGATGGTAGTATTAACAGACCAGGGCTCGAAACCGTGGCAGTTCAAAATCCAGATTTAAAGTGGGAAGAGACAACTGATCTTAATGTTGGTATTGATTTTGGTTTCGGCCTCGATCGCTTTACCGGCTCGCTCGATTTCTATAAAAAGGAGACTAAAGATCTCTTGTTTAGACAAGCCGCCGCAGCACCGGCTTTTGATCCTTTTGTCTTTAAGAATCTTGAAAATGGCAAATTAGTCAACCAGGGGGTAGAAGTTGCCGTTGCCTATGATTTTATCCAAAATGATAAATTGACTTTTTCAGGAGCATTTAATATCTCCTATAACGACAATAAGGTAAAAGGATTAGAAGGGACAACAGCAGATTTCGGAGAAGTTAATGGTCCGGGGCTTACAGGAGCTTTTGCTCAGCGCCTGGGAGAAGGAAGATCTATTTTCTCTTACTATATGGCCACATATTCTGAGGATGCCAGTGGAAATCCTAATTTCAGTGCTGACGAAAAAGATTTTGTCGGCGAGGATGCGGTACCTGATGTTCTTTCCGGGCTTACACTTAATTTAAATGCAGGCAATTGGGACGCCAATATCTTCTTTGCTGGTCAATTTGGATTCTCCGTGTATAACAACACAAGAAATGCCTTCTTAAACAAGCCTACCTTTTTAACTTCCAGAAACACAGATCCGGAAGGTTTAACACTATTATCGCAAGAAGTGTCAACACTTTATTTGGAAAAAGGAGATTTTGTACGTTTGCAAAACGCAACGGTTGGCTATAATGTGCCTCTTAAGGATGGGACGTTTAAGAATTTAAGGTTCTCATTAACCGGACAAAATTTATTACTGTTTACTGGCTATACCGGTCTGGATCCTGAAGTTACAGCCAACACTGGTGATGGATTTGGAAGTGGTATTCCTAGTCAGGGAATAGATTATACCGCATTCCCAAGACCACTGACAGTGACTTTAGGTATAAATGCTAAATTTTAATTTAAAAAAAACTGCAATGATTAATTATTTAAAAACACGATCAAAAATTTTGATGTTTTCATTACCAGCATTGGCACTGTTTTTCTCATGTACCGATCTGGAAATTGAAGCGACCGATTCTTTGCTTGCCCCTAACTTTGAGGGTATTGCAACTGCCGAAGAAGCGGCAAGTCAGGTAACAGCAATGTATAATTCCATAAACGGATTCATAGGTAATCAGGCTGACTTATATGCACTTTCTGAAGTTACCACAGATGAAATGCTAGTTCCTACAAGAGGATCTGACTGGGGTGATAATGGTATATGGAGACAATTACATCAGCATTCCTGGACTCCTGATCATTCGTATATTACAAATGTCTGGAATCAATGGAATGAACTTCAACTGGTAGCCAGTGAAGTATTAGACAGCAGGTCTGCATCTTCGCCAGATTCAAGGGCGGCTGCATCTTTCTTTAGGGCTTTGGCTGTATATGTAATTTTAGACAATTTTGGCCAGGTGCCTATCAGGGATACTGAGGCTCCACCATTGGCGGATCCTGAAGTTTTGACTGGTGAAGACGCTATTGCCCTTATTGTTTCTGATTTGGAAGCCGCTATTTCCGGACTTCCTGCCACAGGGCCATCAGGCGCAGAAAACGTAAATGTTTCTAAAGCAGCAGCAAGATATTTGTTGGCTAAGGTTCATTTGAACAGACATATTTTTAATGGTACCAGAACCGTTGATAACGCAGACATGGCAAGGGTTATCACCCTGGTGGATGAAATTGCTGCTGATGGTTACGCTTTGGAAGCCGGATTTTTTGATATATTCAGAGATACCCCGGATAATGAAACCATATGGTGGATCAATACCCAGGTTGGTAACAGGATTTGGAATGGCTTGCACTATAACCTTGTTACACCAGAGCAATCCGGTGGATGGAATGGTTTTTCAACCCTTTCTGAATTTTATGATTTATTTGACGGACCAGAAGAAAATATTCTAGGAGGCACACAAGAAGAAAGAAGAGGTGGTGTACCACTACAAGGAGAACCCGCGGGTGCACCCGGTACAGTTGATGATGACGGCGATGGCATTGCAGACGGCACCCATATTGGTTTTGGTTTCCTTAAGGGACAACAATATGGTCCTACAGGAACGCCACTTACTGAAAGAGGTGGCGCGCCTTTGGTCTTTTCAAGAGAATTTATAAGTGCGGTTGATGGCCAGCCAAACCTTCTTGATAATGATGAAATAACAGGCATAAGAGTACTTAAGTACAACCCACGATATGGCGGGTTCGTTTCACATGAAATTTTCTTCAGATATTCCGATGCCCATTTAATGAAGGCAGAGGCCATGTTTAGAAGCGGAGGTGATGCATTATCAATGGTTAACGACCTGCGTGTTCTGCGTGGTGCCAATCCATTAGGTAGCTTATCAGAGCAAGATTTGATAGATGAAAGAGGCAGAGAACTATACATAGAGTTCTGGAGACGTAATGATTTAATTAGATTTGGTCAATACACACGCGATTGGGAATTTAAAGCTCCTGACGCTATTGGGAATTCAGATCGTGAATTATTCCCTATTCCTGCCACACAAATTATTCTTAACCCTAATCTGGTTCAGAATCCGGGATACTAAGAAGTTTTTTTTAAGTTTATTTTTTAAGAACCCTGATCATTTAGATCAGGGATTTTTTGTTTTTGTTTCCTTGGCTTATCCCTATAAAAACAATATCTTAAGGCGTCAATAATCAATCCCAAAATATGTACGCTATAGGCTATGACCTTGGAAGTTCTTCTATAAAAGTAGCTTTAGTGGAGATAGCCTCCGGTAAAAGCCTGTCTGTAATTAGTGAACCTAAAAAGGAAATGAGCATGCTATCCTTAAAAAAGGGTTGGGCAGAGCAAGATCCTGATAATTGGTGGATGCATCTGTGTAATGCCACAAAGCAAATATTAAAAGAAACTAAGGTTGATCCGGTTGAAATAAAAGGAGTTGGAATATCTTACCAAATGCACGGGCTTGTGTTGGTTGATAAACATGGTATTCCCTTAAGAAAATCAATTATTTGGTGTGATGGCAGAGCAGTGGCTATTGGCAATAGAGCATTTGACGATCTGGGGCATAATACATGTTCACAAAAACTTTTGAATTCCCCGGCTAACTTTACAGCCTCTAAATTAAAATGGGTTAAGGAAAATGAACCCGATCTTTATAATAGCAGTTTTATGGCCATGCTTCCCGGCGACTATATAGCTTATAAGCTAAGTGGGAAAATGAATACCACCGTTTCCGGACTTTCAGAAGGTATTTTTTGGGATTTCGAAGAAGAGAAAATCGCCGGTTGGTTATTAAACTATTATGGATTAGATGAAAAGCTTATCCCCGAAATTGTAGATACTTTTTCAGACCAGGGCCGAATTACGGCCAAAGGTGCCCTCGAAACCGGCCTGGCAGAAGGTACTCCTATTCTTTATCGCGCCGGCGATCAACCTAACAATGCACTCTCACTAAATGTATTTAATCCTGGTGAGGTGGCGGCAACAGGAGGCACTTCGGGTGTCGTCTACGCAATTACTGATAATCTTTCTGTTAAAGAAAGTTCGCGTGTTAATAATTTTGCTCATGTTAATTATTCGTCTGGTAATTTGCGCATAGGTAAATTGCTTTGTGTAAATGGCGCAGGAATAATGTACAGATGGCTTTTAAATAATCTAAAGATTTCTTCCTACCAGGAAATGAACGAGTTGGCATCGGAAATTCCAATTGGATCTGAAGGAGTTGTTATTCTACCTTTTGGTAATGGCCCGGAACGTATGCTAAATAATAAAGATTTAGGGGCACATATAGAAAATATTAACCTGAATATTCATTCCAAGGCACATCTTTGCAGGGCGGCCCTGGAAGGTATTGCCTTTTCTTTTGTTTATGGGATGGAAATACTAAAGTCAGATGGTATTAAGGCCAATGTTATCAGGGCTGGGAATGATAATTTATTCAGGTCTCCAATTTTTTCTAACACCATAGCCAGTTTAATAAATCAGGAAATAGAAATTTATGATACAACGGGGGCTATTGGGGCTGCTCGTGCTTGCCAGCTGCATAATGGAAATTATGCTGCTTTCGGGAAACAGATTATGGATAATGATTATATTATGAGTTACTCACCTTCATCAGATACAAAGGATTATAAAATGGCTTACGAAATCTGGAAAAACAAACTGGAACTAACATTAAAAAACAGCTAATATGGCACTTATTGGAAATACAGAATTTTATAAGGGAATTGGTGAAATACCCTTTGAAGGCAAAGAATCTGATAATCCCCTTGCATTTAAATACTACAATCCGGAACAGCTTGTGGCGGGGAAAACTATGCGAGATCACTTAAGATTTGCAGTGGCCTACTGGCACACATTTTGCGGTGTAGGGGCAGATCCTTTCGGACCAGGCACACAAGATTTTCCCTGGGATAATTTTAGTGATCCTATAGATGCAGCAAAGGCTAAGGCCGATGCCGCTTTCGAATTTATAACTAAAATAGGTTTCGACTATTTCTGCTTTCATGATTTTGACCTCGTTAGAGAAGGGGATTCATTTTCAGAATCTGAGAAGAGGCTTTCTGTCATTGTGGATTATATTAAAGAGAAAAAAGCAGCTTCAGGGGTAAAACTTTTATGGGGTACTGCTAACTGTTTTTCGAACCCCAGATATATGAATGGTGCCGCTACTAATCCCGATTTTAATGTTTTGGCCAGAGCAGGTGGCCAGATAAAACTGGCGCTAGACGCCACCATGGCCCTCGATGGAGAAAATTATGTTTTTTGGGGAGGACGAGAAGGTTATATGTCTTTACTAAATACAGACATGAAACGCGAATTGGACCATATGGGTCGTTTTTTGGCAACTTCAAGAGATTATGCCAGAAAACAAGGGTTTAAAGGAACTTTCTTTATAGAACCGAAGCCCATGGAACCTATGAAACATCAATATGACTTTGATGCTGCGACAGTAGTTGGCTTTTTGCATCAGTACGGTTTACAAGACGACTTTAAACTGAATCTTGAAGTGAATCATGCCACCCTGGCAAGTCACACCATGCAACACGAAATGGAAGTTGCTGCAGCTCACGGAATGCTGGGAAGTATTGATGCAAACCGCGGTGATTATCAGAACGGCTGGGATACAGATCAATTTCCTAATAATATAACAGAAGTAACGGAAGCCATGCTTACATTTTTGAAAGCGGGAGGACTGCAAGGAGGTGGAATTAATTTTGATGCCAAAATAAGACGAAATTCCACTGATATGGACGATGTATTTTACGCCCATATTGGTGGTGCAGACACCTTTGCAAGGGCTTTACTTATTGCAGACAAGATAATGACTTCTTCTCGCTATAATGACCTGAGACAAAAGCGCTACCAGTCTTTTGATTCAGGCAAAGGAAAAGATTATGAACTTGGGAAATTAGACCTGACTGATCTTTATGAAATTGCTAAGTCAAATGGTGAATTGAAATTACAGAGTGGTAAACAGGAGTTGTTTGAAAATATTGTTAACCAATACCTCTAGTGCTAAGGCTAAAACCTGATATGTTCAAAGCAAATTTTTAATTAGCGAAGAATTTTGCCGAAATTGAGCAATTAGCACTTGTTAAACTGCCAACCAACCAAACTATGACATCAGCTTTCGGGTTTTGGGATTATTTTATTTTTGTCGCATATGCATTCCTGATTTTAGGGGTTGGTTTATGGGTTTCCAGAGATAAAAAAGGACATCAAAAGAACGCAGAAGATTATTTCCTTGCCAGTAAATCTTTGCCCTGGTGGGCTATAGGGGCTTCACTTATTGCTGCCAATATTTCTGCCGAACAGTTTATCGGAATGTCGGGTTCAGGATTTGCCGTCGGGCTGGCAATTGCCTCATATGAATGGATGGCGGCAATAACCTTACTTATCGTCGGTAAATTTTTCCTTCCAATTTTTATTGATAAAGGTCTTTATACCATCCCGGAGTTTGTTGAGCAAAGGTATTCTACAAATTTAAAAACCATATTAGCGGTATTCTGGATAGCTCTTTACGTTTTTGTAAACCTTGCTTCCGTATTGTACCTGGGCTCATTAGCATTGGAAACCATAATGGGAATCCCCATGGTTTATGGTGTAATCGGGCTGTCATTGTTCGCGGCAGCATATTCACTTTATGGTGGCCTTTCCGCTGTTGCCTGGACAGATGTGATTCAAGTTATATTTCTGATTTTCGGAGGTTTAGTAACTTCGTATTTGGCACTAAATACAGTCTCCGACGGTCAGGGAGTCATAGCAGGTCTTAAAGTTGTTTACGAAACTGTTCCGGAAAAATTTGTGATGATATTGGACAAATCCAATCCGGAATATAGTAATCTGCCGGGATTGGGTGTTCTTGTCGGGGGTCTGTGGGTGGCAAATCTTTATTATTGGGGCTTTAATCAATATATTATTCAAAGAACATTGGCAGCAAAGTCTTTACGTGAATCACAAAAAGGTATTATTCTGGCTGCTTTTCTAAAAATAATTATTCCTGTAATTGTCGTAGTACCCGGCATTGCCGCTTATGTAATGGCTAAAGATGCAGAAATATTAACACGACTGGGAGATGCCGGACTTCAAAATTTACCAACGCTGGAACAAGCGGATAAGGCTTACCCATGGCTATTGCAATTTTTGCCAACCGGGCTAAAAGGTGTAGCTTTTGCTGCTTTGGCTGCTGCCATTGTATCTTCTCTGGCTTCTATGTTAAATTCTACCTCTACAATATTCACCATGGATATTTACAAACAATACATTAATAAAAATGCTTCAGACAAAACAACAGTAAATGTAGGTCGGATTTCAGCGGCTATAGCACTTGTAATTGCCTGTGTCATGGCGCCACTTTTGGGTGGTATAGATCAGGCATTCCAATTTATTCAGGAATGGACAGGACTGGTAAGTCCAGGTATTTTAGCTGTGTTTATGTTAGGCTTATTCTGGAAGAAAACAACCAATAGGGCAGCAATCGTTGGGGCATTAGTGTCTATCCCCATTGCTTTCTATTTCAAAGTAGCTCCAAGTGGCTGGTCTGATAGTGCAATTTTTGCTGATGTTCCGTTCCTTGACCAGATGGGATATACAACACTCCTTACAATGCTGGTTATAGTTTTAGTGAGTCTTAATCAAAATAAAGGCAAGGATGATCCAAAAGGTATTCCACTTACAAAAGGTCTGTTCAATACCAGTGCGAAATTCAATATTGGGGCCTTCGCGGTAATGATTATTATCGCAACCATTTACGCGCTGTTTTGGAACTAATTTGTTGTCAAAATTGCAATAAATAAGATAAGGAGTCGAACATATTCGACTCCTTATTTTTAACTTCTAACTTCCGTTTCACAACCAAATAGTACTAGTTGACAGACATCTAATTTTAACCGTTATTAGGCTAAACATTAACTCGTATTACATTCCTATTTCTACCGATTTCATTATCTTGCCAACCAACTTTGGAGAATAAATGAAAAGGATCTTAAGACTTTTTTTAAGCGCGTTTATACTAATTACGGCTTGTAGTGAAAAGAAGGAAAAGCTGTTTATGAAAGTTGACTCTTCTCATTCCGGAATAAATTTTAATAACCGGTTAATTGATACCCCAGAGCTTAATATTCTAAACTATCTGTATTATTACAATGGAGCCGGTGTGGTTTCAGCCGATTTTAATAATGATGGATTGGTAGATCTTTATTTTTCAGCTAATCAGGGTGAAGATAAACTTTACATTAACAAAGGAAATTTAATATTTGAAGATGTTACCAAAGTAGCCCAGATTAGTAATTCTGGAAACTGGACTACAGGTGTAACACACGTTGATATTAACCATGATGGCCTGCTTGATATTTATGTTTGTAAAGCAAGTAATTACAGAGGGTTGAAAGGCAGAAACCTACTTTTTATCAACAAGGGCATAGATGAAAAAGGTATTCCCAAATTTAGTGAAGAAGCTTCATCGTATGGTTTAGATTTTAGTGGCCTCTCAACACAGGCAGCATTTTTTGATTATGATCTGGATGGAGATTTGGATATGTACCTTTTAAATCATTCGGTGCATCCAAACCATACTTATGGAAAGGGATCTCAGCGTTTAGAAATAGATTCACTTTCTGGTGATCGCCTCTACAGGAATGATGATGGATTGTACAAAGATGTTTCAGCAAAATCAGGGATTTTCCAGGGAAAAATAGGATATGGTTTGGGACTTGGAGTTAGTGACCTCAATGATGATGGATATCCCGATATTTACATTGGGAATGATTTTTTTGAGAATGATTATTTATATATAAACCAGGGCGACGGAACTTTTAACGAACTTATTTCATCAGATAATAGGCACCTTGGACATACAACGCATTATTCTATGGGTAATGACCTGGCAGATGTAAACAACGATGGACTAACCGATATCCTTTCATTAGATATGCTCCCTGAAGATTTAGAAACCTATAAAACTTCGGGATTAGAGTATTCATATCCTACTTACCAATACTATTTAAAAAATGGATATGCCCCCCAGTATATGCAGAACACCCTGCATTTAAATCTAGGTACTTCAAATTTTGGTGAAATTGGAAACTTATCCGGTATTTCGGCTACAGAATGGTCATGGAGTGTTCTGGCTGCAGATTATGACAATGATGGTTATAAAGACATTTATATTTCCAATGGAATTAAAGGTGCCACAAATGATATGGATTTTATAAGTTTTATAGCCAATGAGAATATTCAAAAAAGAATAAGTGCTGGTATGACTGAAACAGATATGGCATTCATTAAAGAATTACCTGAAAAGAAAGTAGCAAACTACCTTTTCAAGAATGAAAAAAACCTTTCTTTTAAAAATGTTACCAAAGAATGGTATAAAAAGGAATTATCCTTTAGCAACGGTTGTGTTTATGCAGACCTGGATAACGATGGTGATTTGGATATTGTTGTTAACAACATAAATGAAGAGGCCTATCTTCTTGAAAATAACTCAGATAAAAATACTGACAACAATTACCTTCAGATCACATTAAGTGGAGATAAGAAAAACAGGTTTGGCATTGGGACTAAAGTGATAGCACATACAACAAATGGTATTTTAAAACAGGAAAATTTTGTAACCAAAGGATACTTATCAGCCGTTTCCAATAAAATTCATTTTGGCCTCGGACAAGACACATTGATGGATTCCTTAAGTATTGTATGGCCGGGTGGAAAATACCAAACAATAAGATCTGTCAAATCAAATCAAGAGCTATTCATTGACGAGCAGATTGCGCGAGGTAATTTTTATGAAGAACACCAATCAAAAGTAAAAAGTTTCCTTGTTAACGCTTCTGAAACGCTCAATTTTAAACATAAAGACCCAAATACTCTTGAATTCAACAGAGACCCTCTTGTACCTTTTGCAAATACAAATGAAGGTCCTTCCTTATCTGTTTACGATGTGAACAAAGATTCTAAAGATGATCTTTTTATTGGTGGCGCTAAGGGGCAAGCTTCCGCACTTTTTATGCAGGATAGTTTAGGTAGATTTATAAGAGATCAGGATGCTGTCTTTCAACCGGATGCAATAAGCGAAGATGTATCACATGTCTTTTTTGATGCCAACGGAGATCAATATGACGATTTATTGGTAGTTAGCGGGGGAAATGAGTTTAAAAGAGGTAACCCCCTTAAACCTCGCCTTTACTTAAATAATGAAGGTGTTTTCAAAAAAGATTCTTTGGCATTTCAGAATATTCAACTTAACGCTTCTAAAGTCATCGCATCAGATTTTGACAATGATGGGGATTTGGATATCACTATAGCCTCTGACCAACTTCCCTTGACATTTGGGGCTGTCCCCAATCAATATTTATTTAAAAATGACGGGCATGGTAAATTTGATGAGGTAACTGCTGAATTGGCTCCTGAATTTCAAAAAATTGGGCTGGTCAAAGACTTGTTATGGAAAGATCTTGACAACAATGGATATGAGGATCTTATTGCTGTCGGTTATTGGATGTCCGTTTCCGTTTTCATGAATGATGGTGCCAAATTAGAATTACAAGATAACAATGGGCTTGATTTTACCAATGGCTGGTGGAATACGATCATAGCAGAAGATTTTGACAACGATGGAGATACAGACCTGGTCTGCGGTAATTGGGGTCTGAATACTAAATTAAAAGCCTCCACACAAAAACCTGTTTCACTTTATAGCTATGACTTTGATGAAAACGGTACTGTAGATCCTATTGTTACATACTTTCATAAAGATAAAGAGACCCCTTTTGCATCGAAGGATGAGTTGGTAAAGCAGCTGCCATATTTAAACAAAGAATACCTTTCATATAAGAATTTTGCCAGGGCAAGCTTAAAAGATCTTTTTACTGCACCAAAGTTAAGTAATGCCAGCAAAAAGGAAGTATATGAATTGGCCAGCTGTTATTTTGAAAATGAAGGTAATGGAAAATTCAAAAAGAAAGAATTACCACTTCTTGCACAGTCTTCTTGTATACAGTCAATAGCAGTAAATGACTTCAACAAAGATGGGTTTAAAGATTTGTTAATTGTAGGCAATAATTATGAAATTAGCACTCAATTAGGTAGGATGGATGCCTTACATGGCTTAATTTTGCAAAATGATCAGAAAGGAGGTTTTGTGATGGTTAAACAGCAGAATTTTGATGTTTCCGGACCAGCAAGAGATCTGAAGAATATAACAATATCAGGACGTGACTACTACATCGTGACCATAAATAATGATTCTCCTATTATTTTGGCAAAAACTAACGAATAATCTATATGACTACATCAGGATTAAAAAGAATAGCCGGTCTTATACTTTTGCTTTCAATCGCCATATCCTGTATTTCAGAAAAGGAAAATCCCGGGGAAGAGACAAGCAATGAAAAAACACTCTTTACACTTTTGCCTTCAGAGCAAACAGGTATAAACTTCCTTAACAAAGTTGAAAACCAAAAGAACTTCAACATCTTTAAGTATAGAAATTTCTACAATGGTGGCGGTGTAGCCATTGGGGATATCAACAATGATGGGTTGGCCGATATTTATATGACCGGCAATATGGTGTCCAACAGGCTTTATCTCAACAAAGGAAATTTAAAGTTTGAAGATATCTCGGAACAAGCCGGAGTTAAAGGATCAAAACCCTGGTCTACCGGAGTTGTTATGGTTGATATAAACCAGGATGGATTACTGGATATCTATGTGAGTAATGCCGGAAATATGAAGGCAAATAATCATGATAATGATCTCTATATAAACAATGGAGACCTCACTTTTACAGAAATGGCCTCCGAGTATAATTTAGCTAAAACGGGTTTTTCTACCCATGCCTCTTTCTTTGATTATGATAAAGATGGGGATCTGGATGCATATATCCTTAACAATAGTAACATACCGGTAAGTAGTCTGGGATATGCAGAGCAAAGAAATACCAGGGCTCAGGACTGGGAAGGCGTCCCCGATATTTTTAAAGGTGTAGGGGATATGCTTTTAAGGAATGATAATGGGAAATTTGTTGATGTAAGTGAAGAAGCAGGCATCTATGGAAGTCTTATTGGATTTGGCCTCGGAGTAATGATTACAGATATCAACAAAGACCTTTACCCGGACATCTACATCTCAAATGATTTTTATGAACGAGACTATCTTTACATCAACAATCAGGATGGTACTTTTAATGAAGAGATCAAAGATTGGACTTCGCATCTTTCTTTATCTGCTATGGGGATTGATATTTCGGATATTAATAACGACGGGAATGCAGATATTTTTATAACAGATATGCTTCCGGAACCGGATCAGCGTGTAAAATCGGTTATGGAATTTGAAGGTTACAATAT
>CBDUGN010000095.1:0-13086 GCA_965366915.1 uncultured Eudoraea sp. | reverse complement strand
AGTTATGAAATAAGCGATCGTTGGGCTATAGATGGTGTTTACCATATGGGCTTTAGTGGCGAGGCCACTTCAGGACCATTACTTAATCCTCAGTTTATACCCAGCTCCCCTCCTTACGGAGCCATTCCTGGGAGTGAAGTTTCCTATGATATGACCACCAGTATGATTATGGTAGGAGCGAGTTACAAATTCCTTAATTAGCGATCTTAATGCAAAAGATCCGTTCTAGAAAATTGAAAGCGGCACCGATTATGGTGCCGCTTTTTATTGAGATTTATCTCGGCTTTTTTTGTAATGGTTATGGCTAATTAGCGTATTTACAACAATTCCTATTTGGTAAGAACCTTGTTAGGGTAAAAGGTTGATTTTCAATTAATGACCACATGGTTTTATTACTCTATACATCATAAAAATAAATCGCATTGTTACAGCTTGTAATTCAGTAAATGCCTATATTTATATAGAATTATTCCCCTCCATTTTTCAAATAATTTTGTTCACTTTAATTGATAAAAATATGAAATTGTTATCCGGATTAATTGCATTACTTATTTCCATTTCACTCTTTATTTCATGTACTCCAGACAAATCCAAAGAATCTAAGACTGATTCTCAAACCGTGACTGGCTCACAAGATCCTTTAAAGGTCGGTGAAACTACCAATACTGATGAAGACTTACGTCGCATTCTTTCTACCAAGTATACCGGGGAAACGTATTCGCCCTATGCCAAACGTGAATTTGCAACTTTTCCTTTATGGGGTGAGACGCATTTACATACCGGTCTTTCCATGGATGCCGGTGGTTTTGGAAATCGATTGGGCGTGCGCGAAGCCTATCGATTTGCACGGGGTGAGGAAGTAACTGCTTCTTCCGGACAAAGGGCCAGGTTAGCCAGACCTTTAGATTGGCTGGTTGTTGCAGACCATTCTGACGGTTTGGGATTTGTTACCGATCTTTTGGCCGCAGAGCCCTTTGTTATGAAATATGAACAGGGTGAACGTTGGTCTAATGGTTTTAGGGCAGGCGGACAGGAGGCTGTTGAGGCTACGTTAAACCTGATTACTACCTTTTCACAGGGAGAAGTAGATCCTGAACTGCTTGGCAATTATTCACCAGGAGCAAAAAGGTATAAGACTATATGGGAAGACGTAATTGCTGCAGCGGAGGAGTTTAATGATCCGGGACAATTTACAGCCTTTATAGGTTTTGAATGGACTTCTTTGGTCAGGGGTGGAAACATGCACCGAAATGTAATTTTTCGCGATGGGGCAGATAAAGCGGGACAAGTAGTACCTTTTACAACTCAGGCCCCAATTGGAAGTACGGATCCTCTTGACCTGTATAAGTATCTGGAAGACTATGAAACTAAAACCGGGGGACAAGTACAGACATTAGCGCATAATGGAAACCTCTCCAATGGTATTATGTTTCCTGTTGACGCGCAGTATACGGGTAAAAAGCTAGATAAATTTTATGTTGAGCAGCGTGCCAAATGGGAACGAACCTATGAAATAACCCAGATAAAAGGAGACGGTGAAACGCATCCTTTCCTTTCTGTAAATGATGAGTTTGCGGACTACTATAGATGGGATATAGGCAATTTGGATATCTCTGAAGCAAAAACGGATGATATGCTTCAGTATGAATATACCCGTGAGGCTCTAAAAAATGGATTGGTCCTGGAGGAAAAATTTGGAACAAACCCGTATAAATTTGGATTGCAGGGCGCCACAGATAGCCATACCTCATTGTCCACTACAGAGGAAAATAATTATTTTGGAAAACACACGGGTTACGAACCCTCTCCGGAAAGAATGACACACCCCTTTATGAAAAATGAAAATGGCGAAATAGTAGGTTGGTCGCAACTTGCTGCAGGCATTACCGGGGTTTGGGCTAAGGACAATACCCGTGAGTCTATCTGGGATGCCATGCACCGTAAAGAAGTTTATGCCACCACTGGTCCGCGCATGATGGTTCGCTTTTTTGGTGGCTGGGAATATACCGAAGAAGATATACAAAGCAGAGAACCAGCTTTCGCGGGTTATGCCAAAGGCGTTCCAATGGGAGGTGATCTGGTAAATCCTCCTTCCGGAAAATCACCAAGTTTTATGGTCTATGCCATACGAGATGCCATTGGGGCAAACCTGGATCGTATACAAATCATTAAAGGTTGGCTCGATGCTGATGGTGAAACCCACGAAAAAGTCTATGACGTAGCCTGGTCCGGGGATCGTAAACCGGGAAGAGATGGTAAGGTACCTGCAGTAGGAAATACAGTAGACATTGCTACGGCAAGCTGGACCAATACTATTGGGTCATCTGAACTGGCTACTGTTTGGACAGACCCGGATTTTGACCCATCTGAGAGGGCATTCTATTATGTCAGAGTAATGGAAATTCCAACACCTCCCTGGTATTTATATGATGCCTTCCGTTTTGGAAAAGAGATACCTGATGGTGCTCCAACCAGTCAGCAGGAACGTGCCTATACCAGTCCAATATGGTATACACCTGGTTAGAGATTGAAAAGAATTTAAAAAAGGCGCCGAATACGGCGCCTTTTTTTGTCATTTTAACTGCATAAAAAACCCTGCCAAAATAATTTAGCAGGGCTAACACGTTCTATTTCCAAATGATGATTCTTAGATTAGTCGGCTTGTTTAGATAAACAACAAGTGGGTACCTTCTTCATTGGCCCTGCCATAAAAGTCCCCAATAGTCAATATACCATCCAGTTCATCAATAAGATCTTCTCTTTCCAGGTGGAACATGTCTATGGCTAGTTTACAACCCCACAGTTTACAACCGGAGTCTGACAATATTTCAAGGAACTCACCAATAGGAGGCATATCTAATTTTTCCATTTCCTTCTTCATCATCTTTGTAGCCAGGGCTTCAACACCGGGGAGTCCTCCCAGCATAGTTGGCATATGCAAAGCAGGATTACCTACAGTTGCTACATGTAAGTGGTCTAATTTTTTCTTTTGAATAGCTTCCAATCCAAAAAACGTGAAAAATATTTCCGATTCAATCCCTTCCATCCTGGCGCCATTTGCCATAACAAAGGCTGCATATGCATTTTCTATTGTACCTTTAGAAAGAATAAAAAGCATCTTTTTTACTTTAGTTTCATCCTTCTCTTGTACTTTAGTTTCGCTCATCTCATTTACTTTAGTTTCGCTCATCTCTATTTTTTTTATGACTTTTTTAAAATCTTAGATTATCTTTTTGTTGGTTAGATACAACTCTTCGGTTTAGGAATCCCTGCTATTAATGTGGATTTTTTAAGAGGTCCTCCTGGAAACAGGCTATAGAATTCCTTAATGTTTATGACACCACTCTTCTTAATTCCTCTTATTGATAGTGGTTCTTCTTTTTGATGTTTATCCTGTAGATAGTCTATAACATCCCAATGTCTTTCAGTCATGGAAATACCCTGCTCTTCTGCAAGAGAACGACATACCTCCTTATCCCACTGGTTAAAATCGACAAGATAACCTTCTTCGTTAACATCAATTTCCCGATCTGCTATTATTTTTTTCATGCTATTTAATTTAAAGTTATATTATTGCGTTTTTTCTAATTGTTTTCCTTTTTCAGACATCTTAGCATCAACAAATGGAATAGGAACACCTTTTAAAAGCATATTCCAATATATCCATCTGAAGGCCAGTTTGCCCATATGATTCATTCTGCTCTCTTTTAAGAGTCGTAATGGCCCGACTCCGGCAAACGGAAATGTACCTTCCACCGGTTCTGTTGTGTAGTTAAAATCAATCAATAAAGCTTTCCCACCTCCGGTTTCTATAAAACAATTGGCATGACCATCAAATTCTTCTTTTAATTCCTCGCCATTTATGTAGCGTAGTATATTTTCCGTTAGAATTTCAGCTTCAAAATGAGCTACAGAACCTGCTTTGGATGCCGGTAAATTGGTTGCATCGCCTATAGCAAATATATTTTCATGATCCGTGGACTGCAAAGTCGCTTTATTGGTAGGAATATAATTAAGATCATCTCCCAAACCAGAGCGTTCCAGCAATGGATCACCCATATTTGTAGGAACAGTTACTAAAAGATCGTAATCTACCTCCGTATCTGCATAATCTATGATCTTATTATTCTCGTAATCTACACGTTCTATATTAAAATCGGTAACTTCTTTAATATTCTTCTCTTCTAATAAATAATGAAGGGCTTCAGTAGCGCGTGGTTTAGTAAAAGCTCCATCCAGTGGTGTTACAAAGGTAATATCTACCTTATCGCGCATCCCTTTGTTCTTAAAATAGGAATCCGCCAAAAATGCAAATTCCAAGGGGGCTACCGGACATTTTATAGGCATTTCTGTAATATGAACCACCAGTTTTCCACCTTCCCAGGTTCTAAATTTATCCCTTAAAGCTTTTGCGCCTTCATAGGTATAGAAATCAAAGATGTTTTTATACCATTTTGGCCCTTTCATACCTTCTATTTCTTCCGGTACTGTTTTCGTACCTGTAGCCACAATTAAAATATCATATGGTAACTCCTGGCCATCAGCTAGGATTACTTTATTGCTTTCAGGTACTATTAAATCTATTTTTTTCTGGATATAGTTTACACCTTTAGGTAAAAACTTGGATCCCTTTTTCTTAACCTGCTTTGTAGTATAAATATCAAAAGGAAGAAATAAGAACCCCGGTTGATAATAATGCGTTTTATATTGGTCTACAATGGTAATTTTCCACTCTTTTTTGGGTAATGTAGATTCCAAATGATTTGCCATCATTGTTCCGGAAGTTCCTGCGCCTAAAATGACTACGTTTTTCATAACTATTTACCTTATTTAGTTTTTAATACGAGATTTGTTTCTTCGTATTAAGTGATGTAAAATTAATTATAGGAAGACCCGTAAAATATGACAAAAGTCATAAATACGACTTGTGTAACATCAGTTACTTAATAGTGAAACAATGTGAGTTTTAAAGAAATGGCCCATATCAAGGCTTAGTATTTAGGGATAATTATTTCGCAGTCCAACCCCCATCTACGGTAAGCATGGAACCTACCATATAGCTGCCTGCATCACTGGCTAAAAATATTGCTGCACCTTGAATTTCCTTTAATTCCCCCCAGCGACCCACCGCTGTTGCCCCCACAATGAAATTTTTCGCTTCATCAGTATTCGCAATCGGGATATTCATTTCAGTTAAAAATGGCCCCGGGCAAATGGCATTAACCGTAATATTAAAAGGTGCAAGCTCTAACCCTAAAGCCCTGGTCATTTGAACAACAGCCCCTTTACTGGTTGCATAAGGAGTTCGGTTAGCCAAACCTACTAATCCCAAGGTACTGGCCATATTAATAATTCTGCCGTACTCGTTTTTCTTCATTAGAGGAGTTACAGAGCGGGAAGTGTTCCAGGTACCTTCTACATTAACCTTCATCACCTGATTAAAATCCTCGGGACTTAACTCATCTATGGCCCCTCTGATATTGATCCCTGCACTGTTAATCAGAATATCTATTTTACCAAAATCGTTTTCAATCTTTTTTACAACTGCCTCTACCTGATTTAAATTTGTAACATCAGCTGAATAGGCCTTTGCATTTATCCCAAAATCTTCAGCAAGTTTTGACGCTGAAATTGTGCCTTCATCTAAATTTCTGTTTACCAAAGCAATGGAACAATCTGCAGATGCCAACCCGGCAGCCATAGCTAAACCAAGACCTTTAGAGCCTCCTGTGATCATGGCTGTTCGGCCCTTCATATTAAATTGGTTAATTCCAGGTAAAGGTGTTTCTTTCATATTTTTTGTATTTGGATGTTACTAACTAAAACCCAGGCGCTGCCTGGCGTATTTGAGGCAGGCTTTATTATTCGCAATTTCCAGGGCCAATATCTCATCTGCAGGGTTTTTAGACACCACAGTTAAGGGCAGTGAAATTTCTTCTTTTTTAATCTTATAAAGAAACCCGGCCAGCTCACTGGCGGGAAATTCATCAAAAGTTGCCCAATAGCGCTCAGTTAAATACGGGATTTTCAAAGGGTCTCTGGTTATCATTTCCAGGTTAAAACGAATCTCCGGATTATGTTTTTTGATAATCGTAATCATATTGTCTATGTCCAAAAATCCTTCCCCCAAATTAATTTCTGCAAGTAAAAATCCATCTTCATATTCCTCTATTGCCATATCCTTTAAATGAACCGTAAAGGCATAAGGCGCAAGAGCTTCTACAACTTCCATAGGATCCTCCAGCAGAGCGATGTTATTGCCTGTGTCCAGGGTCACCCCCACCCACTCACTATCAATGAGTTTTAGTATCTCTATCATTTCTGCATACCGCCAATCCTTATGATTCTCAACCGCAAGCTTAACCCCAAATTTGCGAACTACGGGTTCCGCCAACCTTAGAGAACTGATTGATTTTGTCCTGAATTCCTGAAAAGCACTCATTGTATCAAATGTCTCGTATCTTCGGCCAGATAGACATACTGTTCTAAGAATATCTGCTCCGGCTTCTTTAGCCGCCGACACTTCGGCTGTGAACCGTTGAAGGTCCGAATTGTCTTTGGGCAATTTAATCTGTCCTTCAAAAAAGAGCTCCAATTCCTCAACTCTTTTTTTTACTTTTTGAGCATAGGCTGTGTCCCAACCGCTAACACTCAACTGTACGCCACCAAATCCTGCAGAACTGCAGTGCTCAATCATTTGTAGACTATCTGTAAAAGGTGGATAAGTTTTACTGTCTAATTTGGCGTACCTGCGTTGCATATAAGAAGCCTCTGCTATACCAAAGCGAATCTCAGAAAATATTGGAGAAAAGGAAGGAATTATGGGCATGGACATAGTTAACAATCCTGCTGAACCGCTTTTTTTTATAAAACTCCTTCGCTTCATTAGCCTAATTATCTATTGTCCATAATATTAATCTAATCTATTTAAAATGACATCATGTACTTTACTCAAATTACAAATGAAGCCAGTACTACAAGCTTTTAGTAGCATGCTCTAAATTTCATAAAGACGTTACAAACCATTTAACTAAAAGTAACAAAAGATTTTCAGTCCTTATAAATATTTACATAAAAAGACTGTAGATTAGAAATAAATACAAAATCCATTTTGTTAACTGCATTAAAGATGATACCTTGATTTCCATATAAATGATTCGGGCCAGTTTAAAATAATAAGTATTCCCTTAAGAAATATCAACTAATGAAAAAAGATAAGCAAAAAAAAAGATTGAGGAGTGAAGATTGGTTTAACCCAGGAGATCCAAAATCTGCTTTTATTCATAGGTCATGGCTTCGTAATCAGGGTTATCCCAATGATTATTTCAATGGAAGACCTGTAATTGGTATTTGCAATACCTGGTCTGAACTAACACCTTGTAATGGTCACTTAAGAGATTTTGCCGAGTTTGTTAAAAAAGGTGTTCTTGAAGCCGGAGGGGTTCCTTTTGAGTTCCCGGTCACCAGTATGGGAGAAATTTTAATGCGGCCCACGGCAATGCTTTTCAGAAACCTGGCAAGTATGGATACCGAGGAGAGTATCCGTGCAAACCCTCTTGATGGGGTTGTTCTTCTAACAGGATGCGACAAGACCACTCCATCAACCGTTATGGGCGCCTGTAGTGTTGATCTGCCCACTATAGTAGTCCCCGGTGGACCAATGCTCAATGGAAAATACAAAGGAGAACGAATAGGATCAGGCACATTTGTATGGACTTTAAAAGACAAGATCAAGAATGAAGGTTTTACCCCTGAAGATCAAATAGAAGCTGAGATCTGTTCTGCACGAAGTGCAGGACATTGCATGACCATGGGTACAGCTTCCACCATGGCTTGTATGGTTGAATCTCTGGGATTAACCCTACCGGGCGCTGCTGCTATCCCTGCCGTTGATTCAAGAAAAAAGGTGATGGCTCAACTCTCGGGGAGACGAATAGTTGAAATGGTGAAAGAAGACTTGAGATTATCTAAAATCCTTACGCGCAAAGCCTTTGAAAATGCGATAAAATTAAATGCGGCTATTGGAGGATCCACAAATTTTATAATTCATCTGCAAGCGATTGCCGGAAGAATTGGTGTCCCGCTTAACTTAAAAGAATTTGACACTCTTGGAAGTAAAATGCCTCTATTAGTGAATCTAATGCCCTCCGGAAAATTCCTGATGGAAGACTTTTTTGATGCTGGTGGGTTACCTGTAGTTATAAAACAAATGAAAGAACATCTTCATAACGATGCCTTAACAGTTAATGGCAAACCAATTGGGGATAATAATAAAAAAGCGGAATGTTATAATACCGAAGTAATTGCGGCAATAGATAAACCCTTTATTGAAGAGGCGGGTATTGCTGTACTATACGGCAACCTATGCGAAGATGGCGCTGTAATAAAACCTTCAGCTGCCACTCCTGAACTTATGTCACATAGAGGCAAAGCAGTAGTATTCGAAAATATTGAAGATTGCCATGCCAATATAGATCGTCCCGATTTGGAAATAGATGAAAACAGTGTAATTGTGCTAAAAGGGGCCGGACCAGTTGGTTATCCGGGTATGCCCGAAGTTGGCAATGTAGACCTGCCCGAAAAGCTTTTAAAAAAAGGTATAAAGGACATGGTTCGCATCTCAGATGGCAGAATGAGTGGCACAGCATTTGGCACGGTTATCTTGCATGTTTCCCCTGAATCATCAATAGGCGGGGTTTTGGGTCTTGTACAAACAGGCGACTATATTGTTCTTGACGTTCCAAACCGAAAACTGCATTTGGAAGTAGAAGAATCAGAGCTGACAAAACGCAGGGCTGTCTGGACACCTCCTGAACCGGCTTCCAACAGAGGATATACCAACTTATATATAAAAACCGTGCAACAGGCTCATTTGGGTGCCGATCTTGATTTCTTAGTAGGAAAATCAAGTTCCATAGTAAAGCGGGATGCACACTAAACCAATCACTTTATGATATCCATTTTATTACTCCTATTGAGTGTTGTAATCATCGTATTGCTTACAGCAAAATTAAATGTACACCCATTTCTAGCCCTGCTTGGTGCTGCCCTGTTCTTTGGTTTGCTTTCAGGAATGGAACTGGATATGGTAGTAAAATCTATAAATGACGGATTTGGGATTACCCTGGGGAAAATTGGTGTGGTCATTGTCCTGGGGGTTATTATTGGTGCATTTCTGGAGCATTCGGGAGGTGCCTTTAAACTGGCAGAAATAATCCTCAAATTAATAGGAAAAAACCGTGTGCATGAAGCTATGGGTTTGGTCGGTTTTGTGGTGTCTATCCCTGTATTTGCAGATAGCGGGTTTATTATCCTCAACCCTTTGAATAAAAGTCTCTCTAAAAGGGCCGGATTATCTATAGTTGGGACGGCCACCGCCTTAATTCTGGGGCTCATGATAACACATGTTCTGGTACCTCCTACTCCCGGGCCTATAGCGGCTGCGGGAATTATTGGTGCAGATGTAGGACTCGTTATGTTAATTGGTCTTATCATTGGTATATTATCCCTTATTGTGGCAGTTTTCTATTGTAAGAAAATGGGTCGTAAACACTATATAGATCCAAATCCTGATATTTCGGAGGATGAGATTCAGGAAAAAATTAAGCAGGCCCCCGGTGCATTTAAATCATTCTTGCCCATATTGATCCCCATATTACTAATTGTAGGGAAATCACTAGCTGAATTTAATCTGAGTGAAGGCCAGGCAGAGACTGCATGGCTAAAGTTTATTTCCTTTGTAGGATCTCCGGTAATTGCCCTTATAATTGGAATGCTCTTCGCTTTCTTGCTTCCGAGAAAGTGGGATAAAACCATTTTATCCACCACAGGATGGGTGGGCCAGGCCCTTACCGATGCATCAAATATAATTCTTATCACAGGTGCCGGTGGAATCTTTGGTACCATTTTACAAAACAGTGGTATAGCCACTACCCTGGCAGATACACTCTCTACAGCCAACCTGGGAATTTGGTTGCCTTTTATGTTATGTGCTGCCATTAAAACTGCACAGGGATCTTCTACAGTTGCCTTAATTACAACAGCATCAATAATAGCCCCATTATTAATTTCACTGGGCTTTACCACCGAGATAGACAAGGCTTTGGTTGTAGCAGCTATTGGTGCAGGTGCAATGGTAGTTTCTCATGCAAACGACAGCGGATTTTGGATCCTTACTCAGTTTTCTGGCATTGATGTAAAAACCGGTTATAAAGTATACACTTTAGGTACTTTTATTGTTGGGACATTTGCTGCATTACTGGTTTATATAGCATCCTTTATTGTATAAGACAAGAGGTCCTCAAATGTAATAAGTACTTTTAAAAACATAAAAATCGTATTTTAGAGTGCTATGTTCAGAGAAATCAAATTATTCTATAGACTATTAAGGCTATTGCCTTTTGCGGCACTGATAGTGATTCTGCATAGCTGTAAAAAAGAACCTTCTCCCCCTTTATCACCTTCTGAAGCTCTTAAATCCCTTGAGCTGGCAGATCCCGAACTTAAAATTGAACTGGTGGCAGCTGAGCCTCTGGTGCAAGATCCGGTAGCAATTTCTTTTGATGAAGGCGGTAGACTATGGGTGGTTGAAATGATTGGTTTTATGCAGGATATTGATGGCTCCGGAGAAAATGATCCCGTAGGGAGAATTAGCGTATTATTTGATAATGACGGGGACGGACAAATGGATACGAGTACCATTTTTCTAGACAGTCTTGTACTTCCACGAGCTATTGCCATTGTAAAAGGAGGAGCGCTTGTTGCGGAAAATATTCCACTTTGGTTTGCAGAGGATACCAATGGGGATTTCAAAGCAGATAAAAAAACATTGATAGATCCTACCTATGGTGGTCATGGAATGCCCGAACATTCGGCCAATGGCTTATGGAGAGGAATGGACAATTGGTATTACAATGCCAAATCTAAAAACCGCTACCGGAAAATTGATTCGGGATGGATAAAAGAAGAAACCGAGTTCCGAGGGCAATGGGGAATATGCCACGATAATTCGGGACGCTTGTATTATAATTATAACTGGTCACAATTACATGCAGATCTTGTCCCTCCAAATGTGCTCCAACGGAATAAACATCATAAAAGTAGTACCGGAATAGATCATGGTCTGACCCTAGATCGCAGTATATATCCTATAAGAAGTAATACAGCTGTAAACCGAGGTTATGTTCCGGGAACCCTGGATGAAGAAGGAAAATTGCTCGAATTTGCATCAGCCTGCGGCCCTTTAATTTACCGAGGAGATGTCCTTCCCGAATCCTATTTGGGAAATGCTTTTGTTTGTGAACCTACCGGCAACCTTATCAAAAGAAATTCAGTTCTGGAAGAGGGCTTTATGTTAAGTGCTGAAGGCGTTTATAAGAACCGGGAATTTCTGGCTTCTACAGACGAGCGATTTCGACCTATTTCTTTAGCTTCTGGACCTGATGGGGCACTTTATGTGGTGGATATGTATAAAGGAATAATTCAGCACGGACCCTATATGACAGATTATCTGCGGGAAGTAACCTTAAAAAGGAAACTCGACAAACCTATAAATATGGGTCGGATATGGCGTATTACCACAAAAAATAAAATAAACGCAAAACCGGAAGATCTCTCCAGATTAAGTCTGGCTGAACTTGTCAATCTACTAAACCATCCGAATGGGTGGACCAGAGATATGGCGCAACGCCTACTTGTGGAGAGTAAGGATTTAACTATTATTCCCGAATTAGAAAAAATTCTAGCTTCCAAAAATCCGTTAGGACAACTCCATGCTTTATGGACTCTTGAAGGTTTGGGTAATTCTAATTCTAAGCCTTACCTCTCTGCCATGTATGCATCAAATCCAAAAGTTGCCCAGACAGCTTTGCGCCTTACTGCTGCAATGGTTAAAGAGCAACCTGAGGTTCGTAAAGAAATTCAGGAATATATAACAAATGCATACGATAGTGCAGACCCGGTTTTACAGATGCAAATGGTCTTAACCTCAGATTTATTAAATACGGAAACGGCATTTAGTATTTCAAAAAAGTTTCTTGAAGAATACAATCCGTATCCTGTGTCGCGTGATGTTGTTATGAGTAGTATAGGCAACAAAGAGTATGATTTTTTTAATAATATAATGTCTGACGACGAATGGAAAACATATGATCAGAATAGGGAAATATTTGTTGAAATGCTGGTTAGTGCTATTGCAGTAAAGGGCACTGAAGAAGAGATTTTGGCTGTTTTAAATAAATTGAATTTTGATCAAAATCAAAAAACAGAATGGGTGACCAATGCCATTGTAAATGGAATTCTAAACAGTACGGCCATAAAAAATGATGCTAAAATTGAACTTAACAGTGCCCCTTTTGTTTTTGAAAAACTAAAAACCTCAGCAAGCACAGATTCATATATCGTGGATAACCTGGAAAAATTATTCAGCTGGCCGGGAAAACCAAAAGAAATTACTGATTCTAAAGAAAATTTAATAGAAATTGATCAGATGGTTATGGCTTCAGGCAGGCAAAAATATATAAATCTTTGCGCTAGTTGTCATGGCACTCAGGGAGAGGGCATGTCACGGTTTGCGCCTCCCTTAAAGCATTCAGAATGGGTTACAGGCGATAAAGAAAAACTGGCCATGATTTTATTGCATGGTATGGAAGGACCGATTGTAGTGAATGGAAAGGAATACGGGATTCCCGAAATATTACCTAACATGCCTTCATTCTCCACACTACAAAATGAAGACATAGCTGCCATTTCTACCTATATAAGAAATAGTTGGGGAAATTCTGCTGAGGCCATTTCAAACGGTACTGTTGGAAAAATAAGGTTTCGCACTCAAGGCAAGATAACACCATGGTCTTCTGCTGAATTAGACAGCTTTATTTTTGATTCTGACCTATAAAAATCAATATTAAGATAAAACAAAATCATGAAAAAACATTGTCTCGCATTAGATCTTAAAGATGACGATACGCTAATTGCCAAATATGAGGAGTATCATACCAAGGTATGGCCGGAAGTACTGGATAGTCTCACAAACTCCGGCATTAATCACATGGAAATCTATCGGGTTGGAAACCGTTTATTTATGAT
>CBDUGN010000094.1:0-13092 GCA_965366915.1 uncultured Eudoraea sp. | reverse complement strand
TATCAAAGCTTGATCTGAATCGCGTGAAACCAGACTTAAATCGTCATTATAATTGCGATCACCAAAAGCTTCAAGAGATATTTTAAAACCTTGATTACGCGCTTCTTTTTCAATTTCAGAGCCATAAGGCAGATATAATAAAACCTGGTCCTTATAGGCTAGAACACTTTCCAAATAAATCATAGCCAATTCCAAATCACCAGCAATATCATTATATAAAGCACCATGTGCTTTAATATGATGAAGTTGCATGTCTGAGCTGATCAAAATAGACTCTAATTCTTTAATTTGTTTTTGAATACTTGATATTAAAAGTCTCTTTGCTATATTGATGGATTTGCGCCCGAAATTTTCTTTATCCGGATATGATGGATGCGCCCCTACTTTAATTCCAAACTTTTGTGCCATCCGAACTATTGCAGACATAGTGTTTATATCACCTGCGTGACCACCACAAGCTATGTTGCAGGAACTAATATGCGGAAAAAGAGATCTTTCGTTACCTATGCCTTCTCCTACATCACAATTTATATCTATAAACATTTTGCTTATCATATTATCCCATTATCCCAAAAACGTTGAAAATACTTTTAGCGCCAAGAAGTATTACTAAAATAATAATAATAATTGCAGATACATTTTGCCAAATGGAATTCTTAAAATTTCCGAGAACTGATGCTTTATTAACTATCCAAATCAATATTATTCCAATAATGGGTAATAACAGCCCATTGGCAACCTGAGCAAATTGTATTATAACTATTGGTTTTATTCCAAAAGAAAGCGTAATCACGCCAATAAAAAGTACAACCATCCAAACAATCCTAAACCTCAGATCCGTTACTTTGGCATTCCATCCAAAACAACTATTGGCTACATAGGCTGCAGCTAAAGGAGCGGTAATTGCCGAAGTAATACCTGCCGCGAAGAGACCGATTCCCATCAAATATTTTGCGCTTTGACCATAGAGTGGTTCCAAGCCTTTAGCTAAGTCTAATGCATCCTTAACTTCTGTTGAAGAAATGGCAGCCGCTGAAATTATAATGGCAATTGAAATAATTCCTCCCAGTCCAATAGACAAAAATGTATCCCTTCTTACACTTCCAAGGTCCTCCGAAGAGTTCCATTTTTCCCTCACCAATGATGCGTGGAGAAACAGATTATACGGAACAACAGTAGTACCTATTAAAGCAATTATATTAAATAGGCTATTTTTAGGTATAACAGGTATTAGCAGGCCCATTAGCACTTCCTCAATGTCTGGTTTAGTCAAAATAGCAGTTAATACAAAAGAAACGCTCATCATTAAAACGAGTGAAATAAATACCTTTTCTAGAGTCTTATAAGATCCTAAATACAACAATAAAAAGGCAATTAATCCAATAATCCATGGATATATTAGAGCATAATCAGCTCCCGCTAAGACTTGCAAACCTAATGTGGCACCACTTATATTCCCTGCCTCGTATGCAGTATTACCAATTATTATCGCGCTGAGAATCACAGCCATAATAAAGTAACGCAGCCAGGATACCTTTAACTGTTCTCTTATAACCTCAGCAAGCCCTTTCTGTGTAATAACCCCCACCCTGGCGGACATTTCCTGCAAAATAATTGTGGCAAGGATGGAAAGCAGCATAGCCCAAAGCAATGCATATCCAAATCCAACACCGGCAATGGTACAGGCTGTTATTGTTCCCGGACCAATAAAAGCAGCAGCAACTAATACTCCAGGGCCTAATTTATTAAACATTCAATTTATAATAAGTTAAAGATGGAGGAGTAAATATAGGTTCTTTAACTCTTAATAGAGCCCCTTAAATATATTTTAATACAAAGAAATTTTAACATAAAAAGTGCAGTTCGTCTAAAATTTTGCAGTTCGTCTAAAAGTGAGCTGTCATACGTCGAGAAAATATAATATTCCAAAAATACTGCGGTTATAACTATCCCAAATTAAATATTACCTGCTTAAGGATGACTTGTATAGAATGTAAAAAAGAGCTCAGTTACCTGGATCATAAAAAGGCCATGGAGTCTTATGGTGTTGAATTGTGTTCCAGGCACAAACAGCGCATGGACAAACTCATAAGGCAGAATAATACCCCTCTGGAAGCTATACAACTGTATTATGGACTTAAACAAGCCGGAGTTCACCCAATGTTGGAATGGTGGGATGGTAAAAAATCAGTGGATATTGCATTTGCGAGGGTGAAATTAAATATAGAAATCGATACTGAATATCAAATGCTTACCCATGAACAAGCAATGAATGATTTAGAGGAGACCATGCACTCATTTCAAAATGGTTTCACAACATTAAGAATTCCTAGTACACTCATAAGGCACTACTTAAACGAAACCGTAAATAATATTTTGGGAATAAAAGAAGGTTTAAGAGCTAATATTAAAGCAATTTAATTGTGTTTTAACTAAAAACCGAAAATTATGGAAGCTAATAATTCATATACAGAAAGGTCATATAAATTGAGTAAACTGATTCTTTTTCTTCTAACTTTTGCTGCATTTGCAATTGTAGTGAACATTAATCCCGTTTTTTCGAGATATCTCTTTGGATTGCCAATAATCCTTTCTGGGATTTTGGGCGTAGTTGGCACAGTCATTCTTTATAAAGGCCGTAATGAGCCTATTAATGAAAAGAAGGTAATAGCCATTACAGTAAATTCAGCAATGGTAATTCTTATTGTAACCATTTTTATTTCGAATACTCTTTATTAAAACAAATGGCTGTCTGTTCCCAAGCCGGCAATTCTTTATCATCTAAATAAAAATCTGTTCAAAGGTTTTCTTACACCTGAATTTGATTTATTTACCTGGTCAATTTATCGAATCTCCAAGTAGTTTGAGAATCTTTTGCTTCTTTTAAACTATATTATTTATTCCCTTCCCTTTGGGTTATAAATGGCAATCTTACACTTCAATTATTCTTTGTAACATATTTTTCATAATTTCAGAACATGAAAAATATAGATAGAAGGAATTGGTTAAAAACAGTAGGTTTAACCAGCAGTTTTGCTTTGTTAGGGGGATTAGAAAGTATGGCATTTAATTTCCCTCGACACATTAATGCAGTCGATTCGACGGTATTACTAAATGCCAATGAAAATCCATATGGCCCTTCCGAAAGAGTGCGGAAAATTCTGGTAAATTCATTCGATGAAGCATGTAGGTACCCATTTCGAAGCTTATCCGGCTTGGTAAATATGATTGCTTTAAAAGAGGGTGTAACAAAAGACCATGTGGTTGTTACCGGCGGCTCAACTGAAGGTTTGAAGGCAACTGGGCTTATTTATGGATTGGATGGTGGCGAGATTATTTCTGCAGACCCTACTTTTCAGGCTATGTTAAGGTATGCAGAAACCTTTAAGGCAAAAGTGCACAGAGTTCCTTTAGATGAAAATATGGAGCACGACTTGTCTGCCATGTCTGACAGAATAAACAAGAATACCAGGCTAATCTTCATCTGTAATCCGAATAATCCAACAGGTACTCTTTTGAATAAATCCAGTTTACTCGATTTCTGTAAGTCACACGATAAGGATGCAGTGATTTTTAGTGACGAAGCCTACTATGATTTTATTACAGAACCAGAATATCCTTCAATGGTAGAATTAGTTAAAGAAGGTAGAAATATTATTGTTTCTAAAACATTTTCCAAAGTTTATGGTCTGGCCGGATTACGAGTTGGTTATTTAATTGCTAAACCGGAGATAGCCCGTAATTTGAAATCAGCAGTAATGGCAAATACTAATATTCTTGCAATTGAAGCAGCGAAGGAAGCTTTAAAAGATGATGAATTTTATAAGTTTAGTATACTTCAAAATTTTAAGGCAAAATCACTTATATACAAGCATCTGGATGATCTAGGTTTGGAATATATAAAGTCACACACCAATTTTGTCTTTTTTAAAACCGGCAGGCCAATACAAACTATGATTAATGAAATGAAAAAGCGCAATGTTCTTATTGGGCGTCCTTTTCCACCTTTAAATAATTGGGCACGTATTAGCACCGGAAGATTAGAGGATATGGAGATCTTTGGACAAGCATTAAAACAAGTAATGAGCTAGAATATTTTATTCTAAACCTATATTTTATATTCCGGCATTCAATTGAAAACTTTTTGATGGAAAGTACAGAAATACATAATGAAAAAGCTTTGCACAAACATGCCGGGTTTTTAAAGAAGTATGAAAAATATTTAGGTGAGTTTGTTTATGGAGGAATCGATGGTTGTGTCACTACCTTCGCTGTGGTAGCAGGCTCTGTCGGCGCAGGCCTCGATAGTGCCATAATCATAATACTAGGTTTCGCTAATTTGCTTGCAGATGGTTTCGCAATGTCTGTTGGAGCCTACTTGTCTAACAAAACAAAAAAAGATAACTACAACAAACACAAACAAATAGAATATTGGGAGGTTGAACACCTTCCTGAACTGGAAAAAGAAGAAATAAGGGTTATATACAAGGAACAGGGTTTTGAAGGTGAACTATTAGAAGATGTAGTAAAGGTGATAACCAGCGACAAAGATCGCTGGGTGAATGTAATGATGAAAGAGGAATTAGTAATGTTTGACGAGGATAAATCTCCCGTAATAATTGGTGGCGTTACTTATTTTTCCTTTATACTAATAGGGATAATTCCTCTGTTAGTCTATGTGATAGATTTTATTTACCCGATGAATTATAATCTTTTTCTTCTTTCATCTATCCTAACGGCAATTGGATTTATCATAATTGGCTGGCTAAAAGCTTTTGTAAATGAAACTATGTTTTGGAAGGGCATACTGGAAACTTTATTGTTAGGAGGTATAGCCGCCCTGGTTGCCTTTTATATTGGAGATTTCCTTGAGAACCTAATTGTGAATTAAAAGTAATAAGATTTCTGCATCGTCCTTTAATAGCCCTTTTTAACGAATATTTCTGCCTAAAATCGGATTTAGCACCCTTGTATGAAGGAAAAGTATTACTATAGCCCTCTAAATCTTCAATAAATAAACTCCAACCAATGAAAAAAAGAGCTACACTTTCCTTTATTCTTTATGGCTTTTTTATTTTTTGTTTTCTTTGGTCGGTTTATAACTTTCTTTTTGAATTTTCCTGAAAAGAGATTGAATTTTAAGTATTCCTTAAAAAAACAAGGGATCCATTGTGTTACTTTTAGGTAATATTTTTAAAAATATCCTTGTTTCTAACATTCATAACTCATTGATTATTCAACTATTAACTAGTATATCGTCTGAATAGTCAAGCCAGTTAACTAGTAATTACTTTATTTGAAAACCTTGTCCCTTTTTTTATCTATTTTAGTTTATGTAAGGTATTTTAATGTGAAAATGAACATCACAAGGCCATGCTTTTTGTTCATACAATTTATTCCTGTTTAAAATTGTTCTTAGCTTACACTTCTATAATATGTCCGATAAATTGATAATCAACTTTACGCCAACAGGCATGATTCCTACTAAGAAAATGACTCCTCATGTACCCGTCAGTATATCGGAGATAGTTGAAGATGTCCATCGCGCAACTGAAGCAGGAATTACTATGGTGCATCTGCATGCAAGGGATGAAATCACCGAAGAACCAAGTTATGAAAAGGAAATTTATGGCGAAATAATTAGTGGCATCAGAAAATTTGATCCGTTCCTTGTGATCTGCGTTTCCCTAAGCGGTAGAAATTTTAAAGAACTGAAACAACGGGCAGATGCCTTAAATCTGGAAGGTGATCTGAAACCGGATATGGGGAGTTTAACACTGAGTTCCTTAAATTTCAATAAAGTTGCCAGCATGAATTCTCCTGATATGATACAGAACCTGGCCGCTATTATGAAAGAGAAAGGGATAGTTCCGGAATTAGAAGCATTTGATATTGGGATGGTAAATTTTTCAAAGTACCTGATAAAAAAGGGTCTTCTTGAACCTCCGTATTATTTTAATCTTCTGCTGGGCAATATAGCATGTTCACAGGCCAATTTGTTACATGCGGGCATCATGGTACAGGACCTCCCGCAAAACTCTTTTTGGAGCATGGCGGGGATTGGAAACGCTCAACTTAAAATGAATTCACTATCCGTTGCAATTGGCGGTGGCGTTAGAGTGGGTATTGAAGATAATATCTGGTTTGATGCTAACAGAACCAAATTGGCAAGTAATACTGAATTAGTTGAAAGAATTCATACCATTGCCAAAGCGAATGGAAGAGAACTTATGACTTCTAAAGAGTTCAGAACACTTATGAATATGGCGCCTGGCAAAGGAAGTTATGGGCGTGGGTAACACTAAAATATAATATATTAATGGAAGTTGATAAGGGTAAGTTTTACCGGATTAAATGGTTCTGGAATATTCTTAAGAATGGCCTTTTCCTATTTGGGGTTAGAAATCAACTTGCGAGATTTGGTCTTGATTTTGACCCTTTCTATTGGGTTCTCGAGGGTGCTTCTGAATGTGAACCACCAAAAATAAAAGCTGATCCTACTGAATATAAACTGGTGAAACTGAATCTTGAAGAAATAGCAGGCTTAAGAAAAAAAATCTTTGGAAGTGCCAGGGTTGGTGCAATTCTTGATTTTCACGACAAACTGAAATGTGTTGCGCTTAAACATAAGAATGAAATTGTGGCCTTTATGTTAATAGAATTGAATGATTTCAAGTATCATAGAAAAACTTTTCATCTTAAAGAAAATGAAGCTTACCTTTTTCATATGTACACCTTTGAAGCGCACCGGGGTAAAAACCTGGCCCCTTATTTACGCTATCAGAGTTATCTAATGCTAAAGGAAATGGGAAGAGATAGAATCTATAGCATTACTCAATTTTTTAATAAATCATCCAAACGTTTTAAAAAGAAATTAAATGCGAAGAATCTGCAGTTATTTATGTATATCCTTCTGTTTAAAAAATACCACTACCATTATCTTTTGAAAAACTACAATTCCTAATAATATAAACAAAAGCCGACTATCAAAAGTCGGCTTTTAAAGAGAGAACAAACGAAAAACTAATCAACAATTCTTTATATCAAATACGTCACTTTCAGGTTTTTTTAATGGCTAGTTTAAATAACTGCCTCTATATAATTCGGTTACTTCATTGTTATTGGTAACAGAAAGTGAAATTCGAAAATTGAGCTCAAAATGACTACTGTAATAATAGGTTTTCCTTCTTCTGTTATACTCAACAGGGGCATTAAAATCCTTTAAAACTTCCAAAAGATTATATACAGATCGTTCGCTCAAATTCATTCTTCTTGCCAAAGCCTTTGGCGGGCCTGTACACTCTGACTCTATAAGCAAATGGAGTTTTTGAAGGTTTTCCAAGGTTTTAATTTTATTCATCTGCTACCCATTTTTTACAATACCTATAATGGCGAGGGATATCTGTTCTTATTTGAATTTTAGATAGAAATAAGGTCTAATAAACAGCATTAATATTTCTTTTATAATATTATAGATTATATTCTATATATACAAATATTTATAGCTTTTTTTCTATTTATTTTTCAAATTAATTCTCTTTCTTTCATAATCAGTGCTTTTTTATATCTTTTTAAAGCCCTATCTTTGAAAAAATGAGATCATATATCGATTATTTTCTAGGTAATGTTTAAAACAATAGATCGTTTAATGCAGTTCATTAAATATGTCGGACTCAGCGCCCGACAGTTCGATTTATCCATAGGTGCCAGTAATGGATACACCTTAAGAATGAAAAAGAACAATGCTTCTATTGGCAGCGATGTTATTGAAAACATTCTCCGCGTATATCCTCAATTAAATGTTGTCTGGCTTATTACCGGAGAAGGTGATATGCTGAAAAAGCCTGAGGAAGCTGAAACTTTAGATTTTGACCATTTGCCCAAATCAAGGCAACAAGAGATTGAAGATTTAATTGAACAAAAAATAAAAGAACGTCAGGAAGAGGAATTAAAACGCCTGCTAAAAGAGGTTACTGAAGAGATTGAAAAAACACAAAAACGTTTAAAAGAAGAACCCTAGTAATTCACTTTTAGTTGTTTTAAAAGTTCATCCCTTAGGGTAATAAGCTTCATTAATTGCTCCTTCGTGTTAGTTTCCCTGGCTATTTCTGTTTTTAGCATTTTAATCTGTTTTACGTTTTTATAAAGAACGTTATTTGCCTTAAGATCAGCGTTTTTAAATAGATTATCTATCTCCTCGGTAAGTTGCTCATACATTATTAATATCTGCACCCTGTATTTGATTGCTTTTGAGATTACCAGAAGAAAAAGGACAACGCAAAAAATGGCAGGGAATGCACTTATATTGCCTGCTTCATCCAAAAACGAGACGTCCTGGGTGGCCTCCCAAAACTGGTAAGAATATAAAATAATTGGTGAGAGGATGGCATATTTCCACCACTGCTGACAGGTAAGAAACCATAGAGTCATGGGAATAAGTATGATTAACTTTTGTAGCAAAAACCAGAGAAATATTCTAACACTTTCGAATCCATTATTATTAATTTGTACTATGCCCAAATCCAAAACTTGTTGATATTCAGGAATAAGATAATGAATAAACCAAAGAAGCGTCGTAAAGACTAATAAAACAATTACTAGTAAATTTAGTTTTTCCTTGTTGTTATTATCTTCAACCCTGGATGTCCCACTGTACATTTGGAGACGATCTTCCAAAATTAATTTTGCATTATAGATTTTTTTAAGATAGCTAGTCTTGGTTAAACTTTCTCTTCTCTCAATAAGAGATTGTAGTTTTTCATTGTAAATATTGTTTGCATTCTTGATGTTTGTACTTAGTATAGATTTAATGGAAATCTCTAACAATTGTCTTCGATAGTGCTTAAAATAATTAATATCAATAAAATATATGCTGCCAATTATAAATGACATTATTAAAATTTTAATGGTTATCGGATAATGCTCAAAATAAAAAGGGTAAAAGCTATATTTCCCATATGGTTCAAATAAATTTTCCAATATGTCATTTATATATAAAATAAATAAGGGTACGAGGAAATATTTCCACTTTATTGAGAGAGTAAAAAACCATATTAACAGCAATGTAAAAGAGATGATATCTTTTAAAAGATACCAAATTAAAAGTGTATTGCTTGGAAAGATATGTGAATACTCCCATCCAAACAAAGAAATTGTATTAAGTTCGTCGCTAAAAAGCAAATGAAAATATCCTAAAAATGGCAATACAGCTATTGTAATGGCTATTAGCGCGTCTGACTTATATTTCTTTTGCCAATTGGATTTCATTGCGACTGGAACTTACTTATTTTAGAAACAAGTCCTATTTTTACATCTGGAATAAATTCTAATTATATTCATTGATTATAGTACCGGACTCTTAAATATACTGATTTTATCCTATAAATGCAGAAAATAATCTATACAATTAAGGAATTAGATAAGGTCTCTAAAGAAATTCTGGACAATGCTGCTTCCAAAACACTTTGTTTTTTTGGAGAGATGGGATCCGGGAAAACCACTTTAATCAAAGCTTTGGTCCGTACACTAGGTGGAGGAGATCAGGCCAATAGCCCTACCTTTGGAATTGTAAACGAATATCACAATAACAGTGGTAACTTACTAGGGTATCATTTCGACTTTTACCGCTTAGAGCGTGAAGAAGAAGCCCTGGACCTTGGATTGGAATATTATCTTAATCAGGATGCCTGGATTTTTATAGAATGGCCTGAAAAGATTGAAAAGCATCTCCCAGCGAACTATACAAAACTCGTCCTGGAAGTAATTGACTCCGAAACCCGAAAAATTCTATTAATCCAGCCTGAATAAAGTTTAAAAACTAGTAAGTAAATTATAATTTAAGTGATTTTAAGTTCATACTTAATAAGAAATTCAATACGGTTGTCTTCGATAAAGTGTATAATAATACCGACCATCGTAATTTTCAATACTCAAATAAAATTACCTTCCCAGGATTTATACCAAAATTTGGTTTGAAAAAACAAGAATTTTTCTGAATATTTTTTTTGCATTTTAGATTCTAGGTCATGAGTCACCAAAAGAACTAAAAAGCCCTAAATTACAATTGGCTAGCTCCGCTCAAGATTAATTGATCTAATTTCGCACTAAAAGTAATGAATTCCCCATCGCACAAGACTCGGTTTTATTGTATGGTATTCGACGAACGGTAAAAAAGTCGTTAAAATGTATACTTTTTGCGTTAAAAGGTTATATTTTTCCGATAAATAACAATTTGTTAGTGTATTTTTTCCTACATTTGTTAGTGAGAATGAATCAAATCTTTAATGAAAAACTATTTACGATGAACACAAAGAAACTTTTTTTTGGCATTTGTACCTGTCTAATTCTGATGGCGGCAGCCCTGACCCCCGACAATACTATAGAAGATCAGTTGCTTCACAAAGATGGCGTTGATAAAACTAAAATCCATATAAAGTAATACAGTAATTACTTATAAATAATATTATTTCAAAGAAGGGCAATCAATAAATTGCCCTTTTTTGCGTTAGAGCAATATAATCCCTCATTTGTATTGCCAAAATGAATCGAATACCTGATCAAAGTAAAAAAGCCAAAAAAAGATTATTCATTGAGTCTATCGCAATTTTTTTAATAATTGCTTCACCATTTATTTTTAAGCTTCATGATTATTTACCAAGAGACCCGGAGGCCACTATAAATTTTCTGGGGATGACCATTGACAGAAATGGATTTGCAGACTTGTACACATATGGGTGGTTCTTATTAAGTAAAATAGTACCCTTTTATTTGTTATTGATTTGGTTCTTTACGAACAAACACTGGTGGTACCATATCTTATTGATCCCAATTTGTATGTATGCTTTTCAAATTTTTGAAGTTTTATATGACGATGACATTTATGTTGATACAGAGAATATTCTTTGGTTACTACCTGTATGTATGGTGGTAATTCCTTTTGTATACTTTATTAGAGTGAAACTATATGACAAATATGTTCACGGAATTGATCTGGATGCCATGGATGCAGAACTGCAGTACTACAAAGACAAAGAACGGCAGGCCAATGCAAAACTTGGGGTATTGCCTGAAAATGAGGACAAAATAGAAGAGGCCCTGTCTCAAAAAACACCAAATCAGTCTTTACAACAACTATATAAACAGATCCAGCATTCCCTGAGAAGTTTGTTTAACATATTTCTTTAGGTTAAAAAATATAAAATGAAAATCCTGCCACATTAGTGCGGGATTTTTTTTTATGCTCCATTTTACAAACCTAGTTCATGAAAAAAAATTGTAATTTTGAGATTGACCATTAATTTACGGTTTCCAATTACTGTTTATGAATCAACCTTCCTCACCATTTAGTAAACAACAGTTACTTCCGCAGGAAGAAACACTGGAAATTTTAAAACAAAAAGGAGACCTCTTTATTGGGATCCCAAATGAAAACCAATATCAGGAAAAACGAATTTGCCTTACACCGGATGCGGTAAATGCCTTAACCTCAAATGGTCACAGGGTTTTAATGGAGGCAGGTGCTGGTGAAAGCGCGAGTTATGCAGATGTAGAATATACCGATGCCGGCGCAAGCATAACTCGCGATACAAAGAAAGTGTTTTCTTGTCCGCTTCTTTTGAAAGTAGAACCTCCTACCCTATCGGAAATTCAATTGATGAATCCACAGGCAACGATTATTTCTGCCTTGCAAATAAAAACAAGGTCTAAGGAATACTTTGAAGAACTAGCCAAAAAACGAATCACCGCCATAGCGTTCGAATACATAAGAGATGAGGACGGCAAGTATCCTGCTGTGCGTTCCTTAAGTGAGATTGCCGGTATTGCATCTGTACTTATTGCTTCGGAAATAATGGCAGCAACCAACCAGGGAAATGGGCTTATGTTCGGGAATATAAGTGGGGTTCCCCCTATAGAAGTAGTTATTGTAGGTGCAGGAACCGTTGGAGAGTTTGCCGCCCGCTCGGCTTTAGGCCTTGGAGCGAATGTTAAAGTCTTTGATAACTCACTTACTAAATTAAGGAACATTCAAACGAATCTTAAACAAACTATTTATACCTCAACCCTGCAACCCAAGAACCTTTTAAAAAGTCTAAAACGGTGTGATGTTGCTATAGGAGCTGTCCGCGGCAGCGACAGATCGCCTATTGTGGTTTCTAGCACAATGGTAGAACAAATGAAAAAAGGATCTGTGATCATTGATGTGAGTATAGATATGGGGGGTTGTTTCGAAACCAGTGAGCTTACAACCCACGATAAACCCACTCGTGAAAAATTTGGGGTCATCCATTACGGTGTACCTAACATTCCTGCAAGATACCCCAGGACGTCTTCGGTGTCTATCAGTAATATTTTTACACCTTATCTGCTAAAAATCGGAGAAGACGGAGGTCTGGAAAATTCACTTAGATTTGACAGGGGCCTTCGAAACGGTTTATATATGTATCATGGCATTCTTACCAATAAATCTGTTGGTGAATGGTTCGATCTAAAACACAGCGATATTAACTTTCTTATTTTTTAGTTAATGGCATTTCTGAAAAGATTAGGATTTTACCTTATAGGATTATCCATCGGACTTGTTTTTCTTTTCTTTTTTCTAAAAAAAAAGTCTGATGAAACGGGAGTCAGCTTTTGCTACCTTCCTAATTGCAGGGTGTTAAAAGAATTACGATCCAAACCTTTTGCTTACTCTAAACAGATTGATCAGATGTTAAATGATCAAACACTGGACTCTCTTACGATTGATTACTTTATGAATGAAGGTGATGTTAACTTCAAAAAGAGTGATACCAAAAATAAAAGCTGCAAGATTTATTTAATAGAAGGAACGGTAGAAGAACAACTGATGGCTTTAACCGTAAAGAACTGCGACAGCACAACGGTAATAGATAAATTTCAACTCCTTGATTAATAGATATATAACAAATATTTATTAAAGTAATAAATTAGTATATTCCAAACGACTCCATATTTGGGATAAGGTAAGAAATGAATAAATTTTCATTAATCACACGTAACTGACCACATTTATAGATCAAAAAAGCAGAGATGAACTTTGGAAGGCTTTTTTTGATTCTCCTGAATGAAAAGAGT
>CBDUGN010000093.1:0-13097 GCA_965366915.1 uncultured Eudoraea sp. | reverse complement strand
CCCATAAGTCCAGGGTTAAACCATCTGCTAATTTTGGCGAAATATACTCCTGACTTGCATCAGCTATCATTGTTGCAGACAAAGAATCCAGTGAAAAAGTCAAGGGGGTTTCCTTTGGAATTTTTGACTTTTGACTGCAGGAGTACGTCAATAAACCTGTCGCAATTAATGTGATGATATATATTAGGTGCCTTTTTGTAATCATAATTAATAAAGTAACTGATTATATTAAAAGAGGATTATCTTTTGGTAGGTATTGCACAAAGAGAATTAATATGATTATCCAAGTTATTTAGTGTTTGTGAGAGTATTTTGATTTGTTCCTGGGCTTCCTGCCATTCTTTTTGCTCAATGGCTTCCCTAACCCCCGGCAATGTTTTAACTCCATAACCTGTGTAGAAACCAGGAGCATAAATCTGATGTTTGTACCATGATCTCCTGGGTAATCCAGAGGCATAGGTTAAGGTAAGTTCCGAATGCATAAGTTGTTTATTCAATGTTTCTAGTTCACTTTCAGAGAGTGAGTTAAAATTAATAGAATTGAACCTGGCTATCGAGGCTTGGAGTCTAATCATACTGTTTTGTACTGGTGTAAAATCCAGAAAAGGGATAGATTCTTTTTTCATAGGTTCAACAAAGGGTTTAGTTGGGTCTGCAGCCAGATAAAATGCATTTTCTTCTATTAATTTGTTGTGCTTTTTTACTTCTTTTCTCATGCTTTCGCACGACTTCATTACTTCCTCAAGGTAGGTAGCAATGGTCTCTCGCAATGGATCAAAATTGAAGGGTAGAATATCGGCATTCGCCAGACGCAGTACAATCCTGCCGGCTGTTTTTGCCAAAGTAGCTCCGTAGGCAAAGTCAGGATCCTTAAATCGCTTGTAATGTGAATAAGTATCATAGATAGTGTGATATTCTCCACCCGCATTTTCACCACCAAATCCTAGATTCAGCGAAGCAATTCCCGCATGTTGAATAAATGGCGTATAATCAGATCCAGATCCCAGGGCATAAAGCTCAAATTTATCGTCTCCGCCATTAACCATATCCCTGGCAATTTTTCTTTCCTTAATAGAAACACCTTTCTGAGGATCTGTAACCGCTTCTGCTACTTCGCTTACCATGGTCTGTAATGTATGCGAGCCCCCGGCGTTGAAGAAACCTCGTCCATTGCCATCTGTATTAATATATGCCACGGCTTTCTTCTGCAATTCTTCTTTATTATGTTCCACCCACTCTGTTGAACCAATCAGTCCTGGTTCTTCGGCATCCCAGGCACAATAGACTAGGGTTCTTCTTGGGCGTTGTCCTTTTTTTGCCAGTTCACCGACTGCTCTGGCTTCCTCCATAAGAGCTACCATACCACTCACAGGATCGGCAGCGCCATGCACCCATGCATCATGATGGTTACCACGCAAAATCCATTCATTTGGAAATTCGGAACCTGTAAGAGTCGCTATTACATTGTAAGCAGGCTTTAGTTGCCAGTCAAACTCCAGTTTTAAATGAACTTTTGCAGGTCCTGGCCCAATATGGTACGTAATTGGTAATCCTCCCCGCCAAGTACCAGGAGCTAAAGGCCCTTCAAGGGCCTCCAGCAATGGTTGGGCGTCTTCATAAGAAATAGGTAATACAGGTATTTTTGTAATTGTTGGAGCATCTTTGCGATCCAATCTATCAGCCTCCAAGGTGGCCCCATAACCTGGTGTAAGGACGTCTCCCGGATAAAGAGGCATATCCATTACAGATCCTCGTTGCACGCCGGTTTTATTTTTAAATGCCCCTTTTGGATAAACATCACCGCGAACATACCCATCATCTTTAGGATCTGAATAAATGATACATCCAATTGCGCCCTTTTCAGCGGCTAGTTTAGGTTTAATTCCACGCCAGGATCCGTAATATTTGGCAATTACGATCTTTCCTTTTACATCTATTCCCAATTTATCTAACACTTCATAGTCTGCCGGTATTCCGTAGTTGACAAATACTAATTCAGCCTCAACCTCACCATCTGAAGAAAATGCATTATAACTTGGCAATAACTCTTCTCCCTGTTCGGTGTATGTATCACCCGCTACAGGCACCGCTTTTAATTTAGCTTTGTAGGACGTGGGTTCTGTTAATTCCAGAACTCTGACTTTTGGATAGGGAAAGAGCACATGGTAGGTTTCTATTTTAGCATCATAACCCCAGGATTTGAATTGCTTCAACATCCATTCTGATAGTTCTTTGCCATATTCGGTTCCTACATAATGTGGCCTGGCTGCCATCTTTTTCATCCAAGAATCTAAATTCGAAGTATCAATTTTTGATTCAAAGGCTGTTTCCAGATCGAGTTGTTTTTGTACATTTTCTGGTTTAAACCCTCTAATGTTCTGTGCATTCACGGATACAAAAAAGAGGATTAAAAGGAATGAGAGGTATTTTTTATGCATATTGCTTTTTGTCATAATATAATTCGTTTAAATCGGCTATTCTAATTCTATCTTATCAAGATATAATTCAAAATCTTCCTTTTTTTTATTTCCAATTAAAATAGCAAACTGATCCAAATATTCCCCGGGATAATTAGGAAGATCTAATTTAGAACCCCGAAATGATGGAATCATTTCTGAAAAAAGAATTTCCAGAGTCTGCCATTCTCCATTTGTCTTAACATAAGCGATATATGAATAATAATCTGAAATCCTGGTTTTGACCCTTATCTGATATTGCTTACCATCACCCTTAAGGCGCAGTTTAATTTTCTTGAAATTCTTTACTGATTTAGTTTCCAGATTGTAGCGAACGGAAGAGAAACCACCATTATTTTCCAGAGATACATATCCCTTAAAAAGGGCATGACCTTCATTGTCTATTGAAAAGTCACCTTTAGAAAGACCTCCCATTACACCATCATTTACCACTATCCAGTTTTGAATATTACTTTCTTTAGAGAAATCAAAAAGGACAAATGGTTTAGACATTATGAATATGAAAATTATTAAAATTAAGTACCTCATAAATACCGGATTTGGGTTTTGGTCTTATTGGTTTACATAAGAAGAATTTTTCCTAATTATAGCTCTCTTAATTCTTTTTCTATTTTTTGTCTGCAACAATTTTATTTCAAAAAGCAAGAGATCATTTTCTAAAAGTAATGATAAAAATAAATTCAATATTTCTTAATAATAACATTATTTTATCAATTTTCACGTCGATATAAACAGAATGGCGGCCCTGTTTGTAATTATGAGTTTCATCTTAGCTTCCTAACAATAATAATCTCTGCAACAATAATATTTGGCACCCAACACAACCAGGCAATAATCTTATAAGCGTGAATAAAGTCAATGTTCAGTAGCCCTGTAAATAAGGGCAGATAAAGACGAAGTGTAACAGCGGCAAAACACAGCGCATAACTTCTTATCATCCAGCGTTGGTGTGCATCAATATCTATTTTTTTTATACTCGTGTAGGCATTTGATGTGGTATAAAGCCAAAATAGGGCTAATCCAGCAAAGCCGAGCGAGGGAATAATTCCTCCAGTGGCAAAAAAAGCAATCCCCAATCCGGCTAAACCGCTAAGTAAGACTGTTATTACATAAATTTTCCCCAATGCCCTGTGCAGCGCCAGTCTTTTTCTTCTTAGGGTTTTGTAAAACTGCGAAAACCCAGTTAGCAAGGCAAGTCCGCCTAAGAAAATATGAGTATAAAAAGCGGTTAAATAAATTGAACTTTTCAGCAGTGTCTCCGATTTGGATCCTAAAAGACTTTCTTCATAGGGTAGGCCAATAAAGCGCAATGGATACAAGCCTATGAAAACAGCAAACAATCCAAGAAAGAAATAGCCTGTGTTGAGGCGTGCTTTTTCTAAATCCATGTTTCGATATTATTTTTTTTTCACAGTCTCATGAATTAAAGAGGGCTAAGCTTACGATAATATTGTCATATTTGCAAAAAGAATTCATTAGTAACTAATGCATTAACCAGTATAATTTTTATAGTTTTAGCCAGAACAAATTATAGTTTTTATTAAAAAGGAGGAAATATGTTTTATTTTCTAATGGATCTATTGGGTACAGCGGCCTTTGCTATATCCGGAGTCTTGGTGGCCATGGAAAAACGCTTAGATCTATTTGGAGTGTTTATTATTGCATTTGTAACAGCTGTGGGGGGAGGAACGCTAAGAGATTTGCTTATAGGTAACACTCCTGTAGCCTGGATGCTTGAATCTACATATATAATCACCATTGTGGGCACAGTTATTCTGGCTATTATATTTAGGGAAAAACTCAAATATTTAAGAAGATCATTATTCTTGTTTGATACTCTGGGGATTGGACTATACACTATGGTTGGAATAGAAAAGGGCTTAAATGCAAACCTCCTTCCTGTGATGTGCATCATCCTGGGTACAATAACAGCTAGTTTTGGAGGTGTAATCAGGGATATCTTATGTAATGAAATACCGGTTATTTTTCATAAAGAAATTTACGCCATAGCTTGTGTTATAGGTGGATTGAGCTATTTTCTCTTACGCAAATTACCATTGGATGATGAATACGTTTATCTTGCCGCTATCCTTATTGTTATTGGCATTCGTCTATTGGCGGTTAGGTTCAAAATTGTGCTTCCCAATATCTATAAAACAACATAATTATTCAACAATTTCTGCTTTAAGAATATAGATATTTTGCATGGGCCAGTCTCCGCTATCTACAGGCATCTTGTTAATTTTGTCAACCACATCCATACCGCTGATAACTTTTCCAAAAGGGGTGAAGTCACCGTCTAAATGGTAGGAACCCGGTTTTGTCACAACAATAAAAAACTCATACGGAGAGGCGAGCATATGTGGGTTATCTATTTCACTACTGGGCATCGAAATTGTTCCTCTGTGGTGTTTATAACCTTTTCTGGTATCAGGGGGTAAAAGGTATCGGCCAATTTCTCTTCGTTTCCTCGAAGTTTCAACGTTGTCTGCATTACCTCCCTGAATAATGAAATCCTTTACAACCCTGTGAAACATGGTGTTATCAAAATATCCTTTTTTGGTCAGGTAAATAAAGTTGGCTTTGTGATAAGGTACATTGTCATATAATTGTACTGTAAAATCACCCATGCTGGTAGTTAGCTTTACCTTAGTGGTTTTTAGATTTTTTTGGTACTCAAAAAAGAAGTCTATGGCATTTTCTTCGGTCAGTACAAATGCATCTTCTTCTTTATTTTCAGTTATAGAATCAGTTCGTATAGAATCTGTTTTAACTGCTTTTGGACTTTCTGCCTTGGTATTTGAAGAAGGGGTTTGTTTGCATGCACCAAAAAAAAATAGTGGTAATATTGCAAGGCAGGTAAATTTTAAATGCGACATGAATTATTCTGATTTTGCACTTCAGGTAGCAAAAATAAAAAAACTACCTCTACCGGGAACATCTTCACACTATAAAATGGCCCCTCAAATTCGTATTCAGGAATTAAAAGCTATGAAAAAGAGGATCATAAACCCAAAAAAGGCGGGTGTTGTTGCTTTGTTTTATCCTGACGAAGGGCAATTAACAAATCTATTACTTATCCTCCGAAATACGTATCCCGGAATACATTCCAATCAAATTGGATTTCCTGGAGGTAAGGCCGAAAAAAATGATAAAAATTTATTGGAGACAGCCTTGCGAGAAACCCATGAAGAAGTTGGGGTAAGACCAGAGGATATTAAAATAATCAGATCTTTAAGTGAAATTTATATACCACCCAGTAATTTTGAGGTACGACCTTATCTGGGTTTATATGATAAAAGATACCCTTTTGTAAAAGATGAAAATGAAGTAGAGGAATTGGTTGAGGTACCACTGATTGATTTTATGGATGATTCTAAAATGACGACCCAGATTCTTACTACTTCTTATGCAGATAATATTGAGGTACCAGCCTTTAAACTAATGGGTTATACGGTTTGGGGGGCCACGGCTATGATGCTAAGCGAAATCAAAGAACTTTTCAAACAAGTGTTATAAAGCATATTTTGTAGTTTTGTAGACTATGGGGTTATTTAAGGAAAATCCATTTGGACATATTTTGTTTCTGAAGAAGTGGTTAATTCGCAGTTTGGGACTTATTACGCATCAGCGTTATAAAGGGTTTAATACACTGGAAATAGAAGGTTCTGAAATAATACGTGAACTTCCCGATAAAAACGTATTATTTGTAAGTAATCATCAGACCTATTTTGCTGATGTGGTTGCCATGTTTCATGTATTTAATGCCAGTTTACACGGTCGTGATGATTCTATAAAAAACATAGGCTATTTGTGGAACCCCAAATTGAATATTTACTATGTTGCGGCGGCTGAGACCATGAGAAAGAGTCTTTTAACTAAAGTTTTAGCCTATGTAGGTTCTGTGAGTATAGAACGGACATGGCGGGCGGAAGGCAAGGATGTGAACCGACAGGTTAAAATGAGTGATATCACCAATATTGGAACGGCCTTAAATGATGGCTGGGTAATCACTTTTCCTCAGGGTACAACTACTCCCTGGAAACCATTGCGAAAGGGAACAGCACATATTATTAAAAGGTACAAACCAGTAGTGGTGCCGGTGGTAATAGATGGTTTCAGAAGATCATTTGATAAAAAAGGACTTCTGATTAAGAAAAAAGGGATTCTTCAGTCGTTGGTTATTAAAGAACCATTGGAGATAGATTATGATAATGAATCTGTTGAATCTATAATAGAAAAACTTGAATATGCTATTGAACAACATCCTTCATTTCTGAAAGTAATTCCTGAGGATGAATTGCTGGCTTATGAAGAAAAAAACAAACAGCGTAAATGGAGGAGTTAAACCTCCAGCTTTTTCAATTCGGAGTAATTTTTTCGAAGACTGTGTAAAAGTATTCCATATAGCAGTTTATAGAAAAGCCAGATCAAGATTAATACAATGCTTATAGCTACCAGGACCATACCAATTAGCATAAGCCAAAAAAATGTTTCATTGCCTGCCTGCGAGGCCGCCACTCTGATTTTTTCACTACTCGCACCATAGTTCAGATTACCATAAAGGCTTACAAGCAAGTATGCCACAAATATACCGATGTTAAACCACACATATTGGGAGACTGTTCTTTTAACATCTAAGATGGTTTTCATTAATTTTTTTGAAGATTCTGTTAGGGATATCCGTTTGTAATTAGAATAAAACTTATAAATAAAATATATTAATACGATATAATTGATGATTGTAAGTGTGGTTGTAATTTCATATATATGCCAGGTCTTTTCAAGCTCCAATGATTCCTTGCTGTATGAGATTAAATTAAGCACCGCCCAAAAGACAAATTCAATGATACTTATGTAAAAGATCCATTTTACCGTAGAAGATGACTTCTTTTTAATCATCCTGTAGATTTCGTCAAATGACAATTTAGGGTGGTGCTCCTCCTTTTTTTGCCAATCCTTCTTTAGTAATTCTAATTCATCCATCATAACCTTAAGGATTAAGTATGGTTCTAAGTTTATTTTTAACTCGGTTCATTTTCACCCTGGCATTGACCTCGCTAATTCCCAAAGTCTCAGAAATTTCGCTGTAATCTTTGTCTTCCAGGTAGAGAAATACCAATGCTTTGTCTATATCTCCTAACTGCCGTACCGCTTTATACATCAACTGCAGTTGCTTTTCCTCTGTAGCATCATATTCGTCTGTTTTAATTCTATAAATAACGGAATCAAAATCCTGTGTTTTTATGCTTTTTTTCGATTTCCGATACAGTGTTATGGCTGTATTTAAAGCTACTCTGTACATCCATGTGCTGAATTTAGAATCTCCCCTGAATTTTGGGTATGCTTTCCATAGCTGAATCGTTATTTCCTGAAAAAGGTCATTGTGAGCCTCCCTGTTTGTTGTGTATAAACTACACACCTTGTGAACAATATTCTGATTGTTCTCAAGTTCCGCAACAAATTTGTGCTCCAGTTCTTTGTTCACGCTTCAGGTCGGTAGTAAATTATCTATTAGTAGTATTTATTGCTGGATTGTTACATGCTTACTTAATAAAAGCAAACTTGCTTTTTAAAGGACCTATTAAATCTATGTTATCTGATATCAAATCTAGGGTCATTATTTTCTGTAATCCAGAGCGGGTGGCCTATCTCCAAGTAATGGAATATAAACAAATTCGGAACCTCTGCGTTCCAAAAATTCAGCTTTGGCCTTGGCAATGAGTTCCTGTCTGGCTAACAGATCAATTGCAGTTAAAGTAAGAGTTTTTGCAGCGACCATCATTCCTTTCTTACCAATTGACATCCCCCCGGCAGCAACGGCCTGCCAGCTATGAGCAGGTGTCCCAGGAACCCAGGTTGCAGAACCCATACCTGCTGTGGGTACAGCAAAACTTACATCACCTACATCCGTAGAACCAGAAGACTCCCCAACGGTATTGTAGGGTTGAATAGTTTCAGCGATTTCTAAATTAGCTTTTTCAAACCCCATTGTTTTTGCAATCTTATCTGCAAATACTATTTCCTCTTGCGTATAGTTAACGCCTCCTACCTTTAAAAGATTATCGTACATTAATTTTTGTAAAGTCAGGTTCGGTAATAATTCATGGGTGCCACCAATTAATTCATAATCCATTGTTGTGCCGGTACCTAATGCAGCCCCTTCAGCTGCCTTCGCAATACGATCAAATATATTGAGTACAACATCTCTTCGGTCATGTCTGGCATAGTAGTAAACTTCGGCAAAATCGGGGACCACATTTGGTGCTTTTCCACCCTGTGTAATGACGTAGTGAATCCTGGCTTCTTCCGGAATGTGCTCCCTCATCATATTTACCATCATATTCATAGCTTCAACACCATCGAGGGCAGAACGTCCTTTCTCAGGTGCTCCTGCAGCATGGGCAGAAATTCCGTAAAATCTAAACTTAGCCGATTTGTTTGCGAGTGCGGCTCCTGCATTTGCCTCATTTTCGGCTCCAGGATGCCAGTGTAAAGCTACATCCACATCGTTAAATAATCCATCCCGCACCATATACACTTTACCTGAGCCCCCTTCTTCTGCAGGACACCCATAAAATCTTATAGTTCCTTTGGTATTGCCCGCTGTCATCCAGTCTTTTACCGCTATTGCAGCTGCTGCAGAGGCCGTGCCAAAAAGATGATGGCCACATCCATGGCCAGCTTCTTTATCTGCTGAAGATTTCTCAGGTACTGCCTTTTGAGATAAGCCTGGAAGTGCGTCATACTCGCCCAGAATCGCAATTATTGGTGCACCACTTCCGTATTCAGCTACAAAGGCCGTTGGAATGCCGGCTACGCCTTTTTTTATTGTAAAACCCTCATCGCTTAATGTTTTTTGTAATAGCGCGGAACTCATTTCTTCCAGATATCCCATTTCTGCAAACTCCCAAATATTCTGCGCTATGGCTGCATAAGCTTCAGATTTCTTATCTAATTCCATGACAACTTCGTCTTTGGTATCTTGTGCGCTAAGAGAATTGATAAATAACACAATTAACGCAGCAAGAAATATTAATTTTCGCATGATCTATATTTTTGATTTCGAGATAAATATAATCAAACGCTCAAACACTGATGTAATCGTGCTAAGAAATCATTAGAGTTCGCAATTTATAGATCCGATTCTAGAAGTATTAGCTTTTTAATCTCAAGCAAATGAACACTTCATTTAAAGGAAAATAGAGGGTGGTAACTAATTTTGTCTTGGATGAAATTTGTTGACCACTTCAGCCAGATGTGATCTATCTAAATGCATATAAACTTCCGTAGTGGTAATACTTTCATGACCCAACATTTGCTGGATAGCGCGCAAGTCGGCGCCATTTTCCAATAAATGTGTTGCGAATGAATGTCTGAAAGTGTGTGGACTTATATTTTTGGATAGATCAATTTTCACTGCAAGTTGTTTGATTATTGTAAAGATCATAGCCCGTGTAAGCTTTCTTCCTCTTCGGTTGAGAAATAAGATGTCTTCAAATCCCTTCTGAATTTTTTGATGACTGCGAACCTGTTTGTGATAGATATTGATATATTTTTTATTTACATCACTAATTGGAACAAAACGCTGCTTATCTCCTTTTCCGGTCACTTTAATAAAATCTTCTTCAAAGAACAGATCAGATATCCTGAGTCCGGTTAATTCCGATACTCTAAGTCCGCATCCATATAATGTCTCCAGCATGGCCCTGTTGCGCTCTCCTTCGGGTGTTGATAAATCAATAGCCTTAATAAGACTGTTTATTTCCTCAGTAGAAAGAGTATCCGGAAGTTTTCGGCCAATTTTTGGGGATTCTATTAGATCTAAAGGAGTATCTTTTCGATAATCTTCGAAAACTAAATAATTAAAAAAACTTTTAAGGCCTGATATTATACGAGCCTGAGACCTGGGGCCTACTTCCTTGGCGACTTCATAAATAAAAAGTTGTAGAGTTTCACGATCCAGGGATACAGGAGTTTCTTCTATTCCCTTATTGGTAAGGAATAACCTTAGTTTTTCTACATCCCTTAAATAATTGGAGATTGAATTGGCCGCTAAACCACGTTCTATCTTCAAATAGTATTCATAATCTGTTTGAGCCTGCTTCCAGTTCATGTTATAAAGATATTGCTTGTTTATTGTATTTTAAAGTTCAGGGCTTTTATTAAGTGAAAATGTGCTTGAATAACTGTTCAAGTAGTTAAAGATTTTTATCTTTGAACCCTCAAAAAACCTAATTTCTTCAACATGAAAAAAATAAATATTTTTATTTTGTTTCTTATGACATTTTATACCATAAATACCAATGCCCAGGACTACCTGGCTGCAGTTGGTGTTGGTCTTGATTTTGGCAATGGATCAACACTTGTTGGCCCTTCGGGCAAATATTTCTTTGGTGAAAATCATGCCGGTATGGCTGAAGTACTTTTTGGTGACCGTATAACCGCAATTAATCTCTTGTATCAATATCACGGACAATTTTCTGGAGCCGAAGGCCTTCAATGGTTTGCAGGTGGTGGACCAGCATTTTTATTAGGTAGTGGAAATTCTGATGTTGGAATAAAACCTATGGTAGGTCTGGATTATAAATTAAACAATGTCCCCTTAAGCTTTTCACTTGATTGGAGACCGTATATAAGTTTTGATTCAGGAGGCAGCGAAGCCGCCAGGTTTGGACTTGGATTCAGATATGTCATTGAATGAAATTAATTATTTGGCTAAACTTCTTAGAAAAAGCGGAGGAATGCCTTCCGCTTTTTTTGCACTTTACATTTTATTACTTTTAACCCTATGAAAATTATTATTATTAACGGGCCAAATCTTAACCTTCTGGGGAAAAGAGAACCTGAGATTTATGGCGGTAAAACCTTTGAATCATACTTCACTGATTTACAATCAAAATTCAAGGATTTAGAATTAGAATATTACCAGTCAAATATTGAGGGAGAATTAATAGATAAAATTCAGGAGGTGGGCTTTTCATATAATGGGATAATCTTAAACGCCGCGGCTTACACACATACTTCTGTAGGTTTGGGCGATGTTGTTAAGGCTATAAATACACCAGTTGTAGAGGTGCATATTTCCAATACACATAAACGTGAAGATTTCAGGCATGTATCCTATATCTCACCCGGGGCTAAAGGTGTGATATTGGGATTTGGTTTGCAAAGCTATGAGTTGGCAATCCGGAGTTTTTTATGACGCTGAAAGTGGTTTCAAGTAGTTCTGATCCATATAGAATGTACCAAAGGGCAATAAAGAGGCCAATACCAGCATAATTCCTTTTTTAGGAGCTATTTTTCTTTCGACTGAAAAGAATAAGGCAAAAATTATATAGGCTATAAACAGAAATCCATGTACATAACCAATATAAATATTGGGTTCCGTGATATTTGCCCAATATTTTAAAGGCATACTTAAACTAAATAGTAGTAAATAGGAAATACCTTCCAGTATAGCACTCAGGCGAAATATTTTAAGCATTTTTATTCTTTTTTTTATTCGGGGGGTTAGAGGTGAATAACTTCATCGTATGCCTCCGCAACCGCTTCCATTACCGCCTCACTCATTGTAGGGTGTGGGTGAACCGCCTTAAGAATTTCATGTCCCGTCGTCTCTAATTTACGCGCCACCACGGCTTCTGCAATCATATCTGTTACCCCGGCACCAATCATATGACAACCTAACCATTCACCGTACTTTGCGTCAAAAATCACTTTAACAAAACCATCGGCATTTCCGGAAGCTTTTGCTTTACCACTTGCTGAGAAAGGGAATTTACCAACTTTGAGTTCATATCCCTTTTCTTTGGCTTGTTTTTCTGTAAGGCCAACGGAAGCTACTTCCGGCATGCAATAGGTACAACCGGGAATATTTCCATAGTCTAAAGGTTCTACTTGCATCCCGGCTATTTTTTCCACACAAAGGATACCTTCGGCAGAGGCAACATGTGCCAGAGCCTGACCAGGAGTAACATCGCCAATGGCATAATAACCCGGAATGTTGGTTAGGTAGAAATCATTCACAAGAATTTTATCCCTATCCGTAGCGATACCTACTTCTTCCAGACCAATATTTTCAATATTTGATTTAATACCTACAGCAGAAAGTACGATATCGGCCTCCAGAATTTCTTCTCCTTTGGCGGTTTTTACGGTAGCTTTAACCCCATCTCCCGAGGTATCCACATGCGTGACTTCGGACGATGTTTTAATTTTAACACCTGCTTTCTTAAAGCTGCGCTCTAACTGTTTAGAAACCTCTTCATCTTCTACAGGAACAATATTTGGTAAAAATTCGACTACCGTCACTTCAGTCCCCATAGCATTATAGAAGTAAGCAAATTCAATTCCAATAGCTCCACTTCCCACAACTATCATTTTCTTGGGTTGTTTCTCCAAAGTCATTGCCTTGCGGTAACCAATAATTTTCTTCCCGTCCTGAGGTAAAGCGGGCAGTTCCCTGCTTCTTGCGCCAGTAGCAATTATTATATGGTCTGCACTGTACTCCGTATCCTTGCCTTCAGCGTCTGTTACAACTACCTTCTTTCCCGGGGCCAACATTCCAAAACCATTAATGACTTCAATTTTATTCTTTTTCATAAGAAATTGAACTCC
>CBDUGN010000092.1:0-13214 GCA_965366915.1 uncultured Eudoraea sp. | reverse complement strand
AAACGTTTTTTGTCATTTATACTTTCTTCTAGTGAAATCATGGTCTCGGTGCGACTTATTCCCTCTATATCGTCTATCTTAAAAATGATATTTTTAGCATGGGTGGTGTCCTTTGCTCTTATTTTACAGAAGATGTTGAATTTACCAGTTGTAATATGCGCAACCGTAACATTTGGAATTTGATTCAATCTTTCCAATACAAACTTGGTCTGATGCGTTTTTTCCAGAAAGATTCCTACATAGGCTATGAAAGCATACCCCAGTTTCACATAATCCAGCGTTAGTGAAGATCCGCGAATAATTCCGGCTTCTTCCATTTTTTTTACTCTAACATGAACAGTTCCGGCAGATATCAATAATTTTTTGGCAATATCCGTAAAAGGTGTTCTGGTATTATCAATTAACATATCCAGAATTTGATGGTCTATTTCGTCTAATTTTATCTTACCCATTGTTAGAATAATTTTTACTTCGCGATAAATTTAAGAATTTAAATGTAATAAATAATACGATTTTTTGAGTTATATGCAAAAATATGTCGTTTTTTCGTGATATAATTTAAAAAAGGAGCTGAGATAGTTTTCTGTCAGATTTTAAGAAATCGAAGTCATTTTGATTTGAACAATTAAGATGTTTATGACCAAAACAATCCTTTAAACTACCTGTGGCTTCAATATAGGGATCGAAAATTATGGATTCTCCATCTAAAACCTCTTTGTAAAGTATGCCAATATTTTCGTCATATTTATTATTAATAAGATGTGCATTTATAATTAATAAATCAAAATACTGTTTGCTATTTTCAGGGATTTTAAAATAATCATCCAAGTTGTATTCCTGAATTTTATCCCGGGCAATTACAGATATTGACTTGACTAAGGCATAAAATATGAATTCCCTCGTTTTCTCTCTTTCATAATCCTCAGGATAATGACCTGCTTCAAACAAAATGGTGGGTGTTCCCAACATTTGAATTGTATCTCCAACACAATTAGGATTAAATGCATCATCATATCTGCCAATCTGATCCGGCAGTAGAGATGACAACGCTTTGTGCATAGCTACAATAATTTTCATGCTTTCTCCTCTGCTGGCCGAAATCTTGCGGTCGATATCATGTGCAGGAGCTAAAAACGACAAAGTTGCCGGTTTGGCATAGCTGCCCACGTTATAAATTGTTCGCTGATCATGCAGATTAAAACAGTAATCAGGCTTTATTTCATTGTACAAACCACGTAGAATTTTACTTTCAGGTTGACTTAACTCCAAAGCGTCCCTGTTTAAATCTGTTTTATTCGCATTTTCCCGGGTATAAACAACTGCACCATCAGGATTTAAGACGGGAACTATGGTTAATGTGACTGATGACAATATTTGACTAGCTAGATCACTATTTTTATTTAAATAGTTAATTAAGTCCAGGACGGCTTTTGTGGTAGTGGTTTCATTTCCATGCATCTGAGACCACATTAAAATTTTAGTATTCCCACTACCTAATGTTACCTTATGAATAGGTCTGCTTTCTACAGATTTGCCTATCAAAGAAATTTTCTTCTGAATTGAATTACTATTAATAAAAGAATGTAATTGCGAACTGCTAATATATCTTCCATGTACAGAAAGCTCTTTTATATCCTGATAATTTAGAGTGGAAAAGTTCACAATAGATTTAATTTGAATTGCAAATGTAAAGGCAAAATCAATTACAAATGTGATTAAATTAGTTACATTTGTAAACGTAATAACCGAACAGACCCTATAATTTGAGTACAGTTGTAAACAATTTATTGCTATATTTTTATATAATAACTTAATATTATGTATTTCAGTTATTTAAATAGCTTTATGTGTATTATTTATATAATATTTATAAGTCATTTTTTGATGTATATTACATGAAGTATACGATTATTTAAATTAATTATTGTACAATGGTAAACACAGAAGAATTTGTACGGCGCTTAGAGAAAGTAATGAATTATTACGGACTTTCTGCATCTGCTTTTGCAGATAAGATAGCAGTCCAGAGATCTACCATTTCCCACTTACTTACTGGCAGAAACAAACCCAGCCTTGAATTCGTTCTTAAGGTAGTTAAGTCGTTTCCCGAGGTGAACCTTTATTGGCTGCTTAACGGAAAGGGTACATTTCCAGCTAATCAAAAAGAACCTGCTCCTTCCTACCCTATCAAAAATGAAGAATCTTCAGATTCTGCTTCCAACTCCAAATCAATTAAAAAAATAATTATTTTCTATGAGGATGGTAGTTTTGAATCATTTAATAAAAATGTGGGGAAATAGGAGCTACACTTTATAAATTCGCGTAATTCTCACCTTAGATATCCGTTCTATTTTGTTATTTTGCAACTATGAAAAGGGCATCCCTTATTGTTTGCATTTTTATTATCACAAGCTCGTGTTACCAGCCCGAAAGAGACTGTAAGACCTTCAAAAATGGAACTTTTACCTTTACTTCAATTGTTAATAATGAAGAAAAGACCACAACATTTGTTCGATATGAAAATATTGAAGTTGATTATTATGAAGGGAAAAGCGATACTTCATCTGTACGGTGGATAAATGACTGTGAATATGTAGTGAAGAAATTAAAACCAAGGAATAAGGCAGAAGAGAAATCAATTCATATGAAAATAAGATCCACAACAGATAGCTCTTATACATTTGAATACGGGATTGTAGGGGAAACGAATAAATCTGTTGGAACAGCTATAAAAATCAAGTAATTATGTTTGAAATTTTAACCAGTCCGGATGCCTGGGTCGCTCTGCTTACCCTAACATTTTTAGAGATAGTATTAGGTATAGATAATATTGTATTTATATCTATTGCTGCAAACAAGCTACCCGCGAAGGATCAGCGTAAAGCAACTAATTTTGGTTTATTATTGGCAATGGTGCAGCGTATTATATTATTATTTGCGGTTTCTTTTCTTATTGGTTTAAAGATCCCCTTTTATTATATCAATACCTCCTGGATCTCCATAGGGATTAGTGGCCAGGCCCTGATCCTATTTTTTGGAGGAATTTTTCTATTATATAAAAGCACTTCAGAAATTCATGAAAAGGTGGAGATGCCGGAACATGACGAAGATGCACTAAAATCTAAGAACCTTACCAGTCTCCCTAAAGCTATTGTGCAAATTGTTATCATTGATTTTATATTTTCTATAGATTCAATATTAACGGCCGTAGGTATGACTAATGGTATTGGTGATAAGCCTATTGATGCCCTGGTGTTAATGGTTATCGCTGTAGTTATTTCAATTATAATAATGATGGTCTTTGCAAATTCTATCCGGATTTTTATTAATAATCATCCTTCCATGCAAATACTGGCTCTTTCTTTTTTAATTCTAATAGGGTTTATGCTTATTGTGGAAGCTGCACATCTGAGCCATGCAAGAATCTTTAATCAGGAGATTGGAGCTATTCCTAAAGGATATTTATATTTTGCGATAGCTTTCTCCCTATTAGTAGAGTTTTTAAACATGAAGTTGCGTAAAAAAACTGAAACAGAGAGTGTTCCTGACAAGAATACTTAAAACCGGGATAGTCTTTTAATTGCGAAATTGTTTTTTTGGCTTATTACCCCTGCTCTGAAAGAGTTGATAATCCTTCTTGTTCCATTAACTTTTGTTGCTGCTTAACGGTCAGCGTGCTGCCGTCGTGGCTCCAACCAGGAGGACCGAATATATACATGAATGCATGGGATATTTTTTTAGATTTCTTTACATCTTTCCATATGTCCTTATACTCATGAGTTAGGATCACCATTGGATTATAAGAGTTGGGCGGATGAATTACACCATATTTTATTGTCTTGCCGTTGTTTAATTCTTTCCAGGTCCCAAAGATCTTATCAAAAATATTGAGGATTCCACCATGATTCTTGTCCAGATACTCTATATCCTGAGAATGATGCACCTGATGCATGGTATGCGTATTAAAAATCTTTTCAAGGAAACCCATTTTAGGGATATAGACAGAGTGCAATTGAAACTGCCACATAATTTCTATGCCAATACAAATCAGAACCATTTCGGGTGGGAATCCAATCGCAGGCATCCACATGTAGAAAAAGGGTTTGTAAAAAATTGTAAACCACCCATTGCGCACAGCAGTGCCTAAATTAAAATTATCGGAAGAATGATGTACAATATGAGCAGCCCAAAACAGCCTAATTTCATGATTTGCCCTATGAAAGCAATAGTAAGTAAAATCGTCTGCCAGCATACAAAGTAGCCAGACATACCACGCATATCCAAAAGATTCATACCCAAGAATATTTGTCCGAACACCATCAGTTATAGGATTCAAAAATTCATAGGTAACCTCAAATAGTGCTATCGCAAAAATTACTTTAAATATGGGACCTATTAGCGCAGCACCTATACCCATGGCGCCACTGGCAAATAAATCTTTCCAATTGTAAAGATGTTCGTCTCCGTGTGTTTTACTGTAAATAAGTTCTAGAATAATTAGTGCAATGAAACAGGGTACACCATAAATCAGGGGATTTGTAAATGTCATACTAATATTGAAGTTTTCTCTTTCTTTTAAAGAGACTTGGTAATTATAAAAAAAACAATCCCAATTTACAAGTTAAAACTAGGTTGATTCTTATTAAATGCAGACTATCAACCCAAATTATGCTAAAAAAGGGTTATTTGCCCTTCCTCATCTCCCTCATTAGGATTGTCTTCGGGATTTATTTGATTTTCTTCTTTTTTAGATTTTTTATTTAACCCTTTAGTCTCAGGCAGTATATTTTCTTCATCTACAACCTCAATATCTAAAGCTTCGGGTACTTCCGGCACCTCATAAGGCAGGGGGTCTAATGCGTTTATCTCGAGAACCTTTTCCCTGGTTAACTGATTTCCCATGGCAGAACTACTCTTGATACTAATAAACTCCTCAATATTAATTAGCTGGTTATCTTTGCGGTCCATGCCACGTTTTTTAGAAAATACCAATTCCACCACAGGTCGATAATCTGTAAATACTTTTTCGAGATAGGATTTAGGATGGTCGGTTATTACTTTTTCTTCTTTATCCGGGTTTTCAACAAGAAATCGTTTTAGATAAAATAATTCCTTGCCACCTTCCCAGTAAATTACTGATATAGGTTTATTTGGGATCCATTTTTCCAACACAATAATATCATCATCAAAACGCATGGTCAGCTCCGGAATAACTACTTTAAGTATCCCTTTTTGATTAATTATAAGAAGACGATCTTCATTGGTAAACTCCCCCATGAGCTCTCCTCTATTATCCACATTAAGTCGCTGTACGGTATCGTCAAACCACAATTTACGGGGTTTAAGGGTTGAAAGTCCTTTTTCCTTAAGCTCTATTTTTTTTACAGAATATTTGGTTACAATATTTCCTTTTGATCCACGCCCCTTTATCATCACATCGGCAAAATCCAAATCCCACTTCAATTTTTTTATGTTGCCGACTTGTCTTAGAAAAATCGTAACTATTTCCGCTTCCCCATTGGGATTTGCCGAAAAATAAATTATATCAGAATTATTTTTACCGGCTGTAAGATCGTAAAGCTTATCACGGGTAATTGCAGTAACATTAAAGCGTTTGACATAACTCGACCCTCCTCTTCCATCCTTATAAATCATATTATAGGTCGTTCGCTGGTCTTTTTTCTTAAAGACCGCTACATGAATTATGTTTTTTCCAATAAACGTCTTAGAATCAACTTTAGTAATCATCATATGACCACTTTTGGTAAATACTATAATATCATCTATATCACTGCAGTCCGTCACATACTCGTCGCGTTTTAAAGAAGTTCCTATAAAACCTTCCTCCCTGTTAACATAAAGCTTGGTATTCCTGATAACAACTTTAGTAGCTATAATATCATCAAAAAGTCTAATTTCAGATTTACGTTCTCTGCCTTTGCCATATTTACTTTTCAATTCCTTAAAATATGAAATAGCAAAATCTATCAAATTAGTCAGGTGGTCTTTTGTTTGGGCAATTTTATCTTCGAGACTGTCAATATATTGCTGCGCCTTATCTAAATCAAATTTGGATATTCTTTTAATCCTGATCTCCGTAAGCCTCGCAATATCTTCTTCCGTCACACCTCTTTTAAGATGTTTAATATATGGTTTAAGTCCCTTATCTATTGCACTTATGACCCCTTCCCAGGTTTCCTCCTCTTCTATATCCCTATAGATCCTGTTTTCTATAAATATTCGTTCTAAAGAAGCAAAATGCCATTGTTCCTGAAGTTCAGACAACTGTATCTCTAATTCGGCTTTAAGCATCTCCACAGTATTGTCTGTAGAACGCCGAAGCATTTCTGTAACTCCAATAAATAATGGTTTGTTATCCTCTATAATGCAACCTAAAGGAGAAATTGAAGACTCACATGAGGTAAACGCATAAAGGGCATCTATGGTCTTATCTGGCGAAATACCGCCCGGTAAATGAATAAGTATCTCTACCTGTGCTGCGGTATTATCCTCAATTTTCTTTATTTTAATCTTGCCTTTATCATTTGCCTTAAGGATAGAATCTATTAATGAAGAGGTATTCGTACCATAAGGTATTTCATTGATAACCAGAGTATTCTTATCAAGCTGAGAAATTTTAGCCCTCACCCTTACTTTACCTCCTCGCAATCCATCATTGTAGTTGGTGACATCAATAATCCCTGCAGTAGGGAAATCGGGAAACAGCTTAAACCGTTGACCTTTTAAATGCTTAATGGATCCATCAATAATCTCATTGAAATTATGAGGTAGAATCTTGGTAGATAAGCCAACCGCGATACCTTCTGCGCCCTGGGCCAACAATAAGGGAAATTTAACGGGCAGGTTTACAGGTTCTTTCTTTCTGCCATCATAAGATGACTGCCAATCTGTGATTTTTGGACTAAAAACCACGTCCAGTGCAAATTTAGATAGTCTGGCTTCAATATAACGGGATGCAGCAGCACTATCTCCTGTTAAAATATTACCCCAATTTCCCTGAGTATCAATAAGAAGATCCTTCTGGCCTATCTGTACCATAGCATCAGCTATGCTAGCATCTCCATGAGGATGATATTGCATCGTATGTCCAACTACATTGGCAACCTTATTATACCTGCCATCATCCAACTCTTTGAGAGCATGCATAATTCTCCGCTGCACGGGTTTGAAACCGTCTTCAATAGCCGGTACTGCCCTTTCTAAAATTACATAAGATGCATAATCTAAAAACCAATCCTTATACATGCCTGTAACCCGGGTAAGTGCCTCCTGGTTATTGCCGTGGTCTTCTTCATGCACTTCATTTACTTCGTCATTCTCCTCCATAAAGAAAGAATAGTATTACTCTAATTTATAACTAGTTATTTTCTATTAAGTCGACTTCTACTTTAAGGTTTTCGATAATAAATTCCTGACGGTCCGGGGTATTTTTTCCCATATAAAACTTTAAAAGTTCTTCAATAGACAATGCTTTATCGAGCATAATCGGCTCTAAGCGTATATCGTCTCCTATAAAGTGTTTAAATTCATCTGGAGAAATTTCACCCAGTCCTTTAAAGCGGGTAATTTCTGGTTTTCCTGTCAACTTTGCAATCGCTTCATTCTTTTCGTCCTGACTATAGCAGTAATGTGTTTCTTTTTTATTTCTTACCCTAAACAAAGGTGTTTGTAATATATACAAATGATTCTCTTTAATTAACTCCGGGAAAAACTGAAGAAAAAATGTAATAAGCAACAGTCTTATATGCATACCATCAACATCCGCATCGGTAGCGATTACAATATTATTATAACGCAAATCCTCCAAAGATTCCTCTATATTCAGTGCAGCCTGGAGTAAATTGAATTCTTCATTTTCATATACTATCTTTTTAGACATACCGTAGGAGTTCAGTGGTTTCCCCCGAAGACTAAAAACCGCCTGTGTATTTACATCTCTTGATTTAGTTATAGAACCAGAAGCTGAATCACCTTCGGTAATAAATAAGGTCGATTCTAAGCGTCTTTCACTTTTCATATCTCCCAGGTGCAACCTGCAATCGCGTAACTTCTTATTATGCAAACTTGCTTTTTTAGCTCTTGCCCGAGCTAGCTTTCTAATCCCCGAAAGTTCCTTGCGTTCTTTCTCGGCCTGAACAATCTTCTTTTGAATTTGCTCTGCAGTTTCGGAATTCTTGTGAAGGTAATTATCAAGTTGCTTTCCAATAAAATCATTGATGTATGTTCTTACCGTTGGGAGTCCCCCACCCATATCAGTTGAGCCTAACTTGGTTTTAGTCTGACTTTCAAAAACGGGCTCCATAACCTTTATTGATATAGCAGAAATAACTGATTTTCTAATATCAGAGGCGTCGTAATTCTTACCGTAATAGTCTCTTATCGTTTTGACGATGGCCTCTCTGAATGCTGCCTGGTGTGTGCCTCCCTGAGTAGTGTGTTGTCCATTAACAAAAGAATGGTATTCCTCACTATATTGGGTTTTACTATGCGTAATAGCCACTTCAATATCATGCCCTTTTAAGTGAATTATAGGGTATAATAAATCCTCTTTAGCATTATTATCTTCCAGTAAATCCTTTAGTCCATTTTTCGAAAAGAATTTCTCCCCATTAAAAACAATAGTTAGTCCCGGGTTCAGATATGTATAATTTCTGAGCATGCGTTCTACATACTCATTTCTATATTTGTATTTTTTAAATATCTTCTCATCCGGAATAAATGTGACTTTGGTCCCTCTTCTTCTGGAAGTCTCCTCTAAAAGCTCTTCATTAACCAATTCGCCGGTTTCAAATTCAGCAGATTTTGATTTGCCATCTCGGTTAGATTCTACTTTGAAATAAGCAGATAATGCATTAACGGCTTTTGTACCTACTCCATTAAGACCAACAGATTTTTTGAAAGCACGTGTATCATATTTGCCACCGGTATTCATTTTAGAAACAACGTCAACTACTTTACCTAATGGTATGCCCCGACCATAGTCCCTGACAGTTACTTTCTCACTCTGTATGGAAATTTCAATTGTTTTGCCCGCACCCATGACAAACTCATCTATACAGTTGTCAATAGTTTCTTTTAACAAAATATAGATGCCGTCATCAGCAGAGGATCCATCACCGAGTTTACCGATATGCATACCGGGACGAAGACGGATATGCTCCTTCCAGTCTAGAGATCTTATATTTTCTTCGGTATATTGTGTCTCGGCCATACTATTTGGGGATTACCCCTGCTAATATAAAATTTCAGGGCAGAAATCAAAATGTGCGTAATAGAAAGTAATTAACAATAAAACGCTCCTTATTGTTGATAGCGGTTTTATTGAACAGGTATAAACGATAAAATCAGTTAATTAGGCATCTAAACATTAAACCTAAAATGCATTACATCCCCGTCCTTTACTATATATTCCTTTCCTTCCACACGCATTTTTCCAGCTTCTTTGACTTTTGCTTCACTTCCGTAAGTAATATAGTCTTCATATGAAATAACCTCAGCACGAATAAATCCTTTTTCAAAATCTGTATGGATAACGCCAGCCGCCTGTGGTGCCGTGGAGCCTACCTTAATGGTCCATGCCCTCACTTCCTTCTCTCCTGCTGTAAAATAGGTTTGAAGGTGTAATAGTGAATAAGCAGCCCTTATCATTTTGGCTGAGCCTGCTTCAGATAAACCTAAATCTTCTAAAAACATTTGTCGTTCTTCATAAGTATCGAGTTCAGTAATATCGGCTTCAGTACCTACAGCCAGAACAATTACCTCTGCATTTTCATTGGCAACTGCAGCTTTAACCTCTTCTACATAGGAATTTCCCGAAACCGCTGATGCTTCGTCAACATTACAGATATAAAGAACCGGTTTGTCTGTAATAAACTGCAATGGCCTCACATAATCTTTTCTGTCATCTTCATCAATGTCTAAAGCACGCACAGATGTTCCGGACTCTAAACCCTCTTTTACTAATTGCAGTACAGCAGCCTCTTTTTGAGCCTCTTTATTCCCTGTTCTGGCTGCTCTGTTAACTTTATCTAACTTCTTCTCAACCGTCTCCAGGTCTTTTAGCTGCAATTCCATATCTATGGTCTCTTTATCCCTAATAGGGTCTATTGAGCCATCTACATGAACTACATTGTCATTGTCAAAACATCGCAACACATGTAAAATAGCATCAGTTTCTCTAATGTTTCCTAAAAATTGATTCCCTAATCCTTCTCCCTTGCTTGCCCCTTTTACTAATCCGGCAATATCCACAATTTCAACTGTTGCAGGAATAACCCTTTCAGGGTTAACAAGTTCTTGCAATTTCTCCAACCTTGGATCAGGAACATTGACCACACCTATATTTGGTTCAATCGTGCAAAATGGGAAATTGGCACTTTGTGCCTTTGCATTGGATAAACAATTAAAGAGAGTTGACTTGCCAACATTAGGGAGTCCTACAATACCTGCTTTCATCTATTCTATCTTAGAAACATCTGGCAGCTAAAACCAGCTTGCCATATTTTGGGTGCAAATATAGTTTTTACCTGTATATTTAGAATCATTTAACTGCCAATATGAAGAAAATTACACTTCAGGGAATTTTATATGATGAGAAGTCGTCTTATTTAAAAGGTCCTGCGCTGGCACCTCCCAGAATTAGAAATTCGTTTAAGAGTCCATCTGCCAATTACTTTGCCGAAAACGGCCAGGAAATAAAACCTGAAATTTTTGATGACAAGGGAGACTTTGAAATAAATACCTATTTTGATATTGAAAATATAACTTTTAAAAATTTAAAGAACAGTGAGCACTTATTGACTTTAGGAGGGGATCATTCAATTACTTACCCGCTTATAAAGGCTTTGAATAGGGCTCATGGACCAGTAGATATGATTCAAATCGATGCTCATACCGACCTATATGACATATTTGAAGGAGATAAATTTTCCCACGCTTGTCCGTTTGCAAGAATCATGGAAGAAAAATTGGTCAATAGATTAATTCAAATTGGCATAAGGACACTTTCAACGCATCAGCGTGAACAGTCAGAAAAATTTGGTGTTGAAATCATAGAAATGAGACAAATTCACAAAGCAACATCCTTAGACCTAAAAAATCCAGTTTATATCTCTCTGGATATGGATGCTTTAGATCCCTCTTATGCTCCGGGAGTTTCCCATCACGAACCTGGTGGTTTAAGTACTCGTGAGTTGCTAAATATTATTCAGGCCATAAATGTTCCCATATTAGGTGCCGATATCGTGGAATACAATCCAACAAGAGATATCAACGACATCACAGGGATGATCTGCGCAAAATTGATTAAAGAATTAGCTGGGAAAATGATTGAAAATTACCATTAAATATCCTCTATTCAGGATGCATAAATCTTTGCTTGGCCAATAGTTCATCCTCCGTTTCTACTCTATCTTCATCCGGCACACAGCAATCTACCGGACAAACCGCAGCACATTGGGGCTCTTCATGGAATCCCATACACTCCGTACACTTATCGGGCGCAATATAATATATCTCATCACTTACTGGCTCCTGTACCTCATCTGCGTTTACCACCTTTCCGTCAGGCAATACGACCTCACCTTTGAGAGAAGTTCCATCTCTGTAGCGCCATTCATCAGCACCTTCATATATAGCGGTATTTGGGCATTCGGGTTCGCAGGCCCCACAGTTAATACACTCGTCAGTAATAATAATAGCCATAATTTTCTTTTTCTTTTAATATGCAATATACTTGCCCTGATTGTTGCTACAATGTCACAGCATGTATATTTTTGCGCAAAGGTATATCCTATAACACTATTGCACAAATATAATGGCCACGCTGGATCAACGATTTAATGCTTTTGTAAAACTTGGAGAATTTCTCAGGAGTTTTACCAAAACTTCTTTGGCTAATTCAGGTACTGCAGAAGAAAGGAATGAATGGCATCTAAGATTTGATAATGCTATCACTTTAGCAGGCCATAAAAACGGTTGGTTTACAAAACAGCAAGTAATGTTTGCTATAAATACTTGGGCGGAGCAGCTTAAGGATAAAAACCTTAATGAATGGTTAAAACATTATTCACTTACGACTAATATCCATAAAACCGTTGCCATAATAATGGCCGGAAATATACCCCTTGTTGGTTTCCATGATTTTGTTGCCGCGCTCATAAGTGGAAACGGGGTTCTGGCAAAATGTTCATCTAGTGATAATATTCTTTTGCCCTTTATTGCCAATTATTTAATACATATTGAACCCGAAATGTCTAATGAAATATCGTTCAGTGAGGGTAGGATAACGAATTTTGATGTTGTTATTGCGACAGGAAGTAATAATACGGCTCGCTATTTTGCTCATTACTTTGGCAATAAACCCAATATCATTAGAAAAAACAGAAATTCCGTTGCCATACTTACAGGAGAGGAAACTAAAGAACATCTTGACGGGCTCGGAGAAGATATATTTCGTTATTACGGATTGGGATGTCGTAATGTCTCCAAACTATTTGTACCCAAGGACTACAGTTTCGACAATTTCTTTAAGAGTTTAAATACTTATAAAAATTTAATTGACCAGAATAAATACGCAAATAATTATGATTATAACAAAGCCGTTTATCTGATGAGTGAATTCCAGTTTCTGGACAATGGATTTTTCTTGCTAAAAGAAGATAAGGGATATGCTTCCCCTATTGGCACTGTATTTTATGAAAGATACGCGACTATTGAAGAATTGAAAATAAGACTTGTCGAAGATATAGATCAGATTCAATGTATTGTTGGAGCTGATAAAATTGAAAATTCAATCCCCTTTGGTAAAACCCAAAAACCAGACCTGTGGGATTATGCAGACGGGATTGATACTGTGGAATTCCTGTTAAAAACCTGATGGAAAATAATCCATAATCCTGATAAGTTTTTCGTAATTATTTATGACCTTTAGGACCTCAATAAAATAGGTTAAAGATGAAAAAACATAACTTTAGTGCAGGCCCTTGTATATTGCCAAAAGAAGTAATGCAAAAGGCATCAGAGGCAGTAGTTGAATTGGATGGTATTGGCCTTTCACTGATTGAAATATCACATCGAAGCAAAGAATTTGTTGCCATTATGGAGAAAGCAAGGTCTTTAGCCCTTGAACTTTTAGGATTGGAAGGTAAAGGATATAAGGCTTTGTACTTGCAAGGTGGTGCCAGTTTGGAGTT
>CBDUGN010000091.1:0-13290 GCA_965366915.1 uncultured Eudoraea sp. | reverse complement strand
GTTAAAAAGTGCTTTGCTTCTCTTTATACAAACAGGGCTATAAAGTATCGCGATGAAAAAGGCTTTAAACATAAAGAGGTTGCCCTCTCAGTAGGAATTCAAAATATGGTGCGTGCAGATAAAGGTTGTTCTGGGGTGGGCTTTACTATTGAACCTGAATCTGGTTTTGAGAACGTCATCTTGCTTTCCGGTGTTTGGGGATTGGGAGAGAATATTGTTCAGGGGGCTGTGAACCCTGATGAATATTATATATTCAAACCAATTCTGGAACAGGGAAAATATCCTATTATCCAGAAAAAAATGGGAGATAAAAAATTAACGATGATCTATTCAAAGTCCAAAGAAAATAGTCCAACGCTAAATATAGATACACCGCTCCCCAAACAGCGGCAATTTGTATTATCTGATAAAGAAATAATTACATTGGCCAATTGGGCATCAGTCATTGAAAAGCACTACCGAAAGCCTATGGACATTGAATGGGCTAAAGATGGACTTACCAATAAACTTTATATCATTCAGGCCCGTCCGGAAACCGTGCACCAAAGTAAGAACAAGAACCTGCACATACAATATAAACTGGAAGAAAAAGGCAAAGTGTTGGCTACAGGAAATGCTGTGGGTTCCAAGATAAAAGTTGGGACAGTACGACTGTTAAATTCTCCTCAGGAAGCTAAAAATCTTTCTAAGGATGATATAATTGTTACCGATACCATTACCCCGGATTGGGACCCCCTACTAAAACAGATTGGTGGCATAATTACCAATAAAGGAGGAAGGACCAGTCACGCTGCTATTGTGGCAAGGGAGCTGGGTGTTCCCGCAATTGTAGGATGCCTAAAAGCCACAACAGTTCTAAAGGACAGCGAAACTATTACTTTATCCTGTTCACAAGGTAAAACCGGTTACATATACCAGGGTAAACTTCCTTTTAGTGAGGAGGAGATAGACTTTTCCAACATACGGATGCCACATACGGAAGCCAAAATGATTCTGGCTGATCCCGAAAATGCATTTCAGTTGTCATTTTACCCAAATGATGGGGTAGGCTTATTGCGAATGGAATTTATAATAACACATTCCGTAAAGGTGCATCCTATGGCCCTGGTTAAGTTTGATGAGATGCAAAATGCCCCGGAAATAGACCAAATAGCAAAACTTACAGAAGGCTATGAGAATAAGCAAGACTATTTTATAGATCAACTCTCACAAGGCATTGCCACTATTGCTGCTGCCTTTTACCCCAAAGAGGTCATAGTTAGGTTGAGCGATTTTAAAACCAACGAATATGCCAACCTTATAGGTGGTAAGGCATTTGAGCCCAAAGAAGAAAACCCAATGTTGGGATTTAGGGGGGCGTCCAGATACTACAGTGAGCTCTATAAAGAAGGGTTTGCCCTTGAATGTGCGGCTATCAAAAAAGTACGGGAGACCATGGGTCTTGCCAACCTTAAGGTAATGGTTCCTTTTTGCAGGACATTGGAAGAAGGTAAAAAGGTGGTGGCCATCATGGAAGAATACGGATTGAAAAGAGGTAAGAATGGTCTGGAAATTTATACCATGGTAGAGATTCCCAGTAATGTTATTTTGGCAAAGGAATTTGCCGGGATTTTTGACGGTTTCTCTATAGGTTCCAACGACCTGACCCAACTGACGTTGGGAATCGATCGAGATTCTGAATTAATGGGCAAACTGTTTGATGAAAACGACCCTGCTGCCAAAAAGATGATTTCCATGGCCATTGCGTCCGCACGGAAGACCAACACTAAGATTGGACTGTGTGGGCAAGCACCAAGTGATTTCCCGGAATTTGCAAGTTTTTTAGTCAAAGAAGGTATAAACAGTATATCCTTTAATCCGGATGCACTTCTGCAAGGCATTGAAAACATTAATAGGGCAGAACAAAGTATGGTGACCTTTGGACAGGCTGCCAGCAGTAATTGAGGGCATTCGCTTTTGAGTAAAAATCATGGTAAATGGTTAAAATAACCTAGCTATCACCTTTTTGCATAGGGAAAGACCGTGGTACTTTTTTCGCTTGCCTGTTAAATAAAATGGTTTTGACAACCTTACCTAACCCAAAATATCTTAAGCCCTTAATTTCAGGAATCCAACCCAAAGGCATAGTATTGTTTCCCGGGGATGTCCTCGTATACACCTTCTAACATTACGCCTCCTTTTTTGTTATCCAAAGCCGCCACCAATTCTTTTATGTTTGTTACTTTCTTACCATCTACATGTGTAATGATATATCCGGGACGTATTTGGGTTTTTTGGCGTAGCAGACCAGGATAAAGGTTAACCACTCTTACACCTCCATCTAAATTCAATTTTTTGGCAGTTTCCTTGTCTAGTGTTTCAAAATCGGCACCCAGATAATTCAGCATTTCCACATTTTCCTTTTTAGTAATATCCGTGGAGCCCTTTACGTTTTCAAGAGTAACCTGATATTCTCTTTCCTTCCCTTTTCGGTTCACAACAACAGAGATCTTGTCTCCAGGTCTGTGACGGGCAATGATTTCCTGCAATCTAGGCGAAGTAGCTACATCTATTCCTTCTACTTTAACAACTACGTCCCCGGCCTTGATACCGGCCTTCTCTGCAGCACTATCTTCGTTTACGCTTTCAACCCAGACCCCTTTAATGAAATCCATATTCTTTTCTTTTGCTAAATTTCCTGTCATTGTAGCAATGGTTACCCCCAGGATGCCGCGCTGTACACTTCCGTATTTCAATAGATCAGCTATTACTTTGGTAACTATATTGCTGGGGATGGCAAATCCGTATCCGGTATAACTTCCGGTTCGGCTTGCAATGGCCGTATTGATCCCTACGATGTTCCCTTCAAGATCTACAAGGGCACCACCACTGTTACCGGGATTAATCGCTGCATCTGTCTGTATAAAGCTCTCAACAGCAAGTTTCGCGGGGTTAATATTGATATTACGTGCTTTGGCACTTACAATACCTGCGGTAACGGTAGAATATAGGCTATAGGGGTTTCCTACGGCCAACACCCATTCTCCTATTTCTACTTTATCTGAATCTACAAACGATAAAGCTTTTAGATCCTTTCCCTTAATCTGCAGCAAGGCCAGATCGGTAGCTGGATCGGCACCAATTACGGTGGCCTTATAGGTTTCATTGTTGTGCAGCGTAACCTCCAGTTCTGTAGCATTCTGGATAACATGGTTATTGGTTACGATATGTCCTTTTTTATCAATAATTACTCCAGAACCCGAACCGTACATAGGCTGTCTTGGCATATTCTCCGGCATTTGAAAACGGTCTCCGAAAAAATCCCGAAAAAAATCTGGTAATTCAGGAGGTAGTCTGTCGGAATTGTCGCTCATAGTGGTCTGTGTTGATCTGATATGCACTACAGCATCCAATACCTTTTTTGCGGTTTCTGTAAAATCAACCGGTCCTCTTTGGACTTCTTTTCTGTCATTTTGAAAGGTTTGTGCTGTGCCTCTTTGCTCGGCATATAATTGCGGCAGATCAATATCGTTGCTTTCTGTTAAACCATTTATATCCTTGCATGATGCCAGCGAAAGAGTTGCCAGCCCTATCAAAAGTATTTCGATACTGCTTTTTAGTTTTTTCATGGTTTTCAATTTATTGTGTTATTATATCAACCTCTTCTTCCGGGTGTATTTCTATTGCTTCTGCCTCTATTGGCATTATGTTCCTCATGGTACCTTTGGATGTCATCGTTACGATATCCTTTTACCCGCTCATACCTTGAACGCCGCAGATCCAAATTGCGATATCGTGGTGGCAATACATTTCGCCTAACCCATACGCCCCCGTCCAAATAGATATAAGTGCGGGCCGATAGATCATAATAAAAAAAGTATTCCGGGAAATAGACATAGCGAACCACTTCCACCCGGTTAGGATAGAACCATGGGGGTGGGGGTTCACTTATTCCTGTGGTCATTACAACAGGCCCACAACTTCCAACGATAATGAAAGTAGTAAGGGCCAATAAATAGCGAATCAATTTAAACTTAGCCATACCTTATAATTTTAATTACAAAATAATAGCATGTCTGTAAAGTTTGGAATGACCTACATCATTTCAGGGATCGTTATATAGGGATATTTTTATATCCAGTAAGTTGCGAATGTTGCTATTTCAAATAGTAGTTATCTACTTATCTGGCTTATTTAAAAATTATGAAACAATCGTCCGATAAAAAAACAAATTCTAATCCAGCCAAAAAGGAGAAGCCAAAACAGCCCCGGGGAGGATATAACATCAATCTCGGTTATATTTTACTTTTTACGACACTTCTATTGTTTTATATTTTTTCAAACCCTGTTGCTGTTACCAAAGAAATAACCTGGCAAGAGTTTGAGCAGACTATGCTTTCTCAACATGATGTTGCTAAAATAGTGGTTATCAACAAGGAGGTAGCCGAAATATATATCAAAGAAGAGCGTCTTACAGATTCAAAACACCAGTGGATTAATGATAAGGCCATTAACTATAAAACAGGACCTCATTATGCGATCCGGATTGGTTCAGTGGAAAGTTTTGAAAACAAAATGGCCATAGCACAACAGGACTTTACCACTGAGGAAGAGGTAGAAGTAAGTTATCAGAACCGAATAGATATGTGGAATATTGTTCCATGGCTTTTGCCTCTTATGTTTTTGTTGCTTTTCTGGGGATTTTTCCTTCGAAGAATGCGAACCGGAGGCAGTTCGAACCCCTTGTTCAATTTTGGAAAATCATCTCCGCAGTTAACTGAGAAAGGACATAAAAGTAAAGTTACTTTCGATGACATTGCTGGTTTAAAGGAAGCTAAGACTGAAGTTATTGAAGTGGTTGATTTTCTCAAACATCCGGAACATTACACCAAATTAGGGGCTAAAATTCCCAAAGGAGTTATGCTTGTTGGTCCACCGGGAACAGGTAAAACCTTGATGGCTAAGGCCGTAGCAGGTGAAGCAGGGGTACCCTTCTTTTCTATGTCTGGTTCAGAGTTTGTAGAAATGTTTGTCGGAGTAGGTGCTTCCAGGGTTCGTGATCTTTTCAAACGCGCTAAGGAAAAAGCACCCAGTATAATTTTTATCGATGAGATAGATGCAGTAGGTCGTTCGCGTGGAAAGATAAATGCATTTCAGGCCAATGATGAAAGGGAAAGCACCTTAAATCAATTGCTAACCGAGTTAGATGGTTTTGGCCCTAATACAGGTGTTATTGTATTAGCCGCCACCAACCGCCCGGATGTATTGGACAAGGCCTTGCTAAGGCCTGGCAGGTTTGATCGTCATATCTACCTGGAACTGCCCAACAAACAGGAGCGAATTGAAATATTCGGAGTTCATATACGCGGTCTTAAGTTATCCAAAAATGTAAACCTTAAGGAACTAGGGGCATTGAGTCCGGGATTTTCAGGTGCTGATATTGCCAATATATGTAATGAAGCCGCTCTGATTGCGGCACGTAAAAAGAAGGAAGAGGTTGAGCAGGAAGATTTTATGGAAGCCAGGGACCGGGTTGTTGGTGGACTGGAAAGAAAGAGTAAAATAATTTCGCCTAAGGAAAAGGAAATCGTGGCACATCATGAAGCCGGTCATGCTGTTGTAAGCTGGCATTTAAAAAATGTGGATTCTCTGGTTAAAGTATCTATTATCCCACGGGGAAAATCATTAGGTTCTGCCTGGTATTTGCCGGAAGAACGACAAATAGTAACCCGGGCACAATTTGTGGACCAGATTTGTGCATCTCTTGGCGGGCGTGCTGCTGAGGAAATTATATTTGACGAGATTTCATCCGGGGCCTTGGATGATCTGGAAAAAGTAACCAAACAGGCTTATACCATGGTGGCGTACTATGGATTGGATAAGAAAATTGGTCCAATTAGTTATTACGACTCCACGGGACAGAACGAACGTATGTTCGGGAAACCCTATAGTGAGAATATGGCACAGTTAATAGATAAAGAAGTACGGGACCTGGTGAACAGCTGCTACAACCGAACAAAGGATCTGCTTTTAGATCACAGAGCAGAATTAGAAGCGCTTGCACAACTTTTGTTGAAAAAAGAAATAGTTGAAAAAGAGGATTTGGAAAAAATCATGGGAAAAAGAGTTGTTGCTGAATTGGATGGGGATGAATAAGTAAAAAATAAAACAAAATATCATGGAAAAAGAAGTTATTTACAACACGGACCTGCACTTTGAACACCAACAATGGTGGTCTGAACTGGCCTTCTGGGAAGATGAACTTAAATCCTTTAACAACAGGTTAAGCGAGCTGGTAACCCGTTGGTCTGATAAGGAGGTGTTGGCACAGCTGGAGCATTACCAAAATGAATTTATACTGCATAACGGCATTATTGACAAGCTAAAAGAGACCATCGAAGTACATGAAACCAGAATAGCCGGCCAAAGTCAACAGGGACAAGATGCACTCGATACTGAGCTGGTAAAAAGGCATCTGGAATTTCGAAATAAAATGGAGACACAACGGCAGATTTATGCAGATTTGAAGAAGGAGTTCTTCCATTTTCTGACCAAGTATATGTAGTTGACTCCTGATAATTCCTTTTGGCAGGGTTTATTTAAATTGGGATGCAGTGGCCTTGGTTTCCTATAAGTAGGTATTAAGCCCATTAAGGGCATAGCTTGAATATTGGGTAACTATTGTGCAGAGAAGTCCGGGTCAATGTATTAAGTGCAGGTAAGAATACCGGAACCTTAGTGCTATTATTCTTTCATAATACTAATCCCTTCATCCGATAAATTAAGAAGTTCTCAGATTTTAAATTAGATTACCAAATCGTTTATTAAAACATGTACCAACTAAAGTTCCTTGGCATAATCAAAGACTAACTTTTTGAAATCCCTGAATTCAATTTCAAATTTATCCATAGTGCTTTTAACCTTGTTGTGTTGATTTCGATAATCTATGTCGGCCAAACCTTTTTCTCCTTTCTGCAGCCGTGCCAAAAGACTTTCATGTCTCATTATGTCTTGTGACATATAATCAAATAAATCAGCGTGAATTTTATCAAGACTTTTAAGTATTCTGCCCAATTCAGATTTTGCACTCTTTTTAGTCTCCTTTTCCTTTAGAAGACTGGTAAAGAAACGAATCTCATCTTTCCAAAAGGCTATTGTTTCAAGCCATTCCTGGCTTTCTATATGCAAATCATTCAATCCTGTACCTAATAACACATCCGTTTTTGGGTTCGCATTGGTAGTTTTCATGTTGTTTCTTTTTTAAATCCGTTTACAAATCTTTTATAAAAAGTAATTTCAAGACTGCTTCGTGCATCTTCCAGGAGTTGCTCAATTTCCCGAATCTCTCTGTTGAGTATTTTAGAGATTTCGGCTGCCTCAAATTGGTGCTCTGTAAAAAGTTCAAAAACAGTACGCATATCGGCTGGTAAATGATGCAGTACCATTTCAGTATGCTTCCGAATGTTCTCTTTGCCAAGATCTTTATCCAATTTAGCCATCATATCCCTGCTGTCCTCCAGGAAAATGTTTTTCAAAATATAGTCATGTCTTCTGTACGATATATCATCCAGTTCTTCCATCATAACATAGTCACCATCACCATCAACGCTAAATTTTTCTGCCATGCTATCCCATTCTGCCTGGGCATATGAATCAATGTTGTCCAAAAAGAGCATGTCGAACTCCTCATCAGTCATGATTTCGTCCAGCAGTGAATCAGCTTTTTTAAACAACCACGGGTGAAAGTCATCTTTACTCTTTATTTCATCAAAGTGGTCATATACCTCAATAAAAAGCTGATCGATAATATCCTCAGGTTTGTATTTTCCCCTGGGAATAAGATTTTTTGACAAGGCGGTATTTAATTTCCTGATGATGTAGCGTTTCACCTCGGGCATAACTTTTAGCAGCAGTGAATTAAACTCCTTCTTTTTGTCTTCTCTTTTCAATTGAACCAGATCAGTATAGGTCCGGGCTACAAATAGATGGAATGCTTTCTTGTTTTCGTAATAAGCAGCTGAATTTTCCATAATAAAACTTTTTATGTTATGTAAAAATGCAATCTTATCCCGACCGATCAAATGATCTTGATCATTGTTGAAAATTTCTACAACTGATTCACATCATTTTGTAGAATTAAAGATTGGAATAACTTGGCATTCAGTGTAGTCTGGATATTAAGAAAGACTAATACTAATGGTAATCAGACATGATGGAGATAGAAATAACGCATAGGGATAAGCTAATATTTCCCGACTCGGAAATTACTAAAGGCAATCTAATCGATTATTATGAAAGGATTGCATACCATATGCTCCCTTTTCTTAAAGACCGGCCCCTTACGCTGCATCGATTTCCGACAGGAATAAAAAATGATGGCTTTTTTCAAAAGAACGCCTCGGCATATTTCCCTGACTGGATAAAAACTGCCAGGGTAAAAAAGAAAAATGGATGGGTTAACCATGTGCTCTGTAATACTTCGGAAACTTTAATATATCTGGTAAATCAGGGAACAATTACATTCCATATCACGCTAAGTAAGATAAATAAACTGGAATTTCCTGACAGGTTAATTTTTGATCTGGATCCACCGAAAGACAAGTTTGAAGTCGTGGTAGAAGGCGCCCGGACGCTTAGGGAGATTTTAGAAAATAGACTGGGATTGACAACTTTCCCAATGACCACGGGCTCGAAAGGTTTGCATTTGGTTATTCCCTTGAACTGTACCGAAAATTTCAAGGAAGTCCGCGATTTTGCTAAAAAGGTAGTCACTTATGTTTGCTATAGCTATCCCGGAAAATATACGATGACGATGCTTAAGAACCAGCGTAAAGGCAGATTATTTTTGGACTATATGCGTAATTCATATGCCCAAACTGGTGTTTGCCCATTTTCAGTAAGAGCAATAGAGGGAGCTCCCGTGGCCACACCGCTCCATTGGGATGAACTTAACAGTAGTAACCTGAACGCCCGAACCTATACTATTCATAATGTTTTCAAACGATTAGAGGAGATAGAAGATCCATGGAAACATTTTGAAAAATATGGTCGAAGTATCTCTTTTGCCAAAAAAAAACTGGAAGTTCTATTAGAAGAGCAATCCCACTCTGAACTTAATTAAAGAAATGTCAAAAAACATGGAAAAATATGATAAACAAATATCAGTACTTAGAAATTCGGGCCGGGCTTTGAACAACCTTTTGGATTTGAATCCGCTCATAGAAGCACTCTCCAATTCCCGTTTAGTATTATTGGGCGAAGCTTCTCACGGAACTCATGAGTATTACACCTGGCGAACTGCCATTAGTAAACGTCTTATTGAAGAACATGGCTTCAATTTTATTGCAGTAGAAGGCGATTGGCCGGATTTTTATCGCGTGAACCGCTATGTAAAACAATATAATACAAGTAGGGATAATTCCAGAGAGGTCCTGAAAGAATTCAATCGCTGGCCAACATGGATGTGGGCCAATTGGGAAACTGAGGCGCTGGTCTCCTGGTTGCATAAGCATAATAATAGGTTGCCATCCAATAAAAGAGTGGGTATCTATGGGTTGGATGTATACAGCTTATGGGAATCTATGGAAGCAATAATTGACTATTTAGAGGCACATGATATATCCCTTTTGCCAACTGCAAAAAGGGCTTTGGGTTGTTTTGAACCTTTTGGTGATGAAATAGGAATGGCTTACGCCAGGTCTTTAAAACAGTATATGCCTAAGACATGCGAAAATGAAGTAGTTCAACTTTTAAGTGATGTCAGAGAGCGTGCAGCTACTTTCAATACCGATATTGAAGCCTCTTTAAATATTGAGCAGAATGCATTCATTGCTAAAAATGCAGAAAGATACTACCGTTCAATGGTCAGTGTAAACCAGAACTCATGGAATCTTCGTGATCACCATATGATGGAAACTTTAAAGCGGTTGTTAAATTTTCACGGATCACAGTCAAAAGCTATTGTTTGGGAACACAATACACATGTTGGAGATGCCAGAGCAACTGATATGGTTCTGGAAGGATCTGTTAATGTGGGTCAATTGGTAAGGGAGCAACTGCCTGACTATAACCCCAGGAGTGTAGGTTTTGGTTCTTATGAAGGCTCTGTGATTGCGGCGGCAGAATGGGGAGCCCCAATGCGTAGGATGAAGGTTCCACCCGCCATAGATGGATCATGGGAATATTTGTTACACCAAACGGGAAAAGGCGATCAAATGATTTTAATGGATGAATTAAGGGATAAAAACGGTTTCCATAAACCTATTCCACATAGGGCTATTGGGGTAGTCTATCATCCCAAGTATGAGCAAATAGGCAACTATGTACCTTCCGTAATGACCGAAAGATATGATGCTTTTATTTTTATAGATAAATCCCAGGCGGTTTACCCTATGAAGGTATTTGTAGACAAATCTCAACTACCGGAAACATATCCATGGGCATTATAGAGATTGCGCAATGTCAATTTTGTTCCGTTTCCAAAGCATGATATCCGAAAATATGCCAATGGCATACCTTGAAAGATGGTTAAACCATTAATACTTTAACCTAAGCAGGCTTCTTAGTATGATAGGGCTGGTGATAATACCTCTTCCCGGTGGCTTTGTACAATGCGTTGGCCACGGCTGCAAAAATAGGGGGGAAGGTCGGTTCGCCCAGGCCGGTAGGATCTATATTATTTTGAACAAAATGAACATCAATTTCCTTGGGTGACTCGCCCATTCGAATCATTCTGTAGGTATCAAAGTTATTCTTTTCCGGCACTCCGTCCTTAAAGGTTAACTCGCCGTATAAGGCGTTGCCGATACCATCTACGATACCACCTTCGGCCATATTGGCGGCGCCATCCGGATTTACAACAATACCACAGTCAAGAGCACACGTGACCTTTTGAACTATTGGTTGACCATTTTTAATTACCATATCGAGAACCTGTGCCGCATAGGAATTATGGCAAAAATAGGCAGAAACACCCCGATGTACATCAGGATCTTTGTTTTCCCAATTTGATTTTTCCCTTACAAGTTTAAGTACGCCGGCATAACGACCAGCTTCGTAATCATTATTCTCTCCGACAGGATTTTTACTGGCTCTATCTAATAGTTCCAATCGGAAATCGAAGGGATCTTTTCCTGCGGCTTCCGCAACTTCATCTAAAAAAGATTGTTCTGAACTTGCCATAAAATTAGATCGCGGCGCCCTGAAGGAGCCTACTGTAAGATTGGAATCAATGGTCCAGTCCTCGGCCAGGTAATTCTCAACTGCCCCTGCAGGAAAGCGGTTTGCAGCTAACGGGCTCTCAGGAATACCTCCCGCATTTACATGAAATGCTATGAGGTTGTTGTCTGAATCAAGACCCGCCCGGAATTTGGCCTGATAGGCAGGGCGATAGATCCCATCCGTCATATCATCTTCACGGGAATAGATCAGTTTAACAGGGGCATTCATCTTTTGTGAAATGAGTGCCGCCTCCACTAACCAATGTGCATAAGATCTGCGTCCGTAACCACCGCCCAATCGTGTCATCCGGATGTCTATTTTTTCAACGGGCATTCCAAGACGTGCAGACAGGGTCTGTTCAGTAAGTTCCGGTTTTTGCAAGGGCCCGATTAGTTCTGCTTTTTCCTCTGTTACATGAGCAAAGAAATTCATCGGTTCCATACAGTTATGTGCCAGGAATGGTGCCGTAAAGGTCCTTTCCACGATCTTTGCCGCACTATTAAATGCTGCTTCAGGATTACCATCCTTGCGGCGTATTTCTGCAGGTTGGGCAGCCAAAGCTTCCATTTGAGCGTAATGATCTGTTGTGCTTTCAAGGCCCGCAGGAGTATGCTGTTGCCATTTATTGCCAAATCGATCCCTTGTCTCGGTTGAACTTTCTATTGGTTCGCATTCTATTTTTATTGCCTCTTTAGCGTTCATCACTTCCCAGGTAGAGTGGCCAACAATCACGGCCACCTCGTTGAAGGTGCGCGTATCAAAAAATGCTTTCTCGTAACCATCGTTAAATACCTTTATAGTAAAAACATCCTTGATGCCTGGCATATTACGTGCGGCCGAATCATCTACTGACTTCAATTTTAGCCCAAATGCCGGAGGATGAACTATCATGGCAATCAGCATTCCTTCGCGGTCTGTATCGGAACCGAACAAAGGTTTACCCGTTACGATTTTTAGTCCGTCTACATTTTTGCGCGATGTGCCTATAATTTTAAAATCCTTAATGTCTTTAAGTTCAACTTCATCGGGGACAGGAATTTGGGCAGCTGCTGGGACCATTTCTCCATATCCCGAGGATTTGCCACTTGCTTCGTGATGCAATACTCCAGCGACTGTTGTGATTTCTTCTACGGGTACCTGCCAAGTCTGTGCAGCTGCTTCCCGAAGCATTTGCCGGGCTGAAGCACCTGCCATCCTTAAACCCGGCCATCCGCGACGAATGGCCTGGCTACCTCCGATAAACTGAAAACTAAAAGCATCAGTATTCAAAGGGGCCTGTTCTACGATAACATCTTTCCAATCCACATCCAGTTCGTCGGCAACAATCATGGGCATGGACGTTTTTACATTCTGACCACCTTCAGGATTAGGTGACATAATAGTTACCAACCCGTTATCACCAATTTTTAAAAAACTATTGATCTCAAACCACTCCTTAGGCATCTCTTTAACGACCATTTCTTCAGCCTGCCCGGGCTTGCAGGAATTTAAAAAGCTAAAGCCAAGAACAAGGCCTCCACCTGCCAAACTGGTATTTTTTATAAAAGCGCGCCTTCCTATTTTTGTTTTTATAGAAGTCATGTTATACTTGTTTGCTTTTTTCAGACTATACTAGTCAGAGTACTTCAAAATAGTTATAATTCAGTTATCCTAACAATGGCGGCTTATCTGAAATAAAGGGTTGATGGTAATGTCTTCTTCCAGTGGCTTTGTACAAAGCATTAGCCAACGCGCCCATAATAGGGGGAAAAGGCGGTTCACCAAGTCCGGTTGGGTCTATACCATTGTCCACGAAATGAGTTTCGATAGACTTTGGAGCCTCACTATGGCGAATCAACCGATATTTGTCATAATTGTTCTGTTCTGGCGCACCATCCTTAAAAGTAATTGCGCTGTACATTGCATGGCCAATTCCGTCAACAACCCCACCTTCAGCTAAGTTGGTCGCTGCATCAGGATTTACCACAATACCACAGTCAATAGCTGAGGTAACTTTTTGAACAATTGGCGTGTCATTGTTCATTTCAATATCAAGAACCTGAGCTACATAACTATTATGACAAAAATAGGCCGAAACCCCACGGTGCATAC
>CBDUGN010000090.1:0-13398 GCA_965366915.1 uncultured Eudoraea sp. | reverse complement strand
GTAAATAAATTTTTAAAATTAAAATCTCCTCTAATCCCTGTGTTATCTGATTGCAGAAACAAGCGCTCTACATTCAGGTCATTTAAAACCCCATTCACATTAGCGGAAAAATTTACCAATTTGTCTGACCCGAATTGATTCCACAGCATATTAATTTCATCTAAAGCAACCGAGGAATCTGTAAAATCTGCATTGAGATTTACCTTGTCTACAAATTGTACCAGATCTTCCCTGAAATAATTAAATTCCAGATTGCCAACAATGTTTGATTTGGGGGTTCGGATTTGCAGCGAATCAAATTGCATTTGTTCCCTGGTATACTTAAAGCTTGTAGCAAGTTTTTCAACATCGATTCCCAGTGCACTTTTAAATGATAAATCTTCGATGACTGTAGTGACATCTGGCCCTAATATCATGAAATCAGAGGCTTCTATGTTCAGGTCTCTGAAGTTAAAAACCTCTACTTTTTCCTTATTCATGTCCGTTAGCCGGAATGTACTATTATTTATTTGTACATCCGATGAACTAAAAAAGAAAGGCGGCTTATTGGGGTCTCTGGGCTTTTTGTCATCTAACTTATCAACAAAAACATTGAGATTATTGTCGTTTTCGCCTTCATATGTTTTTAGATTAAAAAGTAGCCCCTCTATATCTATATCTCCAAATTGCAATTTCCCATTCACAAGATTTCGAACACTCAAAATAGAAGTAGATAATTCCTGAATATATATAAGCGTGTCCTGCTTATAATCTTCAATATAAACATCCTTTATTGCGGTGTCCCATGAAATAAGTGATATTCTAAGTCTGTCTATATTGATATTAGTACCAAACTCCTTATTCAAAGTTTTTGTGGCATACTTTGCAAGCCTGGTCTGAACGGCCGGAAGAGATAGTATTATGGTGCCAAAAACGCAAGCCAACAGGAAGACTAAAAGCGTTCTTACGATTATTTTTCTCAGTTTTTTGATAGGGCTATTATGTTTTACCTTTGTACTACCAATTTTTGTTCCAAACCATGAACGATAAACAAAATATCTATATCCTGGCTATCGAATCATCTTGTGATGATACATCAGCGGCTGTTATGCATAATGACAAGATGCTTAGTAACGTGGTAGCCACGCAAAAAATTCATGAGGCATACGGAGGTGTTGTTCCGGAACTTGCATCAAGAGCACACCAGCAAAATATTGTTCCGGTTGTACACCAAGCGTTAGCCAAAGCAAATATCGACAAAAAACTAGTATCGGCCATAGCATTTACGCGCGGACCTGGACTATTAGGTTCTTTACTTGTAGGGACATCATTTGCAAAATCACTTTCTTTAGGTCTGAACGTTCCATTAATAGAGGTTAATCATATGCAGGCGCATATTTTAGCACATTTCATAAATGAAGGTGATAAAAAAGTTCCCTCCTTCCCATTTTTAGCTTTGACTATTAGTGGCGGACATACTCAAATAGTTTTGGTTAATGATTATTTTGATATGGAAATCCTTGGTGAAACACTTGATGATGCTGTCGGAGAGGCCTTTGATAAGAGCGCAAAAATTCTTGGCCTTCCATATCCCGGAGGTCCTTTTGTTGATAAGTATGCTGGCAAAGGAAATCCAACCGCTTTCCCCTTTCCAAAACCTAAAGTTCAGGGGTTAAACTTTAGTTTTAGTGGCTTAAAGACCAGCATTTTGTATTTTATTCAGAAGGAAACAAGTAAAAACCCAAATTTTGTCGAACAGAATTTAAATGACATATGTGCCTCCATTCAATTTACAATCATTAACATATTGATGGATAAGTTAAAGAAAGCTTCCAAGCAAACCGGCATCAGAGAAATAGCTATTGGAGGTGGTGTTTCGGCTAATTCCGGAATACGGGAGGCTTTAAAAGATAGTGAACTGAAATACGGATGGAAAACCTATATCCCTAAATTTGAATACTGTACTGATAATGCGGCGATGATTGGTATTGTTGGCTATTTAAAGTATATTGATGGGGTTTTTAGCGACGAGCGCATTGCAGCTAAGGCCAGGTATGTTATTTAACCAATACTAAATTATGAATGGCCTATAACGAGGAATTGGCGAAACGAATTCGACTTGCACTGAAACTATTCCCAACATCCGTATTCCAGGATTTCCAGGAAAAGAAAATGTTTGGAGGATTAGCATTTTTGTATCGTGGTAAAATGACGGTTGGTATTATAAAAAATGATCTAATGGTTAGGGTCCCTGCTGATAAAATGAATGCCTTACTTTCCAAAAACTATGTCCGCCCCATGGACTTTACAAAGAGGCCCTTAAAAGAATTTATTTATGTTTCAGAGCAGGGCTTTAATACTGAAGAACAGCTTCAACAATGGATAGAGCTAGGACTGGAACACGCCAGAAGTAAATTAAACGATAAATAACTAAACTTTTCTTTAAATAACTATGCAACTATTCTATAACCCGGCGCTGGAAGATGGCGACAACTTATTCTCTTTTAACAAAGAAGAAAGTAAACACATTGTAAAAGTCTTGCGCAAAAAAGAGGGAGACGATCTTTATATCACCAATGGGAGAGGAGATTTTTTTACTGCTCAAATCCTGATTGCTGATAGTAACCAGTGTAAAGCTTCAATTATTTCAACACAAAAGAGACATCCAAAAATGTTCAGGCTCCACCTGGCAGTTGCGCCCACCAAAAGCATGGATCGTTATGAATGGTTTCTTGAAAAAGTTACGGAAATCGGGGTTCATGAAATAACTCCTATCCTATGTGATCGTTCTGAACGTAAAACCCTTAAAATGGAGAGACTTCAAAAAGTAGTGCAGTCTGCTATGAAACAATCCATGAGGACTTACCTGCCCAAAATAAATACACCTGTTTCATTTACAGAATTTATCGAACAGGAACATAAAGAACTCATGTTTATTGCCCATTGTGAGGATGAAGAGAAACTCGACCTGAAACGATGTATTGCGGCAGATAAAGATGTTACTATTTTAATAGGTCCGGAAGGAGATTTTTCTACAAAAGAGATAAAGGAGGCGTATGATAAAGGTTTTTTACCTATAACTCTTGGTGAAGCCCGCCTCAGAACTGAAACAGCTGCTATTGTGGCCTGTACCGCTGTGGCATTGATAAATAGCGGCTCTTAAAGGTTGTTAGTTCTATAATCTTCTTATAGTTCCTTTCTTAATTTTAAAAATAAAAGCCTAAATAATTTATTAATACCAAAGGGAAAAAATTCTATAAATTAAATTTATTATAGTGATTGTAGTATCTTTAGAATCATGACAGCTGACCCTTTTTTATGAAATTACTTCCCCTCTTTTTCGCCATTTTGTGGATACTAAATGCAAATTCGCAGGAAATCGCGATTTTGAAATATAATGGTGGCGGCGACTGGTATGCGAACCCAACAGCCTTGCCTAATCTTATCAGGTTTTGCAATGAAAATATTGAAACAGAAATTGAACCCAGACCTCAAACCGTGGAGATTGGCCATTCAGAAATTTTTCAGTATCCCTTTTTACATATGACTGGCCATGGCAATGTATTCTTTACGCAGGATGAAGCAAACAACTTAAGGACCTACCTGCTTTCTGGCGGATTTTTGCATATTGACGATAATTACGGAATGGAGCCTTATTTAAGGAAAGAAATTATCAAAGTTTTTCCAGAGAAGAAACTCGTTGAGATTTCCGCAGACCATCCAATTTTTAAGTCCCGATACGAATTTCCAAATGGCTTACCGAAGATTCATGAACATGATGGCAAAAGACCGCAGGCTCTGGGTATTTTTCATGAGAACAGACTGCTGTTGTTATTTACTTACGAGTCAGACCTGGGTGATGGCTGGGAAGATCCCGAAGTACACAACGATTCAGAGGAAGTACGTCTAAAAGCACTGCAAATGGGCGCAAATATTATCGATTATGCATTTAAAAATTGAACTATGAATTCAAAGATGATTGCTGATGGAATATTGAGAGCTGTAGCTGTTATTACCGTTATACTGATTATCTGCTATTTCTTTTTTAAAATCAGCACACTTCTAATCTATATCACCATAGCAGTAATTATTTCACTGATTGGACGGCCAGTTGTGGTATTCCTAAGAACGCGATTGAAGATGAGAAACACGCTTTCTGTAATTCTAACCATGGTGTTTTTTTTAGGGATTGTTATTGGGATAGTATTGATGTTTATACCTCTCTTAATAAAACAGGGGCAAAACCTTTCATTGCTAAATATTGATGCATTACAACAAAATCTTGAAAACCTTTACCATGAGGTGACCAGCTATTTTGGAATTACAAATGTTGACATAAGAACCCAGCTTCGTGAATCCAAGATATTTTCCAGGATCAATTTTGGCGTTATCCCGGAATTCTTAAATTCTATAGTAAGTTTATTGGGCAGTTTGAGTATTGGCCTATTCTCAGTGCTTTTCATAGCTTTCTTTTACCTAAAAGACAGTAAGTTGCTACAAGAGAATTTAATGGTCCTAATTCCCGATGATAAGGAACCAAGGTTAAAAAAATCATTGAATACTATTAAATTACTTTTATCCAGATATTTTGGAGGGTTGGTTCTTCAAATCTCCATATTATTTGTCATTTACACCGCAGTTCTTTTAATCTTTGGAATACAAAATCCCGTGGTCATAGCTTTCCTTTGTGCACTTTTAAATCTTATTCCCTATATAGGACCAGTAATCGGTGCTTTTTTAATGGCATTGTTAACCATGACGAGTAATTTAGGGGCCGATTTTAGCACTGTAATTTTACCTAAAACCATCTATGTAATGATTGGTTTTACAATCGGACAATTGGTTGATAATTTTTTCTCGCAACCATTTATTTTTTCTAATAGTGTTAAATCTCACCCCTTGGAAATATTCCTTATCATCATTATTGGCGGTCTGCTATTTGGCATCACAGGAATGATCATTGCAGTTCCCGGATATACAGTAATTAAGGTGATTTTAAAGGAGTTTTTTGCTGAAAACAAGATAGTGAAATCTTTGACAAAAAATTTATAGTTTTACTTTGAATAAAGATATCTTAAAGACTGGTGTACAGGATTATATAAATAATAATTTAAATACTGACATCCTGTCAGTATTACTTAAAAAAAGTGAATTTGATACAATTTCCTCAAAAGAACTTGCACAACAGATAGAAGGTAAAAAAAAATGTTCCTCTAAGCTTCCAACCTGGTTCGGAACTGCAAAAATATACTACCCTCCAAAGATTAATATTGAACAATCTTCATCTGAAAAGACAGCCTTCTATAAAGCAAGTTTAGTTAACGGAAAATCTCTCCTGGATGTAACCGGGGGGTTTGGCGTAGACAGTTATTTTTTTGGTCTGCACATACACGAAGTAACGCTATGTGAAATTGGTAAGGAATTATCTGAAATAACCGCCTATAATCTACCGGTACTTGGAGCAATTAATATTGAAGTTTTAAATACTGATGGAATTGATTATTTAAGGAAAAATGAAATAATTTTCGATTGGATCTATATAGATCCTTCCAGAAGAGATAAATCTAAGGGTAAAGTATTTAAACTATCAGATTGTGTCCCGGACGTTACAGAACATTTAGAACTCCTTAAAGCAAAATCAAAAGGTATACTCTTAAAGACTTCTCCCCTATTGGATATTACAAAGGGACTCAAAGAATTAGAAAGTGTTAAGGAAATCCATGTTGTGGCTGTGAATAATGACGTTAAAGAACTTTTGTGGATTATTAAGGATAATAATCATGCAGAACCTTTGTTAAAAACAATCAATTTAAAGAATTCAGGTGATGAGGTCTTTATTTTCAAACGCTCCGATGAAAATTCCATTCAACTTAAGTTTTCAATTCCCTTAAAATACTTATATGAACCTAACGCCGCTATTCTAAAAGCCGGGGCATTTAAGACTATAGGAAATCAATACCATTTAAAAAAGTTGAACGAGCATACACATTTGTACACCTCTGAAAAGAAGGTGAAATTTCCTGGTAGAATTTTTAAAATACTTTCAGTTTATCCATACAATAAGAAGTCGATTACTGCACTGCAAGCCGATAAAGCAAATGTCACAATTCGTAACTTCCCTGTTTCAGTGGCAGATATCAGAAAAAAACATAAGATAAAAGAGGGCGGTAATCTTTATCTTTTTTTTGTTAAGGATCTTAATAATAAGCTCATGATTCTTGAATGCGCTAAAACAGAGCAAATTAATTTTTCGGTATATTTAGATGATTTAACGAGATTAAATAGAAATTGATCATAAATACATGGAACCCAAAACATTCAACATTAACAGACGAAAATTTCTTAAAGGCGCTACAGCAGCGGCGGTGTTATCTTCTTTTGGAACTTACGGTTTTGAACTCATGCACAGAGACAAACCATGGAGAGTAGGCCTTATTGGTGCCGGTTGGTATGGAAGTAGTGATCTTTTTAAGCTCATACAGGTAACTAATGTAGAAGTAATAGCTGTATGTGATGTAGACAGTAATTTTGTAGAAGATACAGCCAACCTTGTAGCACAGCGACAAAGATCTGGCAAAAAACCAAAGAAATACTCTGATTACCGTGAAATGCTAGCTAAAGAAGGTCTCGAAATTGTATTGATAGGTTCCCCGGATCACTGGCATGCCCTTCAATGTATTGATGCCGTAAAAGCTGGCGCTCATGTTTACGTCCAAAAACCAATTAGTGTTGATGTAATTGAAGGAGAAGCAATGGTTGCAGCCGCGCGCAAATATAATAGAGTTGTACAAGTTGGTACACAGCGGAAAAGCACACCCCACATTATACATGCTAAAAAAAATATAGTGGACACCGGGATGCTTGGAAAAATATCTCATGTTGAGATGTGTTGTTATTTCCATATGCGTGCAAACGGCAATCCTCCAATCCAGGAAGTTCCTGATTTTCTGGACTATGAAATGTGGACAGGGCCCGCACCGCTCAGACCCTATGATGGTTTGCCGCACAAAAGATGGTGGCGGACTTTTAGGGAATATGGGAATGGAATTATGGGTGACATGTGCGTTCATATGCTCGATACTGTAAGATGGATACTCGAATTAGACTGGCCTAACCGCATAACTTCTACCGGAGGTATATATGTTCAAAAGGAGGGTAAATCTAATATTGCAGACACACAATCTGCTATTTTTGAATATGATAATCTAAACTGCCTATGGCAGCACAGAAGCTGGGGGACTCCCGATGATCCTGAATACCCCTGGGGATTTAAATTATTTGGGGAAAAGGGAACTCTTTCCGGGAGCACTATGCAATATGATTTTGTCCCCTACGGTGATGGCAAACCCTTACACATGGATGTAGTCTATGAAAAAGAGAAATATCCGGAAGATTTAACTGAAAAGAATATTGAACTGAATGCCGCACCAGCTACCAGGTTGCATATGTTGGATTTTTTAGCGGCTATAGATAAAGGCACAAAACCTGTTTCGGATATTTTGGATGGTCATATTTCAACGGCAAGTTGTATCCTTGCGAATATGTCTATGGATTTAAAAAGGCCTTTGGTTTATGATCCTGAAAACTTGGTGGTAGTAGATGATTTAGAAGCAACCAAACTTTTACAAAGACCTTATCGCAGTCCATATGAACATCCGCATCCAAGCCAATTTATGTAATATAAACAACGATGTTCTAAAATTGGAGTGTCCATTCATACAGGTGCTGAGTCCACCTATTAAGACTCTGATTCTTTGTTGCCAATGAAAAACCATGCCCCCCTTCCGGATAAATATGGAGTTCCGCCGGTACTCCTTTTTCATTTAAAGCCCTAAAAAATAACAGACTATTATCTGGCGGAACTGCTTTATCGTCGGCAGCATGGAAAAGAACTGTGGGAGGCGTATTCTCAGTAACATGAAGTTCATTTGAAAAATAGGTAATATTTGCATTATCAGGTTCATCTCCCAAAAGTGCCTTTTTGGATCCGCTGTGGGTTGAGGAATCAGAAAAGGAAATAACGGGGTAAACCAATGCCATAAAATTGGGTCTGGCGCTCAATAAATCAGCCCCATCTACATATTTATAAACTTCATCGTCAAAATGGGTCCCGAGAGTTGATGCCAGATGCCCGCCTGCAGAAAATCCGATAATTCCAATCTTTTCATCACTGATATTCCAGTTTTTAGCCATGTAGCGTGTCAGTCTCATAGCCCTTTGCGCATCCTGTAAAGGAACAATTTGATTATTTTCTAAGGATTTTGAAGTGGGCAACCTATACTTGACAACTATCCCGGCAATTCCTTTAGAATTCAAAAATTTAGCTATATCACTCCCTTCCCAATCATATGCCAGAATTTGATACCCTCCTCCCGGAAAAATTAACATTGCCTTACCGGTACTATTTGCTTCAGATGGCAAATACACCTCTATTTGAGGATATTGAACAAAACTGATTCTTTGAATAGCTCCCTTTTCTAATATTTCTTTTTCATCACTCTCAATACGGTTAGGAACTCCGTCTGACGGCCAAAGAGGTAATATAGTGTCCTGTGGATAACCACTATAAACGAGCAGAAAAGCTATAAATGAAGCATATATTGACCATTTCTTTTGTTTGTTTTTCATTTGCTTTATCAATCTTTAAAAATCATTGATTACATTCCCATTTAAAATCTGCAATACGGTCATTAGAAGCACTGGATAGGTTATAATGCCACCACTCCGTCCTAATTGACCAAAATCCGTATTTTTCCATAGTTTCTTTTAAGACCTTTCTATTGTCAAGGATTTCTTGAGGCAAATCCATATTATCGTGATATGCCTTTTTCCCAAAGAAGTCAAAATCGGTTCCCATATCCAGTTCTTCCCCGGCTGTTGTAACCAGGGTAATATCTACGGCTCCACCCTTATTATGGATAGAACCTTTAACAGGATTTGCCACATACTGCGGATTCGGTACAATCTCCCACATTTTATATTGCACAGAATTAGGCCTGTAGCAATCATAGAACTTGATTTTTAATCCCTTTGAAATAAAATCGTCGTTTGCCTTTATTAAGGCCTTCGCGGTCTTTACACGTGTATAACATTCAGCACATTCGTAAACTTTAGCTTTTAAAAAGTTATTTTCTGTTGCATATCTCAGGTCATATTCAAAATCACTGCTGTAATCGGCCAAACGCACGAAAGTTGTATCAGCTAAGTCTTCCAAAGATTTAAGTGTGTGTTTTTTTGGAATCATTTTCGATTGTTCCCGGGAATCTAAAACGCCAACCGAATCCAATTTGGCTTCTATTGAATTTACTTTTTCCCGTTTTTCTCTACATGCAGAAAATATAATGACCAAACTTAAAAATATGATGTGTTTCAAAAGTTATTATCGAAATTGAATAGTTAAATGACGAAGTTAGAGAAAATTGAAAACACACGCACTTCTATTAACTCATTTCCAAAGTGAATTTTTTAATAGAACATTGACAATAATGTATAGTCTCTAAAATACATTCTCTGATTCCGTTTGAATGAGTTAATAATCTAATTGAATTATGATTGAATAAAGGTGTAACTTACGAGAACGTAAATAAGGTCGGTGGAAATGTCCATACAACAATTGAAGAGCATGTATTGGAAATTATATAGCTTTTAGAGAATGATGAACCCATCAGCAACTGTTTTAAAGAAAATCTATCCCTATGAAAAATTATTTTGTTTTCCTGTGTTTGGCATTAATCCCCCTTGGGAATCTTTGGGGTCAGTCTGAATGGATGCTAGGTTTTGAAAAACCTCAACAGAATCCAATAATGATTGCAGATTCTACCTATCTGTTTAAGTGTCCAATAGAAAAAAAGATGGTGAATTGGCAAAAAGCAGACGTTTTTAATCCTGGGGCCATTGTTAGAAATGATACCGTTTTTATGCTTTTCAGGGCCGAAGATAATCCGGATGCAATTTTGGGCGGAAGAACTTCACGCATTGGACTTGCCTATAGTACTGATGGTCTTAATTTTACAAAATTTCCCAAGCCCGTTTTATATCCTCAGGAAGATGACTTTCGGCAGTGGGACTATCCCGGAGGCGTTGAAGATCCAAGAGTAGTAGAAAGGCCTGATGGCACGTATATTATGTTATACACAAGCTGGAATAAAGATGTTGCCCGACTTTCCAGTGCCTCATCCAAAGATCTTAGAAAATGGATTAAACACGGACCTGTTTTTGAAAGTTTTCAAAATGGAAAATTCAATAATATCTGGAGTAAATCTGGCTCTATGGTTACAGAACTTAAAGATGGCAGATTGATTGCTAAAAAAGTAAATGGTAAATTTCTAATGTATTGGGGAGAGTTATTTGTGAATTTAGCCCAATCAGAAGACGGTCTGGATTGGGCGCCATACTTAGATCATGAGGGTGAATTATTGCATGTTTTTAAACCTTCTATCGGCGAATTCGACAGTCATTTAACAGAACCGGGGCCTCCTGCCCTGTATACGGAGGATGGTATACTCTTGCTTTACAATGGCAAAAACCTCAGTGGTGAAGGCGCGAGCCAAAAAGTGGCTGAGGGAACTTATTGTGGAGGTCAGGCACTGTTTGATCATAAAGATCCCTCACGGCTTATAAAAAGACTTGAGGAACCTTTTATATGTCCAAGCCTTCCACATGAAACTAGTGGTCAATACAAAGCAGGAACTACTTTTATTGAAGGATTGGTTTATTACAAAAAAAAGTGGATTCTTTACTATGGAACGGCGGACTCAATGGTTGGTGTGGCCATAAAATCTGAATAAATGAAATTCTTTTCAAAATACCTGTTTTTATTACTACTCATTGGGTGTGTTGAGAAGAAAGACACTTTAGAAGCGTTGACCAGACCTAATATTGTTCTCATAGTAACTGACGATCAGGGTTGGGGAGATCTGAGTTTCCATGGGAATTCGAATTTGGAAACCCCAAATCTCGATCATCTTGCAAAAACCGGAGCCTACTTTGAAAACTTTTATGTTCAGCCTGTATGTTCTCCTACAAGGGCTGAGATACTCTGCGGAAGACAATTCCAAAGGCTTGGAGTGTATGCAACTTCTGCAGGTGGTGAAAGATTGAATCTGGACGAAACAACGCTTGCCGAAGTATTTAAAAAAGCCGGGTACCAAACAGCTGCATATGGTAAATGGCACAGTGGTATGCAACCACCCTATCATCCGAATTCACGCGGCTTCGATGATTTTTATGGTTTTGCTTCAGGTCATTGGGGTAATTACTTCTCTCCTATTATTGAGCATAATGGCAAACTGGTGAAAGGAAATGGTTTTTTAGTAGATGATCTCACCAGTAAAGGCCTGGAATTTATCACAAAGAATAAGGACAAACCCTTTTTACTTTATTTACCCTACAATACGCCTCATAGCCCAATGCAGGTTCCGGATAAATATTGGAACAAATTTGAGGATAAGGAATTGACAAAAAAGCATCGGGATTCGACTATAGAGGACATCACCTTTACAAAGGCGGCGCTTGCCATGGTTGAGAATATTGATCATAATGTTGGAAGGATAGTAGATAAACTTCAGGAATTAAATTTAGAGGAAAATACCATACTTGTATATCTCTCAGACAATGGCCCTAATGGATGGCGGTGGAATGGAGGAATGCGGGGTAAAAAAGGTTCAACCGACGAAGGCGGGGTTCGTAGCCCTTTGTTCATTAACTGGAAAAATACAATCCCCGGGTCTAAAAACATCACCCAAATAGCCAGTGCAATTGACATCCTACCCACTCTGGCAGGATTGGCTGGTATTGAGGCAAAAACTCTAAAACCCCTGGATGGGATCAATATGGAGTCCCTGATTTTTGAAGAAAATCCATCCTGGGAATCACGATTTATTTACAACCACTGGAATGAGAAAACCAGTATACGATCTCAGGAATTTCGATTGGACAATGAAAACCGACTATACCATATCCCTTCAGATTGGGGCCAGGCAAAGGATGTAGCCAAAAATTATCCTGAAGTTTATACTTCCCTGTTAAACGCTAAGGAAAACTGGCTAGAAGAAGTTCCTCATCCTTCAACCAACAGCAGGCCATTTACTATAGGACACCCAGGCTTTAAGATTACACAACTACCGGCTAGGGATGGTATTGCACATGGTGGAATTAAACGCAGTAACAAATATCCAAATTGTTCTTTCTTTACAAATTGGAAAAGTCTCGAAGACAAGATAACCTGGGATATAGAAGTTTTATCAGATGGCGATTATGAAGTTATAATGTACTATACCTGCACCCAAAATAATGTTGGGGCTACTTTGTATCTGGAGTTTGATTCCGGCAACCTTAGCAAAACAATTACGGAGTATCATGATCCACAACTCGAAGGAATGGAAAATGACAGAACTCCACGAATTGAATCTTATATTAAGGATTTTAAACCTATTTCAATTGGGATAATGAAATTAAAAAAAGGAAAAGGGGAACTAACCCTAAAGGCATCGCAAATAATTGGTGAAGAGGTTATAGATTTTCGACTGCTGCTTTTTAATAGGCTGAACTAGAAATTAATCCATACTATAACGCAATTCATCGCTGTCCTCATAACCAATCCGAACGGCCTTTGCTATAAATGATGCTTTATTATCTAATGACTCAGAATAAATTTGCCAGTTTTTGTCTCCGGGTTCTTTCCAAATAATGGTGGCATCATATACTTCTGAAATCAGTTTGATCTTGTTATCATCCTCTTCCATTTGAAGTGGTTTCAACTTGGGTTGTTTACCATTGGGAAGCCACCTGCTTATTAACTCTTTTTCCGGAATTCTACCCTGGTCATTGGTTTCCTCGATCCAACTATCTAAGGCCCTTCTTAATTTTACTAATGTATCCCGATAACTTATTTGGTCTGAAAGATTAACTAATTCAAAAGGATCATTTTGTAAATCATACAATTCCTCATCCGGCTTTGGTGTCCTGAACCATAAAGAAGGAATTGAATCCAATTTTCCTGAATCCTTTAGTGTCATCATATTTTGCATCATTGGCATTTGTTCACGGTATTTAACCGCTAAGGCATTTGAGATTTCTATGTTATAATTCCTTATATACTTGTAATTCTTAGTCCGTACAGCACGTAATTTATCATACATCTCGTCGAACCTGTCCGAGGAAGCGAAAATATAGGCACTTTTCGTGCTGTCTTTATGCACCCCAAATTGCGCTTTGCCTTGCATTACTTTAGGAGGTGCAATACCTGCCCACGAAAGCATTGTCGGGGCGAAATCGATGAAGCTCAAAAGGCGATCATCATAATTACTGTTCTTTAAATTATCCTGAAATTTAATAATCAAAGGAACTTTAATACCAGTATCATATAAAGCTCGTTTATGTCTTGGAAAAGGACCACCATGATCTCCATAAAAGAAGATT
>CBDUGN010000089.1:0-13477 GCA_965366915.1 uncultured Eudoraea sp. | reverse complement strand
ATCAGAACATAAAGCGGAAAAAATTCAAATCCCGGCCTTCCTTGATTGTATAATTGACGCCCGGGCAAGTTCAGTCGTATATGACAACCTGATTCTGCGAAATGTAAAAGGGCAATTAAGAATTGTTGATCAAAAAGCCCAACTCACCAATTTCGAATCTTCATTATTTGATGGGAATCTGAGTTTAGACGGGATTACAAGTACTAAAGGAGAAACACCTGATTTTCAGATGCAGCTGGGCATGAAAAATTTAAATTTAGCAGATACCTTTAAGTCTCTGGAGTTATTCAGGATACTTGCCCCTATGGCAGCATCCCTGGAAGGAAAATTAAATTCGGCTATAAATATTTCCGGTAGGCTTAATGATGATTTCACTCCGGACCTCAACACCATATCCGGAAGTGTAAATGCAGAATTGCTGGCCATAAAATTAAATCCTGAAAACAGTAAAATTTTAAATGGGCTGAATTCACGTTTGAATTTCATTGAAGTAGACAAATTTGATCTAAATACCTTAAAAACAGTACTTTCATTCAAAGATGGCGTAGTTAAAGTTAAGCCATTTACAATAAACTACGGGGATATTGCTATCGCCGTTGATGGCAGCCATTCCTTTGATAATAAACTGAATTATAATTTAAATATTGAAGTTCCGCGAAAATATTTGGGTAAAGAAATTAATTCACTGATCGCCCAGATTGATGAAAAGGAATTGGATAACTTAACACTCCCGGTAAAGGCTAGTGTTGGGGGTTTTTATGATGCACCAAAGATTAATACTGATCTAAGCGCGGGAATGAAAGATTTAACTTCGAGATTGCTTGCCGTTCAAAAACAAAAAATGATTAATAAGGGTACTGAGAAAGCAGGACAATTGTTGGGTGGTATTTTAGCAGCAAAGGATAATGAGCAAGATTCTTTGGGCGGGGCAAGTAGAGAAAATGTAAAATTAAATGAAGTTTTAGGTGGCGTATTGGCAGAACAGACAGGAAATAAGGATACTTCCAATATAAAAAGAGATACAAATTCCACTGAAGATCCTGTGACAAAAGCAGCAAAAGGAATTCTCGGTGGAATTTTGGGAGGAAAGAAAAAAAGCACAAATGGCTCAAAGGATAAAAAAGATACGATTAACTAATTCCCAGACCAACATACAAGCCCTCATTCCCCCGAACATTAAACACGGTATCATCTTCAAAAATTAAGTATTGGCCCTTTATTCCTTTAAGCACGCCTTCAAACACTGTTGTTTTTTGTAGATTTAGGCTTTTCACTTTTACCGGATATTGCAGCACAGGAAACTCCATATGGGTTTCCTGATTGTTTTCTATATAATAGGCAACAGCTTCATCCGGGATGTATTGGCTTAACTTATTTCGCCATTGAATCAAATCTACGTCTTCTATGGTATTTGTAAGCATTTTGCGCCAATTGGTTTTGTCACTGACATGTTCTTTTAAAGCCAGTTCAGTTATGCCGGCCAAATAGCGATTAGGTACCTCAACAATTTCAATAGCTTCGTGTGCTCCCTGATCAATCCATCTGGTAGGGACTTGAGATTTCCTTGTGACACCTACCTTCACATTGCTCGAATTTGCCAGATAAACTATATGAGGTTGTAATTGCACTTTCTTTTCATATTCCAAATCCCGATCTTCCTTATCTAAATGAGCCGTACTAAGTTCTGGTCTCATTATCCACTCGCCGGCCGCCGGAGTTTCAAAAAAACACGTTTGACAATATCCTTGCCTAAAAATAGGCCTGTCTTCTCCACAATTCAGGCACTGGTATTTTATAAAACTTATTTCTAATTCTTTGTCCAGCACCTGGTTGACATTTAAAAAGTCTTCATTAAATATCAAATAATACTGAATTGGTTGGCCCATTTCAGATTGCATCTTGCGCAATACACCCTCGTAACGCATGAATCGTGATTTTTGTTAAAAATTCATTTGAAAATACTAACTTTATCCGTTAGGATTAAGTCATTAAAGATACCCAAAAATGCCAATACCTTTATTTAATTCTATTGCTTCATGGCTCTTGAAAAAGCGTTATCATCAGATAGAGCTATTTCTTAAGTACCCTGCAGAGGTGCAGGAGGAAGTTTTATTTCAATTATTGGGAATTGCAGAAGACACAAAGATTGGCAGAGAACACGAATTTAGTTCAATTACAAGTTATAAGACTTTTTCTGAGCGTATTCCTATCAGTTCTTATGAGGAAATAGAACCCTTAATAGAGCTCACCAGAAGAGGAGAACAAAATATTTTTTGGCCAACAACAATTAAGTGGTTTGCAAAAAGTAGTGGAACAACTAATGCCAAAAGTAAATTTATTCCGGTAAGTGCTGAGGCTTTAGAAGATTGTCATTATAAATCGGGTAAGGATTTATTGTGTCTCTATTTAAATAATAATGAGAATTCTCAGTTGTTTACCGGTAAAAGTCTTCGTCTTGGAGGTAGTAAGGAGTTATATGAAGATAACGGTACATTTTTTGGAGATCTATCGGCCATTTTAATAGATAACATGCCTTTCTGGGCAGAATTGAGTAGTACCCCAAGCAGCCGAGTTTCTCTTATGAGCGAATGGGAAACTAAAATGAATGCCATTATACAGGAAAGCATACAGGAAAACGTCACTAGTTTAGCCGGTGTTCCATCCTGGATGTTGGTTCTCTTGAATAAGGTTCTGGAAGAAACGGGTAAGAATAACTTGTTTGAGGTATGGGAAAATCTTGAAGTATATTTCCATGGTGGCGTAAGTTTTAACCCATATCTGGAGCAATACCATAACCTGCTACCAAAGAGAAATTTCAACTATTATGAGATTTATAATGCCTCTGAAGGATTTTTTGCTATTCAGGACCGGAATAATGCTGATGATTTATTATTAATGCTTGATTATGGGATTTTTTACGAATTCATTCCGATGGAATCCTATGGTCTTCTAGATCAGAAAGTAATTCCCCTATGGGAGGTAGAGGAGAATCAGAATTACGCCATTATAATTACGACAAATTCCGGACTTTGGCGTTATTCCATAGGTGATACAATTCGTTTTACTTCTACCAATCCTTATAGGATAAAGGTTACCGGCAGGACAAAACACCATATCAATGCTTTTGGCGAGGAGCTCATTATTGAAAATGCTGAAGAAGCACTTAAAAATAGTTGTCAGAAGACCGGTGCTGAAATAATGGATTATACGGCTGCACCAATTTTTATGTCCCAAAATGAAAAAGGGGCACACGAATGGATTATTGAATTCCGAAAAGCTCCTGAAGAAATTCAATATTTTACAGAAGTATTGGACAATGCCCTTAAATCTTTAAATTCTGATTATGAGGCAAAGAGGTACAATAGTATGACATTAAAAATGCCCAAAGTTCATATGGCCAGAAAAAACCTTTTCTATGATTGGTTAAAGTCTAAAGGGAAACTGGGTGGCCAACATAAGATTCCGCGATTGTCCAATGAGAGGATTTATGTAGATGAATTATTGGAAATGAATGTCTAAATCCATTAATTTATATATCTGCCCTTACTTGATGATACCATTGATTATGCTACTATATCGATGAAATACACCAATTAATCCAATAAATTCAGGGAATTGTTTATAAATAGTCACATTGCAGGTCCTATACTTAACCCGATTATTAATAAACATCACATTTATGGCAGAACGACTGGTTATTTTATCCGATATGTGGGGCGCCAAAAAAGGACTATGGATAACTTCGTATTTAGGCTATTTGCAACAATATTTTGATATTGTTTTTTATGATAGCCTTCAACTTTCCGATATAAAGCTTGATAACTATACAGCTGCAAACGTCTGTGAAGCTTTTAATAATGGAGGCATTAATACGGCATTGGCTCAACTTTTAACAAAAGAAAGAGAAGAAAGTCATTACCTCACTTTTTGTGCAGGGGGTACTATAGCCTGGAATGCTGCATTAGGTGGTCTGCCGGTAAAATCACTAACCGCAGTTTCTCCTTTAAACCTCCAATTACAAACTGAAAAACCCGACTGTAAGATTAATTTGCTTTACGGTGAATATCATGAGGATAAACCATCTGCTAAATGGGCATCCGAAATGGATGTGAATATGGAAATTGTGCCTAAGTTCGGAAGGGAATTATATAGTGATGATAAAATAATACAAAAGGTAAGTCTGAATTTACTGCAGGACTTATTAAAAAATACGCTTAGCTTTAGGAAACTGCCTTTAGTTTCTTAATAGTTTCAAAGGATAACTTATTCTCTGCATAAGGTTTAGTAACCTTAAATTCTGTTTCTTCGCTGCTTGGAAGCTCAAACATAGCATCCGTAAAAACAGCTTCGCATAAAGATCGTAAACCCCGGGCTCCTAAATTGTATTCAACTGCTTTTTCTACAATATAGTCCAATGCTTGTTCAGTAATATTAAAGCTAATGCCATCCATGGCAAATAATTTTTCATACTGTTTTATAATAGCATTTTTAGGCTCAGTTAAAATAGCTCTCAGTGTTTTTTCATCCAGAGGATTCATATGTGTCAAGACTGGTAGTCTTCCGATTATTTCCGGAATCAATCCAAATTCTTTCAGATCTTTTGGTATGATATACTGAAGAACGTTGGAGTTATCCAAACTTTCTTCTTTTTTAGCAGCACTATAACCTATAGCCTGCATATTTAATCGTTTGGTAATAATCCGTTCTATACCATCAAAAGCCCCTCCTGCGATAAACAGGATATTTTCTGTATTTACTTCTATAAACTTTTGATCGGGATGTTTTCTCCCGCCTTTAGGCGGCACATTTACCATGGTTCCCTCTAATAATTTAAGTAATCCCTGTTGTACACCTTCCCCGGAAACGTCGCGTGTAATAGAAGGGTTGTCACTTTTACGGGCAATTTTATCAAGCTCGTCTATAAAAACAATACCTCTCTCCGCTTTTTCCAAGTTGTAATCTGCAGCCTGTAAAAGACGCGTGAGGATACTTTCCACATCTTCACCAACATATCCTGCCTCCGTTAATACTGTTGCATCAACGATAGCAAGCGGTACATTAAGCATTTTTGCAATGGTTTTGGCCATTAGAGTTTTACCGGTACCGGTTTGCCCAACCATCACAATGTTACTCTTTTGTATCTCTATGTCATCCTCTTTGGAGTGAGGTTGCAATAGCCTTTTGTAGTGATTATAAACTGCTACCGATAGCACCTTCTTAGTGCGTTCCTGTCCAATGACATAGGTGTCCAGAAAACCTTTTATTTCAAGAGGTTTCTTTAGGATAAGTTCAGACGACAGGTCATCATTCTTTGATTGCTTCGATTCTTCTGCAACTATACCATGTGCCTGTTCTATACATCTATCACATATATGTGCATCTAAACCTGCTATCAATAGATTTGTCTCAGGTTTTTTTCTTCCACAAAAAGAACATTCCAGGTTTTCCTTAGCCATAACTTATACTAGATTTCTAAACAATAACGAAACAAATGCTATTTTGGTTCATTAAAATATACCCATAACACAAGAAATATGCGTATTTTGTCGAAATTAATCTTTATCCCTTTCTAATATTTCATCAATCATACCATAATCCATAGCTTCTTTAGCTTTCATCCAATAATCCCTATCACTATCTTCATAGACCTTTTCAAATTTTTGCCCTGAGTGTTTAGATATAATATGGTATAATTCATCCTTAATTTTAAGTACTTCAATAGCAGCAATTTCTATATCACTTGCCTGCCCTTGAGCTCCGGACATCGGTTGGTGTATCATTACCCTGGAATGTGTTAAACCACTACGCTTGCCTTTTTCGCCGGCACACAAAAGAACTGCAGCCATAGAAGCAGCCATTCCTGTGCAGATTGTTGCCACATCAGGTTTAATAAATTGCATGGTATCATAGATGCCAAGACCCGCATAGACGCTACCTCCTGGAGAGTTAATATAAATCTGAATATCTTTTGATGAATCTGCACTGGCCAGAAAAAGTAATTGTGCCTGCACAATATTAGCCACCTGGTCATTAATTCCTGTTCCCAAAAAAATAATACGATCCATCATAAGTCTGGAGAAAACATCCATTGCAATTGCATTCAGTTGCCTTTCCTCAATAATGTTTGGTGTCATGTTAACCGGATACATACTACTAATAATACGCTCATAGTACATGCTGTTAATGCCCTGGTCTTTTATGGCATAATTTTGAAATTCTTTTCCGAAATCCATATAAATAATGATATTTTTTTAAAAAAAAAAGGTGCCGAAATTACTGCTTTCGGCACCGTAAAGATACTTAATTTATTTTTGAATTCTAACCGTAAACTTCTTTCACAAAGTTGGCATAGGTAACTTCTTTCTTCTTCAAATTAGCCTTTTCCTTATAGAGTGTAAGAAGTTTTTGACTCATCAACTGCTCTGACAGTCTTTTTACTTCTTCCTGGTTGCTCAGAACTCTGGTGGCAATAGTGTCCAGTTCTTCTTCCTGTGGATTTAACTGGCCGTACTGCGCCATTTGAGATTTAATAAATCCTTTGGCAAATTCTTTTAATTCATCAAACTGAATATCTATACCGTTATCCTTAATGATTTTGCCTTCAATTAATTGATAACGCAATCCTTTTTCAGACTTTTCATATTCATCATTGGCCTCTTCTTCAGTAAGCGACTTTTCTCCTGTGGTCTGAATCCATTTCTTAAGAAATCCGCTCGGAAGATCAAATTTTATGGTTTCAATTAGTCGTTCAGTTATATCATTTAATAATTTCTGATCTGCCTGTTGTTCAAATTGTTTCTCTGAATCTTCTTTAATTCTTTCTCTCAGATCTTTCTCTGATTTGATTGCATCTTTACCAAATAACTTATCAAACAAGTCCTGATCTAAATTTGCAGATTCCCTCTCATTTATTTCCTCAATAGTAAAACTTACTTCTATATTTAGTTTTTCTGCCTGGTCTCTTTGAATTCCTAAAGCTCCAGATAACAAATAGTCTTCTTCAAAAAGGCCCTTTGTTTTCAAAATAACGGTGTCACCAGCTTTTTTGCCGATAAGACTGGTAATGGCTTTTTTACTTTTTAATTTAGACATTTCAAGGGTTGACTTATTGTCTATTTCCTCTTCTTGATTTCTGAAAGTACCAGTAAGTTCATCATTCTTACCTACTTCAGTCTTACTGATAAGTTTTCCATATTGTTTTCTAATACGCTCAACCTGCTCATCTATCATCTTCTTATCAGCCACAATTTTATAATGCGTAACCGGCTTTTTTGTCTTTAGGGATACTTCAAAATTAGGAGCGAGACCCAATTCAAATTCAAAAGAAAAATCTTCTGCCTCCCAATTAAAATTATCTTGTTGTTTTGGAAGTGGATTTCCAAGGACATCTAATTTTTCTTCTGTAAGATATTTGTTGAGGTTATCCTGTAAAAGTTTATTTACTTCGTCAACCAATACGGCTTTACCATATTGTTTCTTGATTAAACCCATGGGAACCTGACCTTTCCTGAACCCCGGAATATTAGCCTGTTTTTTATAATCCTTAAGAATTTTATCTACCTTGTCACTATAGTCATCTTTAGTTATAGCTACCTTAACAATAGCATTTAACTCGTCTATCTGCTCTTTCTGAATATTCATTTATATCTCTTATTTGCTTTCTAAAATGGGATGCAAAAATAGAATATTTTATGAACCGGGACAAGTTTTTAAATAGCTGATTATCAATTCCTGAATCAGGAAATTTAATCTTCTTTTAAAAATGAGAAAAAGATAGATTCCAGGAAGGTTAAAAGCAGACTAAATAGAAGTGCCCACCAAATAGAATCGACAGTAAACCCGGATACAAATTTATCTGCCAGCAGAATAATCAGGGCGTTAATAATAAGTAAGAATAGGCCCAAAGTTAGTATGGTTATAGGTAAGGTAAGTATGACCAGAATAGGCTTTATAACAAAATTTAGAAGGCCTAATACAATGGCTACGATAATCGCCGTAGTATAGGAGTCTACTCCAACACCGGGCAAGATATTTGCTAGTATTACTACCGCAAGCGCACTCAATAAAATTCGAATAATAAGTTTCATTTGGTTAGGTCTTTAGCATTAATATATAGAGTGCCAACATTAATTAGCATCCTTAAAAGTAGCTATATTTTTTTAATATATAATATTGAGAGTTTCATAAACCAATGTCGCCGTCTCAGGCAGCTTAGCCCGTTTTTTATGAATTCAGGAAAATCATAGATTTTTCAATAAACTGTTGTGGGTTTTCTGCATGTAGCCAATGCCCTGAATCATCGATAGTTTCCAGCTTGGCGTTCGGAAAATGATTCTTAATTTCAGACAGGTCTTCATTGGCAATGTACTCTGATCTGCTGCCTCTTAGAAATAAGGTCGGACCGGTAAAATATTCTGTATGACCAAGGGATTCCCCTATTTCTTCCATTTTTTGTGCCAGTACGTCGAGGTTAAAACGAAAGGCTAATTTTCCTTTTTCTATCCAGTGAAGGTTTTTTAACAAAAACTGCCTAATTCCCCAATCATGAATGTGTTCCGCAAGCAGAAAATCGGCCTGACTTCGGGAGGTGATTTCTTCCATGTGCAAAGTTTTTAAGCCATCAATAATATACTGATGATGGGGGGGGTAAAATTTTGGCGCAATGTCAGCAACTATTAATTTATCTACTGAATCCTGATACTTACACGCAAAAGTCATTGCTGTTTTCCCTCCCATAGAATGACCCAGAATACAGGCACTTTTAAGCTTATGATGGTCTAAATAGTGTTTTAAATCATCTGCAAGAATTGAATAATTAAACTCCTCCGACCAGAAGCTCTTACCATGATTTCGCTGATCTATAAGATGAACCTCATACCCACGTTGGGCATATTGGGTCCCCAATGTTTTCCAATTATCTGACATTCCCAAAAAACCGTGCAATATCATTAGGGGTTTGCCCTGGCCTAATATGTTTGAATGGAGTAAAGTCATTATTTCAATCGGTGTAGATACATATTAATTACATTCTCAAGTCCCAGATAGAGCGACTCACAAATTAGGGCATGCCCAATGGAAACTTCCAGCAGATTTGAAATATTATCCTTGAAATACTTTATATTTTTAAGGCTTAAATCGTGCCCTGCATTAATACCCAAACCCAATTCATGAGCAGTATTTGCAGCCTCAATAAATGGTTGAATTCCATTCATTTTCCCTGCTTCATAATCCCTGGCATATTGTTCTGTATAGAGCTCAATTCTGTCTGCACCTGTTTTGGCGGCTCCGGTAACCATACTTATTTCAGGATCTACAAAAATTGAAGTGCGGATACTTTTTTCTTTAAATATCCCAATGACATCTTTTAGAAAGTCTTTGTGTTTTATAGTGTCCCAGCCGGCATTTGAGGTAATAGCATCTACGGAGTCTGGCACCAGGGTTACCTGAGCGGGCTGAACCTCCAGTACCAAATCAATAAACTTCTCAATAGGATTCCCCTCAATATTTAATTCAGTAGTTACAATATTCCTGAGCTTACGAGCATCATCATATTTTATGTGTCTTTCGTCTGGTCTGGGATGAATAGTGATTCCTTGCGCGCCAAAATCTTCTATATCAGCTACTACTTTTAAGAGGTTTGGAACGTTTCCTCCTCGTGAATTCCTTAGAGTGGCTATTTTGTTAACATTAACACTAAGTTTTGTCATTTTACGATATTTACATTTTTCAGGACTCAAAAATACAAATTAGGCATGCCTTTTGATATTTAAAATTAGTATTTTGCGTAAGATTTTAAGGACATGCAGATTCAATCTCATATAATCGATACAATTCCGGTTTTCAATTTGGAAGGAACACTTAAGGAGGTAATCCACTTTTTTAAGCATACGACCTATTCACATGTGGCTATTGTTGAGAATAATCTTTTTTTGGGAGTCTTATCTGAAAATGATCTTGAAACCTTTGAAAGTGGCAAAAAAATAGAAGACTACAAATATAATCTTGAATCCTTTTTTGCCTTAAAAAGCACCTCATGGCTCGATGTCCTTGAAAAATTTGCTAGAAACGAATGCAATTTGTTACCGATTTTGGATGATGAAAATCAGGTGCTTGGTTATTATGATCTTAATGATATTGTAGGTGTTTTCATAGATACTCCTTTTTTTACGGAACCAGGAGGAGTACTGGTATTGACAAAAAGCGCAAAGGATTATTCTTTTAGTGAAATAGCTCAGATTGTTGAAAGCAATAATACTAAGTTACTTGGGGCATTTGTTACGGATATTCGAAATGATATTATTGAAATTACAATAAAAATCAGTACCGGTAATTTTAGCGAAGTGGTCCAAACCTTTCGTAGATATAACTACAATATACTCTTTGGTAACAAGGATGATCAGTTTATTGAGAACTTAAAAGAAAGATCGGATTATCTTGATAAATACCTTAATGTTTAAATTCTATGCGGGGAAGTATTCTGAAAAAAGTGATTTTACCCTCATTATCTTCCCTAAGTAAAGGCTAATTTCATAAACCCTTGTACTATGAAAATTGCAATATATGCTCAGATATACCAGAGTGAGGCCTTCGATTATGTTGTTGAATTATTGGATGAATGCATGAATGCTGGTGCAGAAGTATGTATTGAATCAGATTTTTATGCCCAATTGTCGGCAGAAAGACAAATATCAAAATACAATACTTTCGATCGTGAAGTTGGATTGGATTCGTCCTTTGAAATGTTTGTAAGCTTTGGAGGCGATGGAACAATTTTAAGAGCTATCACCTATATCCGGGATCTGGGCATTCCAATAGTCGGAGTTAATACAGGTACACTTGGGTTTTTGTCTACTATTAAAAAGGAAGAAGTCAGAAGAGTTGTAACCGAATTTATTTCGGGTGCTTATTCAATAGATGAGCGAAGTTTAGTGCAAGTGAATGCAGACTTTGACATCCCTGAATTTAAGGATATGAATTATGCCTTGAATGAAGTATCTGTAAGCAGAAAGGATACGACTTCTATGATAACCGTGGAAACCCATCTCAATAATGAATATTTGACTTCATATTGGGCAGATGGGCTTATTGTTGCAACACCAACAGGATCTACTGGTTATTCTTTGAGTTGTGGCGGTCCTGTAATTATGCCGGGTGTGCAATCGCTGGTAATTACCCCAATTGCTCCACACAACTTAAATGCAAGACCCCTTGTTATCTCAGACGATACCGTAATTCGATTAAAAGTTTCTGGACGCGAAGAAAATCATCTTGTTTCTTTAGACTCAAGAATTGCTACTATAGAAAATGGCAAAGAAATTACGATTAACAAGGCCCCATTTAAAGTAAAAATGATTGCTTATACATCAGAGAGCTTTTTGGAAACCATTAGAAACAAGTTACTCTGGGGACAGGATAAGCGGAATTAGATACTTCCTTAAAACAATAAATAACTGCAAATCCTGTTTATCAAAAGTAAATAAGGGTATAAGATCATAGGTGTAACATACCATATTAATTATATTTGCAAACTTTTGAGTTTAATGAGAGCGTTTATTGTTGTTATTCTTTTACTTGGCTTTGGCTTAATAAATGCCCAAACTTATGAAATTGGGGTTTATGCAGGAGGTGTCAATAATATTGGAGATGTTGGAAGAATGAACTATATAGCGCCTTCTGGTCCTGCTTTTGGGGGCATTTTTAAATGGAACAAAAGTAAACGCTATGCCTGGAGAGCTAGCATAATATATGGAGAATTTACAGCAGATGATAGGAAATCAAGTATTTCTTCAAGAAGACAAAGAGCCTATAATATGGATAATTCCGTACTAGAGGTCTCTGCAGGTCTGGAATTTAATTTTGTTGAATATAATTTGCATAAATTAGGACCCGCATTTACGCCGTATTTGTATACTGGGATTACGTATTTCAGATATGAGTATAAATATTTTGATGCAGGGCAGGTACAAGATATAGATCAAAAAGACGGTTCTTTTGCTATTCCTATGACCATTGGAGCAAAAGCAAGGTTAACGCAGTTTTTAATTATTGGGGCGGAAATAGGAGCTCGATTAACTTTTACTGATAATTTGGACGGCAGTAATCCAGAAGGATCTAATTTTGAACAATTTAGATTCGGAAATATTTTTAGTGATGATTGGTATGTTTTCTCGGGAATTACATTAACTTATACCTTTGGCAGAAAACCATGTTCCGATTGTTTTGAGTAACACTTATTATGAACACTATTGATGATTTAAAAAACGGGAAACTTCCGAAGCATCTGGCTATTATAATGGATGGTAACGGCAGATGGGCTAAACAAAAAGGGAGACTCCGTGTTTTCGGTCATGAGCATGGTGTTAAAGCAGTGCGGGATGTTGCTGTAAATTGCTCTAAGCTTGGAATCAAATATCTTACCCTGTATGCATTTTCCACAGAAAACTGGAAGCGGCCTAAGTTAGAAGTTGATACCTTAATGAAATTACTGGTATCTTCTTTAAAAAAAGAACTTCATACTCTGAACGAGAATGACATAAAATTAAATGCCATTGGCAATATTGGATCACTTCCCACGAGGGCTCTTGCTGAGCTTAAAGAAGTAATGGCCAGGACTAGTCAGAATAAAACAATGACTCTGACTCTTGCTTTAAGTTATGGTTCAAGAGAAGAGATTAAAAATGCAATTCAAAGCATTAGTGCCAAAGTTAAAAATAATATAATTTCTCCCGAAAATATTGATGAAACCATTATTAATAACCATCTTTACACGCGAAATTTACCAGACGTAGACTTGCTAATCCGCACCAGTGGTGAACACAGGATTAGCAATTTTTTACTTTGGCAGATAGCGTATGCTGAATTATATTTTATTGATGTATTTTGGCCCGATTTTAAAGAGCATCATTTGTTAGAGGCTTTAAAAAATTATCAGCACAGAGAACGAAGATTTGGAAAAACTAGCGAACAACTCAACTAGCGATATGACCAAGTTCATATCACTTGAACTTCTGATTTTATTTTTACTACTCCTTTTTACTACTTTCATTTCTGCTCAGGAAACGACCTATGGTAATGGTAAAAAATATATACTCGGGGGAATTGAAGTTAAAGGCTTGCAAAGTTATAACGAGCAAACGGTTAAAACATTTACCGGACTCCGGGAAGGACAGCCTATAACAGTTCCTGGTGATCAAATCAGCGCAGTAATTAAAAAGCTTTGGGATCTGGAATTGTTTAGTGATATTAATTTTTATATCTCAAATATAGAAGGAGACAAGGTTTATCTGGAACTTGATATAGTGGAAAGGCCTACATTATCTAAGGTTACTGTTTATGGCATTAAGAAGAAAAAAATAGATGAAATAATCAAAGAAACAGATCTTAAAAAAGGCAAAAAGGTCACAGAGAGTTTTATTTCAAATACCAGAAACTATATTGAAAATAAATATAAGAAAGATGGGTATTTAAATTCTAAGGT
>CBDUGN010000088.1:0-13524 GCA_965366915.1 uncultured Eudoraea sp. | reverse complement strand
GCAAATGCCGTTCATATAGCAGGAGATCAACACCTGGCTACCGTTATTCAGCATGGAATTAAAGACTATAGAGATGGCCCATGGGCCTTTGTTGTTCCGGCAATAGTAAATGATTATTATAGCAGGTGGTGGTGGCCTGAAGATGAAAAAGCCGGATCAAATCCTAACAAGAAAACTTCGCTGCCCTGGACTGGTGATTTTTTAGATGGTTTTGGAAATAAAATAAGTATGATGGCCTATGTAAATCCTGAAAGCCCTTCCAGTGGAGGAGGCTATGGGCTAATCAGATTTAATAAAAAAGAGAAGAATATAACCTTTGAATGCTGGCCTAGAAATTCTGATATTACCACCGGTAAGGCAAGCCAATTTGAAGGATGGCCAATTACAATAACCCTGGATTAATCCTTTTTTAATTCTAGCTTTTCTGCAAAATAATCGCAGAAGTCCTTCATAGTTGTGGTCATTTTTTCGTCCTGAGTAGCTTTCATAAAAGTATCAGACATAGCCAACAAGGTTTGATGAAAGAAAACTTTCATTTCATCTACAGGCATATCTTTAGTCCATAGATCTATTTTTAAGGACTCCTGATTCTTACTGTCCCACACCGATAATAACATGGCTTTAGCCTCTTCATTTACAATCCCGCCATCTTCCGCGGACCAGGTAAGCTCTTCCGGAACGCGATTTTCATCCAGGCCAACTTTAAGTGTTATTTGAGAAGTATGTAATTTTCCCATGATCTATTTTTTCGGTTTGTAATTTGATTTCTTAAAAATTTCCTCTGCAGATAATTCTGGTAATTGACTGAGTTTAACATCATTGTTGTTCATAAAAGCCCTTACTATTTGCCATCCCACATAGCGACCCAGTCTGCCCGGAGATTCATTATCCAGTTCTAGCCTGAATTTTGAAAAAGGAGCCGGATCTAAAAACCGGGGAGCCAACATATTATCAGTACTATAGAGTATTTCCCGTTCTATAAAATAACGCCAAATCTGTTCCTCATTGGCCTGAGCCCATTCCAATTCCTCAGTTGTATATACGATTTTCTGAGCGTCAGTGGCCAAAGGTATCAACTTATCTTTCAGATATAACTCTTTCCCGTAATATATCATCTGTACTAAAAAAGTACGGTCAGAAGGGAAACGAAGCGTAGTTTTTACAAAAGCACTTGCAATGTCGCTTAATAAGTATTCTTTATCAAGTCCGGCCGCAATGTATTGATCTATTCCTCCATAGAACCTATGATCCTTACCAAGATAATTATCCAAACCGATTAACAAGAGCGTATCTGCCAAAATTACACGGTTGGTATAATCTACATCAGAAACAACGGTAATCACCTTTGGCACCTTATAATTCGGAAAATAATACAGAACATGTTTAAACAATAGTTCGAGGTCCGCCGTTTCCTTAACAAAATTTGGAAACTCGGCATTTACTTCGCTATATATTTCCTTTTGTAATGTATCATTCAGTTTGGCAATCCAGACACTATCGGCATACTGCTTTGGAAAAAGATAAGGAAATTTATGTTTTAGTGCGGGTATGTCTCCGGGGTTTGCCTCTGCAAATTCTTTGTCAAACCGTACCACTTCAAGATTCAACTGAATCCTTGAAACATCTTCAGACACCCCTGTCTCATTTTTACAAGAATAGAAACTGAAAAGAATTAATAAAAGAGCAAAAAATCTTGTTTTCATATAAAGTATTGATGCTTCAGTTTTATTATTAAGTCCGTAGGCTTTATTTTTATCGCAGCAAAGTTAATATTTCCACATAATAAAGTACCCTATGCAAACAGAAAAGGTAATAGATCATATTGTATCCTGGTTAAAGACGTATGCTACAGAGGCAAAAATCAAAGGTTTTGTCATAGGTGTATCAGGTGGAATAGACTCTGCAGTTACTTCAACCTTATGCGCAAAAACCGGATTAGATTTATTATGCATTGAAATGCCAATTCATCAAGGGGCAAATCAGGTGACCCGGGCAGCTAATCATATTGCCTGGTTACAGCAGAATTTTGATAATGTATCCAGACAACCTGTGAATCTGACTTCGGTATTTGATAATCTTGTTGCTTCATTACCGGCAGTTGATAATGAAGAAGACAGATTTATGTCACTGGCCAATACCCGTGCGCGTCTAAGAATGACAACACTTTATTATTTTGCCGCTTTGAAGAATTACCTGGTTGCAGGAACAGGTAATAAGGTAGAGGATTTTGGAATTGGTTTCTACACCAAGTACGGCGATGGTGGGGTTGACCTTAGCCCAATTGCCGACCTGCTTAAGACTGAGGTCTACGAAATTGCTGAGCATTTAGGTATTAATGAAGAAATTATTATTGCTCCCCCAACAGATGGTTTGTGGGGAGACTCACGAACAGATGAGGATCAGATAGGGGCTTCTTATCCTGAATTAGAATGGGCCATGGAAATGAATAACCTGGGAAAGAGGGCTGATGAATTCAGTGGAAGAGAAAAAGAAGTCTTTCTCATCTTTAAAAGGTATAACACCATGAACCAACATAAGATGCTACCTATACCAGTTTGCGAAATTCCCGACAACCTAAAATAACCTCTTGACTAAGAATCAGTTAATTAAGACGAATAATAGTTCCGTTTTTCTTAATTATTGAGAAAAAAAGTACACTTTTGTTTAAGAAATTAGATTATTTAACCTTACATTGCATGTCAGTATTTTTAGACGCGCATTAGTGTTAAAATCTAGAAAACCAATCAAAATGATAAAAGTTTTAATTGCAGACAGTCATCCTATAGTCAGAATGGGAATTCAGAATGTACTAAATTCTGCTTCTGATTTTGAGATTATTGGTGATGTTGCCACTACTACTGAACTTTTTACAAAATTAAAGACCTTGAATCCGGATGTTGTTATATTAGAAATGGACATCCCGGAAATCAACGGAATAGCCACTTTGAGAAAAATTAAGCAAGAATACCCGGACATAAGGGTATTAATTTATAGTGGACAATCTGAAGACGTATATGCGCTTAGTACCATAAGGGCAGGAGCGTTCGGCTATCTTTCAAAAACTGCAGAATTGGATTACATAATTTCTGCCGTTAAAAAAGTAAGTGAAGGCAATATGTTTATTACTAATGAATTAGCACAACGACTAGCCTTCGATGAAGGCACTCAAAAGCCGCGTAGATTTTTCAGAAAATTGTCTACCAGAGAAGTTGAGGTTCTAAAACTGCTGGCCAGTGGCAAGCGAAATAAAGAAGTTGCTTTAGGATTAAATCTAAATGAAAAAACAGTTAGTACGTATAAAGCACGCTTAATGAAAAAGTTAAATGTTGATAATCTTGTAGATTTACTTCAACAAGCGAAGGCGCTGGAATTGTATTAAGCTCAGATAGAGAAATATTCTTAACCCTGACCATTGTGTCGGGGTTTTTTATGCTCCTTATGTTTAAACTGCAGCCCGTTTCGTCCAGATTTCAGGAAAGTACTCTATTTAACTTCTTATTTAAGAGTTTATTTAAACGGAGGTAATTCATTATCTCTTCTAAAGTTTCTTCGTGATCACCATTAATGTCTTCAGTGTTTTCCTGCAGGGATGAGATCCGTTTTTTAATTAGAAAGCATCTCAAAGTTAAAATTGTTTCACTTACTAATTGGGAAATACTTTTTTCTTTGTCCTTTGGATAAATGTCCTTTCTCTCCCAGTGATGCAACTCATATTTTTCTTCTTCCATAAGAATAGAAGAAATTTGGGTCACCATTTCCTGATCCAGTTCTGTCATAAACGTAGTTATGGAAAAGTCTTCTTTCTCATTCAGCCCCTCTATTAATTTGTAATAGATGTTTCTGAATTTGTCATGTGTAAGTTCTATTTCATCTTCCTGAAGGTCCAGATATACCTTTTCATATACTTTTGCTTCCATATTTTCAGGTTCCAGAACAAGATCACCTTCCTCATTTTCTTTCAAAATAAGGTCTTCAAATTCCTGAAGCTCATTCCCGTAAAGCAGGAGCATTTCTATTATTTTCTTTTCCAACTCATATTGCACATCCAGTTTCTCCTCTTTTTGGCTATGCTTTACTACCTCAAATGCTTTTTGTTCCTGTCTGGCAATAGTTGCTGCATCTGTTCGCTCTTTCCTTCCTATCTGCGCCAGAGTATTAAACAAAACATCTTCTGAGATATTCATTATATGTGCGCACTCCTGAATATAAATTTCGCGTTTTATCCTATCGGGAATTTTAGAGATACTGTTTACTATCTCGCGAATAGTATCGGCCCTTTTTATGGGGTCATTCGCTGCATCCCTGGCAAGTAATGATGTTTTAAACTGTATAAAATCCTTAGAATTCTCTTGTAGGTAAAGTATGATCTCCTCTAATTCATTATTTTTGGCAAAACTATCAGGGTCTTCTCCTTCTGGAAAGGTGCACACTTTTACATTCATTCCTTGCTCAAGAATAAGGTCAATCCCCCTTAAAGATGCCCTTAAACCGGCTGCATCACCATCGAATAAAACTGTTATATTTTGAGTAAGCCTATTTATTAAACGGATTTGATCAGGCGTCAGAGCTGTGCCACTGGAAGAAACCACATTTTGTATTCCTCTTTGATAGAGTTGGATAACATCTGTATAGCCTTCCACCAAATAACAATTATCTTCTTTGGCTATAGCTTGCTTTGCATAATAGATACCATATAGCACTTTGCTTTTATGATATATTTCACTTTCAGGAGAATTTAAATATTTGGCAGCTTTCTTTTCATTGGAAAGTATTCGGCCCCCAAAACCCAAAACACGGCCACTCATTGAATGGATAGGAAACATTACTCTGCCTTTAAATCTATCAAATTTTCTGGAAACACCGGGATGGTTAGTATCTTCTTTAACAATTGTCAGCCCGGTCTTCTGTAAAAATTCTAGTTGATAACCTTCTTCAAGAGCCGAATTGGTAAAAGCATCCCATTGATCCAGGCTATATCCCAGTCCAAACCTTTTGATGATATCATCTGTAAAACCTCTTTCCCTGAAATAACTCAGACCAATAGCCTTCCCCATTTCCTTCTCCCAAAGTGTATTCTCAAAATACTGCTTTGCATATTCAGAAACCAGATACATGCTTTCACGTTCATCTGCCTGAACCTTCTGCTCATCTGTACGTTCTGTTTCTTCAATTTCAATATTGTATTTCCTAGCCAGGTATTTAATAGCTTCGGGATATGTAAAATGTTCATGCTCCATCAGGAATGCTACTACATTGCCACCCTTGCCACTGCTAAAATCCTTCCAGATTTGTTTAACAGGCGATACCATAAAACTTGGAGTGCGTTCATCTGTAAAAGGACTCAAACCTTTGAAATTAGAGCCAGATTTTTTTAGTTGCACAAAATCCCCAATCACCTCCTCGAGGCGTGCCGTTTCATAAACCTGGTCTATAGTGAATTTTGAAATCAATGTGTTAATTATTTACCTTGTAAAAATAAGAAAATTGAATGCTTTAAAATACGGTATTTTTAGAATAGAAACTGTTTGAGAAAGAATAATTTAACTTAGCTAAATAATAAAATTTATCATGATATTATTTTTTGGAATCAGGCCTGGAAAGACAATAAACATAGACTTGAAACAGATAAAGTGTCCTCATTGCAATCAAAACAATTCGCTTTTTGGTGAAAGTACCCCTAATTTTTTTCATTTATTCTGGATTCCTATTTTTCGTGTGTCAACAACTCAGGTAATACATTGTGATTATTGTAAAAAGGGGTATTACAAAGAGGAATTTACAAAAGATATGAAAGCTGCCTTTGAGAGGTATTTTTTAAAGTAACCACAAACAACAGCTTTCATACATAAATTTTAACCAGGATAAAACCCAAAAGTGACAGAATTTCAGGTTTTTAAATACATTAGATAGCAAATCGAAGGCCAAAAGATATATTTCGCTGTTCATCAGAAGGGCTCTTAAAAATAGGATTAAGATCGTATTTAATATAAACAGAGAAGCAATTTACACCCATATAACCACTGAGACCATAAATAAAAGGACTACTGTTTAAACCACCTTTTATTGTAGTCTTCCTGTTTGATCCGTCCTGATTGTATTTTAGCTTTTGCCGCGTTCCCATATTAAAACCGCCATAAGCTCCTAGCCCAATTCTAAATTGATTTTTTAATGAATACCTTATCCTCTGCTCAGATCTGGTAGTTTTAAAAGGACCAAATTCAAAATGAACTGGAAATACCAGATTATCCATTCTTAACTTAGACTTTCTTAAAGGATATGCAAATGGAGTCTGTACAGTTTTTCCTTCGTCATCTACCACGTAGTAGAGGTTATCCTGTGATTTTAGGCCATTGAATTGAAAGGAAAATCCATAATGAAATCTCATGAAATTAGTCTTTTTAAACACTCTTGTCCTCCATGTCCAGCCAATTTCAAAAAATCTGCTTCCCCATACCTTATAAGGCGTATCATTCAGAGACTGACCTTTTATAATAGCATTATTTAGTCCAAAAGCAAAAACCAGGTCTGAATAAGTCCTACGATCATATTTTGATTTGTTAAAATAAATATCCCACTCTTCATCATCTATTTTTATTGAAATATCATCATCTATATTTATTGATACTCCAGCCTCTTCGTCTCTGCTATTGGAATTATCATCCTCCCCTAAAACATCTTCCTTATTTCTTTCTAACAAGGCTATTTTATTATCAATTATAGCCAGTCTGTTCTCAATATTTAATGCGCGTCTTCTGGCTGCATCTTCCTTGAGCTCAGTAGCCTCTTCGGCATTAATATTTCCTTTCTCTAATCGTTTGTTAATGGCTTCTACTTCGTCTTTTAAAGCTTCTTTTTCTTCTTGCGAAATTTTTTCTTTCTGTTCTTTTAGATCTTGTATCTTGTCTTTGTAATCGTCCTGTGCCACCACTGAATTTGTAATAATACAGATTAAAACGAATACTAAATAGGTACTGATTGTTTTCATTTTGATTTATTTTTGATGATTGATGAATAAACTCCTTACAGATTCCTCAAAATCAGTAGAAGAAATTTTATAAAAACTGGTTTAAAAGATTAATTATTACCATCCGCAACCGCAGTTCTCACTTTGTTGTAACCAGACTTAAGTTTCTCGAGAATCTTATCCCGGAACGACTGATCTAACTCCTCTTCCACCTGTGAAAGAAGCTCTTCCGGATTAACTGATTTATCAGAATTTATAAGTTTTCCTGTCAAAATTTCTTTTTGAGCCTGCCTGAGAAGGGAATCCACTTCTAATTCTGTTAGCTCTTCGCTGTTTTCTTCATGTGTAGTAACTATGGTAAGTACCTCAGTTAATTTTGCATCAATTAGCTCATTTGGATCTTCCGGTACTCTATTTTGGTTTCCATCAGTATTTGCCAATTGATCATCTTCAGATATTACAATATCCATTTTTTCTTCTTTTTTAGGCACTCTTGTTGACTTTTCTTCAGCCACTTCAATGGAATCCTCAACCCCGCTCAATGAGCTTTCTTCCTCAGCAAGAGGTGCTTTTAATAGTTCTTCTTTTTCTATATCGACAACCGAGGTTGAAGGTTGAGTAACAATTTTCATCTCTTGATTTAACCCCCTATCATCAGTTGTAAAGTAAAGCACAGATAATATCAATATTCCAATAAAACCAGCTGCAATCCCATACCTGTAATATCCTGATCTCTTTGGCTTGAAATCCTGACTAATTTGTCCTTTAATTTTATACCAGCTGGTCTCTGAAGGCTTAATTTCACGTTCCTTCAATGTCTTTTTAATATGATCTTCTAATTTAGTGGGTTCCATAACCGAGTATCCTTTGTTCTTTTAACTTTTCCTGCAATAATCTCCTGGCCTTAAATAGTTGGGATTTTGATGTCCCTTCCGTAATATCCAACATTTCTGCTATTTCTGAATGTTTATATCCTTCTATCGCATAAAGCACGAAGACCATTTTATAACCTTCAGGTAAATGGTCAATTAACTTCTGAATATATTCAATATCCATTGCAGAAGAGATAGTAACCTGGTTTGGAGTGTTGTACTCGCAGACCTCATCATCAAAAACTACAAATTGTTTTTTTCTGAGATATGAGATGGCTTCTCTAACCATAATTTGTCTTATCCAACCTTCAAAGCTTCCTTCGTGTTTAAATGAACTCAGATTATTAAATACTTTCACAAATCCATTAATCATCACATCTTCGGCATATTGAAGATCTCTAATGTACTGCCTGCACACTCCTAGCATCTTAGGTGAAAACTTCTCATATATAGCCCTTTGTGCATTCGGATGACCTGAAATAGCTTTCCTAATCAGCACTTTCTCATTATTATAAAAAGAAATAATTTTCAAGCGTTTCATTTTAGTCCTCTGCTTATATAGACGTTTTGGAAATCAAAAACGTTGCCCGAAATCCGAAATTTTATAGAATTAATTTATAACTATTTGTAAATATGATGATTAGAAATTATATTTTTCTTTCCACCACATAATTTACCATAAGGCGAAGCGCATCTTTATATTCAGAATCCGGGTAGGTATTTAAAAGTTCCAAGGCCTTGTCCTTAAATTCGTTCATTTTAGTTTCTGCATATAAAAGACCGCCCTTTGCTTTTACCAATGCAATTACTTCTTTTACGCGAGACTTGTCCTTGTTATAATTTTTTACTGAATTAATAAGCCATTTTTTCTCTTTGGGAGTACTATTGTTGAGTGCATAAATTAAAGGCAGGGTCATTTTTTGTTCCTTAATATCTATACCAGTGGGTTTGCCAATTTTTTCAACTCCATAATCAAAAAGGTCATCTTTTATCTGAAATGCCATACCACAAAGCTCTCCAAACTTTCGGAAGGTTTCAACATCTTCGCTACCTGGTTTTACGGAACAAGCTCCCAGACTGCAACATGCAGCTATAAGGGTTGCTGTTTTTTGTCTGATTATTTCATAATAGACGTCTTCAGTAATATCTAATCTTCTGGCTTTATCTATCTGAAGTAATTCTCCCTCGCTGATTTCTCTTATAGCCACCGAAATAATTTTAAGCAAATCAAAATCTTCATACTCTACGGAAAGCAACATTCCTTTTGAAAGTAAATAGTCTCCAACCAAGACAGCGATTTTATTTTTCCACAGCGCATTTATGGAGAAGAAACCTCTGCGCTTGTAACTATCATCTACTACATCATCATGCACCAGGGAAGCTGTGTGTATTAATTCTATGACGGATGCTCCACGATATGTCCTTTCATTAACTTCCCCATTGTTAAGGAGTTTAGCGGTAAGAAACACAAACATTGGTCGCATTTGCTTTCCTTTCCGGTTTACAATATAGTAAGTGATCCTATTAAGAAGAGCCACTTTAGTGGACATGGAGTCACGGAACTTTTTTTCAAAGAGTTCCATTTCTTCATTAATAGGTTCCGTTATTTGAGCGACAATTTTCAAAAGAATTCATTTTATAATTGACGAGCGATAAATTTAGGGAAAATAACTAGGGGAATGAAGTGTATAAAGAAATAAGAAATTGATTCTGATCCTTTATTTTCTTTAGTCTTATGATACCTGAAAAACTCTTAAAACAAGTAAAAATTGGAATCTTAACTATAGAGATTTGTTCGCTAATTGTCCACAAGCTGCATCAATATCCTTGCCTCTTGACCTGCGAACTGTAACTATTATTCCATTTTTTTCAAGAGCCTCAACATATTTATTGATGGCTTCATTAGATGCCTGCTTAAAACTGGAATCATCTATCGGATTATATTCTATCAGATTCACCTTGGAAGGAGCAAATTTGCAAAAGGCTATTAGCGCTTTAATATCCTTATCATTATCATTAATACCTTCCCATACAACATACTCGTACGTAATCCTGCTTTTTGTTTTTGAATACCAATATATCAAAGAATCTCTCAACTCTTTTAAATTAAAGGTAGCATTGAAAGGCATAATGGAGGTGCGCACTTCCTCTATTGCAGAATGAAGAGAAACGGCAAGTTTAAATTTAACTTCCTCATCCGCAAGTTTCCTTATCATTTTTGGGACTCCGGAAGTAGAAACTGTAATTCTTTTTGGAGACATCCCGAGCCCTTCGGGAGAAGTTATCTTTTCTATTGCCTTTAAAACATTATTGTAATTCATGAGTGGTTCACCCATTCCCATAAATACAATATTACTCAAAGGTCTATTAAAATACAGCTCGCTTTCATTATTGATCGCAACGACCTGATCATAAATCTCGTCCGGATTAAGATTGCGCATTTTTTTTAATCTTGCCGTTGCGCAAAATCTGCAATCTAAACTGCAACCCACCTGGCTGGAGACACAGGCGGTGGTTCTTTCTTTGGATGGGATGAGAACAGACTCTACAACCAATCCATCATGCAAACGAACGGCATTCTTTATTGTACCATCAGAACTTTTCTGTAATTGATCTACTTTTATATGATTAATCACGAATTGTTCTTCCAGTTTTTTACGTGTTTCCCTAGAGATATTGGTCATGTCATCAAATGAATGAGCAGATTTCTGCCACAGCCATTCATAAACCTGGTTACCCCGGAAAGCCTGTTCTCCATTGCTTTTAAAAAACTCACGAAGTTGCTCTTTCGTAAGGGCCCTAATATCTTTCTTCTTTGAAACCATTGCTTAACTAAAAAAAAATCCTGCCACTCCTATTTAAAAACAGGTAATGGCAGGATTTTTTATCTAAATAATACATTATTTATATGATGAGCATAGCATCACCGTATGAGTAAAATCTATACCCTTCAAGTATCGCTTCTTTATAGGCCCTTTTCATCAGATCATGACCCATAAATGCTGAAACCATCATTAAGAGGGTAGATTTTGGAAGATGGAAATTAGTTACCATGGCATTAGCAATGCTAAAGTCATAAGGTGGAAATACAAATTTATTTGTCCAGCCATCATAGGTATTCAGAGTATGTTCAGATGAAACAGCACTTTCCAGACCTCTCATAGCGGTTGTTCCAACGGCACATATTCTTTTCTTCTTAATTTTAGCCCCATTGACAATCTCTGTGGCTTTCTCATCAATCACCAATTCTTCACTATCCATTTTATGCTTGGAAAGATCTTCTACCTCAACAGGGTTAAAAGTGCCCAAACCTACATGAAGTGTGAGTTCGGCAAATTGAATTCCCTTTATTTCCAGTCGTTTTAACAAATGTTTGGAAAAATGCAGTCCTGCTGTAGGTGCAGCCACAGCGCCTTCGTGTTTCGCATATATAGTTTGATAACGCGACTCATCTTCCGGTTCCACTTCCCTTTTAATATACTTTGGAAGCGGTGTCTCTCCCAGTTCTCTTAATTTTCTTCTAAAATCGGTATACGACCCGTCATAAAGAAAGCGAAGTGTTCTTCCCCTTGAAGTAGTATTGTCAATAACTTCAGCCACCAAATTTTCATCTTCTCCAAAGTAAAGTTTATTACCTATTCTTATCTTTCTGGCAGGATCAACCAAAACATCCCATAACCTTTGCTCTTCATTTAGCTCACGAAGTAAAAATACTTCTATCCTTGCTCCTGTTTTCTCTTTATTACCATATAACCTGGCCGGAAATACTTTAGTATTATTAAGAACCATGACATCTCCTTCATCAAAATAATCAATAAGATCCTTGAACATTTTATGTTCAATTTTACCAGTATCCTTATGAACCACCATTAATTTGGATTCATCTCTGTGTTCTGCTGGATATTCTGCCATCAGGTCTTTCGGCAATTCAAAACTAAAGTGTGATAATTTCATATGTAAGTATTAGTTCGCCTTTTCTTTGCGGCTGCAAATATACAATCCTGAAGTAGGGCTTGTCAAGTAAAAGTGCTATTAAATACTATTATAGGCCCTTAATCCTAAATCCCAGTTGCTTCAGGTCTTTCCAAAAATCCGGATATGATTTGGAAACCACCTCTGCATCATTGATTACTATTGCGGTTTTTAAAGCCAGCGGGGCAAATGCCATAGCCATTCTGTGATCGTTGTAAGTATCGATTGCAGCACCAGAATTTATATTATTGGAAGATTCCAAAGTTAATGTGTTATTAGTCACAGCAATCTTAGCTCCGAGTTTAGAAAGTTCATTTTTTAATGCAACCAGCCTATCTGTCTCCTTTATTTTTAAGGTGTGTAAACCGGTTAAGTGACATCCAATTCCTAATCCAAAACACGTAACTGCTAGCGTCTGCGCTAAATCAGGAGCATTTGCAAGGTCGCATTCAACAGCATTTAATTGATGGGGTTTATCCTTAAAAAGAATAATACTATCTTTTTTAAATTCGGTCTTAACTCCAAAGTGTTTATAAATTTCCTTCAGAATACTATCGCCTTGCAAACTATCTTTCCTGTAAGACGACAAACTAATTTGAGTACCAATATCACTTAAAGCCGCAATACTGTAAAAATACGAAGCCGAACTCCAATCAGATTCAACAGTTAAAGTTAACGCACTTACAGATTTTTTTGGAAGTATGCTTACCTTATTGCCTTCAAAAGAACTCTTTACTCCTATTTGTTCTAAGAGTCCCAGAGTCATTTTAATATAGGGAATCGAGGTGATATTCCCTACTAGTTCTAATTCAAGGCCCTTTTCTAAACTTGGCGCAATTAACAGTAAAGCAGAAATGTACTGACTACTAACATCAGCGGGAAGGCTTACTTTATGCTTATTGAGGTTTCGCCCTTTTATTCTTAAAGGGGGGAAGTCCTCATTACCCAAATAATTGATGTCTGCTCCCAAATTTTTCAATGCATCCACCAATATCTTTATTGGTCTTTCCTGCATTCGCTTTGAACCGGTAAGGGTAACATTTGCTCCTTCCTGAGAAGCAAAAAAGGCTGTTAGAAAACGCATTGCTGTACCTGCGTGATGAATATCAACCTTTCCTTCTTTTAGCCGGATTCCTCTTTTCATTACAGAAGCATCGTCTGAATTTGATAGGTTTTTAATTGTAATTCCGGGATAGAGCGCTTTTAACAACAAAAGCCTGTTGGATTCACTCTTGGAACCTGTAATCTTAATATGTGAGTTCAGGAGATTATTAGACGGACCTAAGAGATGTAATTTCAAATTGGTGCTGTTTTAAAACCGAATGCAAAGATACTATTATTTCAGTTTTTTATTGTTTTGATGCCTGTCATGGTCTCGTTTTGCCTTAATGTCCAATTTGCGGTCAAAAGCTTTTTGAAGATCAATTCCCGTTTGGTTTGCCAGACATAGAACAACGAAAAGAACATCGGCCAATTCTTCTCCGAGATCTTTCTCTTTATCTGTTTCCTTTTCACTTTGTTCCCCATACCTCCTTGCTATAATACGAGCCACTTCACCTACTTCTTCTGTGAGCTGGGCCATATTGGTCAATTCATTAAAATAGCGAACGCCATGATCTTTTATCCAATTGTCAACAGCCAATTGTGCGTCTTCAATATTCATAAGTCTTTATTTTTTGTATCAATTATTATGGTAACCGGACCATCATTTACCAA
>CBDUGN010000087.1:0-13819 GCA_965366915.1 uncultured Eudoraea sp. | reverse complement strand
GTTTTACCTCTGAGAAAGAAATACTGTGCCTGTGTTTTTTCATCTGCTCCACTGATCATTCCCTGTATTCCATCTAAAGATGCTTTGGCTGATGCCGCATCACCAGATTTTAATGCTTTATCAGCTGCTTTGAGTTCTGTTTTCTGCGAAAATCCGGCTAGTGTAAAGCACATAACTGCCAGAATCAAAAGTTTAGTCTTCATTGTAAAATTAAATTTGATATTAGTGTTTATTGATTATTCTTTATCCGTTTCTGGGCTATCTGTATCAAGAGCCGTGCCATCTTCTGTTTTTACCTCAATATCCATTATGGCAACCTCATCCAGATTATCCTCATCCTTCATTACCTTGGCAACGGCGGCTATGGAGTCAGTATCTTTCAGGTTGATCAATTTTACACCCTGAGTAGCTCTTCCCATAGTGCGCAGGTCATCAACACTCATCCTAATAGCTATGCCCGATTTATTTATGATCATTAAGTCATCAGAATCTGAAACATTTTTAATGGCCACAAGACCTCCGGTTTTTTCAGTTATAGAGATTGTCTTCACACCTTTTCCGCCCCTATTGGTAATCCTGTAGTCATCAATATTCGACCTTTTACCATATCCATTTTCTGAAACCACCAATATTTCATCATCAAAATTATTCACAGAAACCATGCCTATGACTTCATCATTTTCATTTGCCAATTTTATCCCTCGTACACCGGAGGCATTACGACCCATTGGACGGGTTTTGCTTTCTTCGAACCTTATAGCCTTACCCGATTTAAGACCTATTAAAATCTGACTTGTGCCGGTAGTTAATTTTGCCTCTAACAATTCATCATCTTCTCTTATATTGATCGCAATAATACCGTTTTGGCGCGGCCTGGAATACTGTTCTAAAGAAGTTTTTTTGACCGTTCCTTTTTTAGTTGCCATAATTACATAATGGCTATTTACATATTCTTCATCCTTCAAGTCTCTGGTGCAAATAAACGCTTTTACCTTATCATCCTGTTCAATGTTTATAAGGTTTTGAATGGCTCTTCCTTTTGATGTTCTGCTTCCTTCAGGAATTTCATAAACCCGCATCCAATAACACTTCCCCTTCTGGGTAAAGAACAACATATATTGATGGTTTGTTCCAACAAAAAGATGTTCCAGGAAATCCTCAGTCCTGGTAGATGAAGCTTTTTGCCCCACTCCTCCCCTGTGCTGAGTTTTATATTCACTCAGTGGGGTCCTTTTAATATAACCTGCATGAGATATGGTAATGACCACCTGTTCGTCAGGTATCATATCCTCTATACTCAGGTCGCCACCGGCAAAGTTTATTTCTGATCTTCTTGGGTCGCCATAACGTTCTTTTACATCAAGAAGTTCATCTTTAATGATTTGCATTCTGCGATCCTTATTAGCCAGAATATCCTTTAAATCGGCAATTGTCTTTATGATCTCATCAAATTCTGATCGCAATTTATCCTGCTCAAGACCCGTAAGCTGGCGAAGCCTCATCTCTACAATGGCCTTGGACTGAATTTCTGATAATTTAAATCTTTTCATGAGGTTTTCTTTGGCCTCATCCGGATTGGAAGACGCTCTTATAATGGCAATAACCTCATCAATATTATCAGATGCAATAATGAGTCCTTCCAATATATGAGCACGATCTTCCGCTTTTTTTAGATCAAATGTTGTGCGTCTTACCACAACTTCATGCCGATGCTCTACAAAATAATGAATGATCTCCTTTACATTAAGCAATTTTGGTCTTCCATTGACCAGTGCAATATTGTTAACACTAAAGGATGACTGCAGTGCAGAATATTTATATAATGTATTAAGTACAATGTTAGGTATGGCGTCCCTTTTTAGGATATAAACAATACGCATCCCGTTTCTGTCAGACTCATCCCTGATTGATGCTATTCCATCTATCTTTTTATCATTGACCAAATCAGCGGTCTTTTTTATCATGTCTGCCTTATTGACCTGATAAGGAATCTCTGTGACAATTATACATTCCCTGCCCTGAACTTCTTCAAAAGAGGCTTTTGCCCTCATAACAACTCTGCCACGCCCTGTATGAAAGGCTTCTTTTACGCCGTCGTAACCGTATATGATTCCCCCGGTAGGGAAATCTGGAGCCTTGATGTGTGTAATCAGCTCATCAATCTCAATATCTTTATTGTCTATATAAGCAATTGTCCCGTCCACAACCTCAGAAAGGTTGTGGGGAGGCATATTGGTAGCCATTCCAACAGCAATACCTGAAGCTCCATTTATCAATAAGTTTGGTATCCGGGTAGGAAGAACTGTCGGTTCTTTGAGGGAATCATCAAAATTGAGTTGATGATCTACGGTATCTTTATCAATATCGGCCAACATTTCATCTGCAATCTTGCGCATACGAGCCTCAGTATATCTCATTGCAGCAGGGCTATCCCCATCTACAGAGCCAAAATTACCCTGCCCATCAATTAACATATATCTCAGACTCCACTCCTGAGCCATCCGTACCATACTATCATAAACAGATGTATCACCATGTGGGTGATACTTACCTAAAACTTCCCCGACTATCCTTGCGGATTTCTTGTGTGAACTTGAAGAACGAACACCTAAATCGTGCATTCCGTATAAAACTCTCCTGTGAACCGGCTTTAAACCATCCCTGACATCGGGAAGGGCACGTGACACAATGACCGACATTGAGTAGTCAATGTAGGCTGATTTCATTTCATCTTCAATGTTGATGGGGATCAATTTTTCTCCTTCAGCCATATAAAAATCTTGTTGCTTTTGATGTAATTAAAATATCAGGCCAATATACGTAAAATCATAGCAGGCGAAGCACTTTCCAAGCAGTTTATTAAAGAATTTATTAACACATCCGGATAGTGATTTCGTTAATAATTAGGTTGTTAATTATTTTGTAAATCGGTGTTTTTTTCGTCATTTAGTCCAAGTTTGTCGAATATAGGTACGGTATTTGACGTTCTTAAGATTAGATTTACTAATTTTATTACCGAATAAGAAAATTTTATGGATGATAATTTTTCACCTAGAGTAAAGGATGTAATTGCTTACAGCAAAGAAGAGGCATTGAGGCTGGGACATGATTTTATTGGTACCGAGCATTTAATGCTGGGCTTGCTGCGTGATGGAAATGGCAAAGCAATTAGCATTTTGGATGCCCTGGATGTAGACCTGGATCACTTAAGACGAAAAGTTGAGATTTTGAGTCCGGCAAATCCAAATTCCGGAGGGATTCAAAAAGATAAAAAAAATCTTCATCTTACAAGACAGGCAGAACGTGCATTGAAAACAACCTTTCTTGAAGCTAAATTGTTTCAAAGCTCTTCAATAAATACGGCACATTTACTTTTGTGCATCCTTAGAAACGAAAACGACCCCACCACGAAATTACTTCACAAACTTAAAGTGGATTATGACGGTGTGAAAGATCAGTTTAAATCTATGATCACAAGCGAGGATGACTATATTGACTCGCCTACCTCTGAATCGTTTCCCAGTGATTCTGATGAGCCTGTAGAAGGTAAAGAAGGGTCTTTTGGTTCGGCCTCGGGTCAAAAAGGAAGCAAAAAATCCAAAACTCCTGTTTTGGATAATTTTGGAAGAGATTTAACGCAACTTGCCGAAGAAAACAAATTAGATCCTGTTGTTGGACGTGAGAAAGAAATTGAGCGCGTATCTCAGATACTAAGCCGAAGAAAGAAAAACAACCCGCTTTTAATAGGAGAACCCGGCGTTGGTAAAAGTGCAATTGCAGAAGGTTTGGCTCTTCGAATTATTAACAAGAAGGTATCGCGTATCCTTTACAATAAAAGGGTAGTGACTTTAGATCTGGCTTCACTGGTCGCCGGTACAAAATATCGCGGACAGTTTGAAGAGCGGATGAAAGCCGTAATGAATGAATTGGAAAAGAATGATGACGTTATCCTGTTTATTGATGAGATCCACACTATTGTAGGTGCCGGCGGTGCTACAGGAAGTTTAGATGCTTCAAATATGTTTAAACCGGCTTTGGCACGGGGAGAAATTCAATGTATCGGAGCAACAACCCTCGATGAATACAGACAGTATATTGAAAAAGACGGGGCCCTGGAGAGACGCTTTCAAAAAGTAATGGTAGAGCCCACCACAGTGGAGGAAACCATTGAAATTTTAATGAATATTAAAGGGAAATACGAAGATCACCACAATGTAAATTATACTGATGAAGCTATCGTAGCCTGTGTTAAGCTTACAAACAGATATATGACTGACAGATTTTTACCGGATAAGGCTATAGATGCTCTGGACGAATCTGGCTCACGGGTCCATATAATAAACATGGATGTTCCAAAACAAATTCTTGAATTGGAAAATCAGTTGGAAGATGTGCGTGAATTGAAGAATAGTGTAGTTAAGAAACAACGTTATGAGGAAGCTGCCAAGCTTAGGGATGATGAAAAAAGATTAGAAAAGGAACTTTCTGTTGCCCAGGAAAAATGGGAAGAAGACAGTAAACTTCACAGAGAAACGGTAAGTGAAGATAATGTTGCCGATGTGGTATCTATGATGAGTGGAATTCCGGTAAATAAAATAGCACAGACAGAAAGCAACAAACTTGCTAAGTTACCAGATCTCATTAAAGGGAATGTTATTGGTCAAGATGAAGCTGTTGCCAAAGTAGCCAAAGCCATTCAACGAAACAGAGCAGGTCTGAAAGATCCGAATAAACCTATTGGTTCTTTCATTTTCCTGGGACAAACTGGTGTAGGTAAAACCCAGTTGGCCAAGGTATTGGCACAAGAACTTTTTGATTCTGAAGATGCCCTGATCAGGATTGATATGAGTGAGTATATGGAAAAATTTGCCATATCCAGGCTAGTAGGGGCTCCTCCCGGTTATGTGGGTTATGAGGAAGGGGGACAACTGACTGAAAAAGTTAGACGCAAACCTTATTCTGTTATTCTTTTGGATGAAGTTGAGAAAGCACATCCTGATGTTTTTAACATGTTACTTCAGGTCTTGGATGATGGATTTTTAACAGATAGCTTAGGTCGCAAAATAGATTTCAGAAATACGATCATTATAATGACTTCGAATATTGGTGCCCGCCAGCTCAAGGACTTTGGACAAGGTGTAGGTTTCGGTACAGCGGCGAAAAAATCGCAGGAACATGATCACCATAAAAGTGTGATTGAAAATGCCCTTAAAAAGGCTTTTGCACCGGAGTTCCTTAACAGAATAGATGATGTGGTTGTATTTAATCCGTTGGAGCGTAAACATATCCATAAGATTATTGACATTGAATTAAATAAGCTTTACGATAGAATAAAGGATATTGGATACGACTTGAATTTAACAGATAAAGCCAAAGACTACATTGCTGATAAAGGTTTTGATAAACAATATGGAGCAAGACCCTTGAAAAGAGCAATTCAGAAATATATTGAAGATGCACTGGCTGAAGAAATCGTAAATTCCAAACTCGAAGAAGGGGATAGTATCTATATGGACTTAGATGAAAAGAAAGAAGAATTGTCTATTGAGATAAATAAGTCAAAGAAAGGCTCCAAAGCAAAGTAAATTGTAAGAATTTAGTTATAAAGGAACCAGGTTAATTGGTTCCTTTTTTTATTTCCATAGATTACAGGAAGTAAGAATAAGAATACAGTTTAAACTTACCGGAAACCGTATAAACGATATATACGCCATTGGTCTAATATTTTTCGCAAAACTTGTACTAGCCTATACTTTCGTTTTAGACACACTAAACTATATGAAATGAAAGTCGGACCGGCTAAGAAAAAAATTATAGTCAAAGAATACAACCTGGATATTGGCACTGTCCAAGTATTTAAAAATCATATGGTTGTAATGTTTGACGAAGGGGCAACGCTTACCCTGGAAAGGGCCTATCAAATTATAGGAATTTCAGAGATCCATTTTAGAGATACCAACTTTGGCATTATCAGTCTCAGAAAAAATTCCTATGCTATAGATCCCACTATTTATGGCTATTTAAGGGAGTTAAAAAATCTTAAAGCATTTGCTATTGTTTCCGTCAAGGAAGTAGATATGCATAATTTTAAAATTGAAAAACTTTTCTACAAAAAACCAATGAAATTTTACATTGATTATAATAATGCACTTGCCTGGGTGCAAAGAAGGGTTAGAAAGAAGTAAGAATTTAGTCTTCTTTAGTTTGATTTTCTGCGTCCATAGGTGGAACATTAAACAAATCAATGTAAGCCGGGCCAATTCCATTAATTATAGCGGTGGCTGTAAGCGCCTGGTATCCTAAATTTTCGATTGCTAAGTCTCCAGCCCTGCCGTGGAGGTATACTCCAAAAATAGCTGCTTTTAAAGGTTCATATTTCTGCGCAATTAATGAAGTTATCATACCAGTCAGAACATCCCCGCTTCCTGCCGTAGCCATGCCGGGGTTTCCCGTTGTATTAATATATCCCTGTTCATCATAAACCACTATGGTATGAGCTTCTTTAAGTACCAGGATGCAATCATATTTCTTAGAAAATTCCTTAGCTTTTTTCAGCTTGTCAAAATCATCCTCCCAAACACCCAACAATCGCTTCAATTCTCCCTGATGGGGTGTAAGTACCGTTTTTGGCGGAAGTTTTTTTAACAGGGACTTTTTTTGGGCAAGAATATTAATTCCATCAGCATCAATTACTAATGGATATTTCGTTGTTTCTAAGAACTCTTTGAAGGCTTGCTGTGCATTTTTACTAGTTCCCATGCCAATTCCTACCCCTATTACATTGGGTTCCATGTTCAAAGAAATATTCATAATTTCTTTTTCGCCCTTATCCGTAATAACCATGATTTCAGGCAATGAACTTTGCAATGGGATATACCCGCATTGAGGGACATAGGCGGAAACCAATCCACTACCAGTAGTAATACATGCTCGTGACGCAAGAGAAACAGCTCCAATTTTTCCATAGCTGCCACCAAGAATCAACGCATGTCCGTATGTACCTTTGTGCGAAAATTTTTCTCTCGGAATGTAATATTTCAAAACTTCATTTTTGCTAATAAGCTCGAAACTGGCATGAGTTTGTTCAATAAATTTTTGAGATAAACCGATATTCAAAATTTCCCATTGATTAGAGAATATCCCGGTTTCCGGCAAGAAAAAAACAAGTTTAGGAAACTGAAAACTAAGAACATAATTGGCTATTACAACTGATTCTAAATTTTTAACAGCCTGATCTAAAAACAAACCCGACGGGACATCAACTGAAACCACAAAAGCGCCGGAATTATTAAGATGCTGTATAATCTTTTCAACCCATTGGTCTGGTGATCTGTTTAACCCAATCCCAAAAAGAGCATCAATAACAATATCTTCGGAACTTAATGAAGGAAGTTCAGTATCCGGGTTCATAAAACTTGGCCAAATCTTGCGATCTTTTAATCGTTCCAAATTTATCAGGAAATCATGAGACCTCTTCTCGCTATAGTTTACAACAATTACTTCAATATTATAACCATGTTCCATTAAATGTCTGGCCAGAGCCAATCCATCTCCACCGTTATTTCCAATCCCACAAAACAATTTTATTTTTACCTGTGCCCCTTGCAGCCGGTGATGAAGCCAGTTGAAAAGTTGAACAGACGCCCTTTCCATAAGTTCATCACTAGTAATTTTCTGCTCTGCCAACGTAAATTGGTCTGCTGCGTAAATCTGTTTGGCCGTGAATATCTTCATTTCCCAATATAAGATTAGATTTTCGATTATCATTATTAAGCAATAACCCTATTTTGAAATAGCCTTTTTATTTAAGTCGTTAATTTTAAATTCCATGGTATACTAATCAATCAACCTAAAAAAACTATTTTTTGTAAAAATATTTGAAAAAGATTGACGACTTCGTAAAAATAACATGAATTATTTGATAAGGGGTTCAAAAGTCCTACTTTTGAATTGTTATCATAGGCATTATGAAAAGCATATCGGACATAAACAAATGGGCTTCATCCCAACCTAACCAGCGCCATTTTGCTGTTACATCTACCACTACCACCCCTAAGGGGTAAGATTCTACATATAAGTCCGTATTCATTTATATTCAGAAACAACACCTGTATCAATTACATAATTAACAACAGAGCATAATGAAGATTTTAAAGTTTGGAGGTACTTCAGTAGCCAATGCAGCACATATTAAGCAGGTTCAGAATATCGTCAAAAATTTAGATGGAAATAAGATGGTTGTTGTCGTATCAGCTCTTGGGGGAATTACAGATTTACTCTTAAGAACAGTTGATTTGGCATCGAAGCAGGATAAGAGCTATAAAGATTGTCTTCGCGAAATAGAGGACAGGCATATTAAGACCATTAAAGAACTTATTCCAATTCAATTACAAAGTGCTATATTAAGTAAAGTAAAAAGCGAATTAAACTCCCTGGATACGCTGGCCGAGGGTGCATTTCTAATTGCTGAAAAGACCCCGCAGTTAACAGATAAGATAGTAAGCTTTGGTGAACTTTTGTCGTCTTTTATTATTAGTGAATTCTTCATATCAGAAGGTATGAACGCTATATTTAAAGATAGTCGCGAGTTAATTAAAACTGATGATGCGTATGGAATGGCCGGAGTAGATTTTGATAGCACAAATGGTTTATGTAAAACTTACTTTTCAAGTTCTAAAAACAGCATAACTGTCATTCCCGGATTTATTTCTTCATCAGCTAAAGGAAATCCAACAACCTTAGGAAGAGGTGGTTCTGATTATACAGCGGCAATAGTGGCTGGTGCAACAGAGGCAGAGGAATTACAAATATGGACAGACGTTAGTGGCATGTATACTGCTAATCCAAAGATAGTTAAACAGGCTAAAGCAATTCCGCAGATCTCTTATGAAGAGGCAATGGAATTATCTCATTTTGGAGCCAAAGTTCTGTATCCACCCACCATTCAACCTGTACTGACAAAAAACATACCTATCCTCATTAAAAATACTTTTGCACCAGACGAGCAAGGTACTTTAATAGCTAAAAACCAAAATACTCTGGGTAAGTCTGTTCGGGGTATCAGTAATATAGAGCATATTACCCTCCTTTCATTAGAAGGTCCTGGAATGATTGGCATACCTGGCATTTCAAAACGATTTTTTGAGGTACTTTCTCAGGCCGGCATTAGCGTTGTACTTATAACACAGGCATCCTCAGAGCATTCAATTTGCGTTGGAATTTCTGATAATGATGCAGCAATTGCAGAATCATTGGTAAACACAGCTTTTGAATATGAAATAGCCACACAAAAAATAAAGCCTGTATTAGTAGAAACTGAGCTCGCCATCATTGCTCTCGTAGGAGATAATATGAAAAGTCATCAAGGCCTTAGCGGAAAAATGTTCAGTGCGCTAGGCAAGAATAATGTAAATATCAGAGCCATTGCCCAAGGGGCTTCTGAAAGGAATATTTCGGCCGTTATTAAAAAGGATGATGTAAAAAAAGCCCTGAATACGTTACATGAAGAGTTCTTTGAGGAAAATATCAAGCAATTAAACCTCTATGTAATGGGTGTGGGTAATGTGGGTTCCAGATTTATTAAGCAAATCCAAAATCAGAAAAAATATCTTAAAAAGAATCTTAAACTAAATCCACGGGTCATTGGATTATCTAATTCGAGAACAATGGTTTTTAATGAGGATGGGATACCATTGGAATGTTGGGAAGAGCTATTGGCAAAAGGTGAAAAAGCAGATAGGACCAGGTTTTATGAAAACGTTTTAAAATACAATTATCGCAATAGCATTTTTGTAGATAATACAGCCAGCAAAATTGTAGCCGATACTTATTCTGATTATTTAAAACGAAGTGTTTCAGTAGTTACCTGCAATAAAATTGCTTGTTCTTCGGACTATGAAAAATACAGGGATCTTAAAGAGCTTTCACGAGAATATAATTCACCATTCTTATTTGAGACAAATGTGGGTGCGGGGTTACCCATCATAGACACGCTAAAGCATTTGATAGCCTCCGGAGATAAAATCAACAAAATACGAGCTGTGCTATCCGGAAGCCTTAATTTTGTTTTTAATAATTTTAATGATACTACCACTTTTCATGATGTTGTTAAAAGGGCGCAGGAAGAAGGATATACAGAACCGGATCCAAAAATAGATCTCAGTGGCATTGATGTAATGAGAAAGATTTTAATTTTGGCGCGGGAAAGCGGTTATACACTAGATATAGAGGAAATAGAAAACAAATCATTTTTACCCGAAGAAAGTCTGGCGACCACTAATAATGAAGACTTTTATGCTTCTCTTACTGCCCATGAAAAATCCTTTCAGGAATTATATACAAAGGCGGCATCGGCTGAAAGCAAGCTCAAATATGTTGCAGAATTTGCAAACGGAAAAGCGAGTGTTGGATTAGAGCTAATCCCTAAGGGTCATGATTTTTATAATTTAGAAGGAAGTGATAATATTGTACTCTTCTATACTGAAAGATATCCCAACCAACCATTGATTATCAAAGGCGCCGGGGCCGGGGCGGATGTTACGGCATCCGGAATTTTTGCAGATATCGTCAGAATAGGAAATTTTTAATCAAATGAATAAAATTAAAGTCTTTTGTCCGGCTACTATAGCTAATATCTCCTGTGGATTTGATGTCCTTGGTTTAGCCCTGGAAGCAATAGGCGATGAAATGATCGTGCAAAAGACAAAAGAACCCGGTATCAGGATCTCTAAAATAACAGGACAATCACTACCCCTGGCAACACTAGATAATGTAGCTGGCGTAGCCGGATTGGCTTTTTTAAAAGAAAGCAATTATCCTGGTGGGTTTGAGATTGAAATTCATAAAAAGATAAAAGCCGGTAGTGGTATTGGAAGCAGTGCTGCAAGTGCCGCAGGTGCTGTATGGGCAATGAATGAACTTCTGGATAAGCCATTTACATCAATTGAACTGGTGAAATTTGCTATGCTCGGAGAGGCACTGGCAAGCGGAGTAGCCCATGCGGATAATGTAGCACCAGCTCTATATGGTGGATTTACCCTGGTGCGCAGTTATGAACCCTTAGATATTATCAAAATAAATACACCCCCTGAATTGTTTGCTTCAGTGATCCATCCTCAGATTGAAGTAAAGACATCAGATTCAAGAAAAATTCTTAAAACATCAATTTCCTTAAAAGATGGAATAAAACAATGGGGAAATGTAGGCGGACTCGTATCGGGTCTTTTCCTTGAAGACTACGACCTTATTGGCAGGTCTTTAGTAGACCATATAATAGAACCTATCCGATCCATGCTTATACCTGGATTTAGTGATGTAAAATCAGAAACCATGAAAGCAGGGGCTCTGGGAACCGGAATTTCCGGATCCGGGCCTTCCATTTTTGCCTTGAGCAAAGGCAAGGCAACTGCCGAAAAAGTGGCAGAAGCTATGAGGAAGGTATACATCAATATTGGCGTAGATTATGATGTATATGTTTCGAAAATAAATACGATAGGAATGCATAAAATATGATTTTGACTTTTTCTTCCTTAATACCTGCAAATGAAATTTTATAGTCTCAATAAAAAAGCTGCGGATGTATCTTTTAAAGATGCTGTGATTAAAGGCATTGCTCCCGACAGAGGCTTGTACTTTCCACGGGAAATAACCCCGCTGCATGATTCTTTTTTTGAAAATATTGAAAAGCTTACAGATCATGAAATTGCTTTTGAGGCAATAAAACAATTTGTAAGTGATAGCATTCCGGAAAATAAATTAAAAGAGATTATACATAGTGTGTTGGATTTTCCCTTTCCTGTTGTGGAACTGGAAAAAAACGTAGCAACTTTAGAGCTTTTTCATGGACCCACACTGGCATTTAAAGATGTAGGAGCCAGATTTATGGCGCATTGCCTTGGTTATTTCTCAGAGGGTCAAAATAGTGAGGTGACAGTATTGGTAGCTACTTCGGGAGACACAGGCGGAGCGGTAGCAAATGGCTTTCTAGGCGTAAAGGGTGTTAATGTGGTCATATTATACCCAAGTGGTAAAGTCAGTGATATCCAGGAACGTCAGTTAACAACATTAGGACAGAATATAACCGCACTCGAGGTTAATGGCAACTTTGATGATTGCCAGAATATGGTTAAAACTGCATTTTTAGATTCGAACCTGAAATCAGAAATACAATTAACTTCTGCAAATTCAATAAATGTGGCCAGGTGGTTGCCGCAAATGTTTTATTTTCTATTTACTTATAAAAAACTCAAAGGTAGGAAACAACCTATCGTATTCTCTGTCCCAAGCGGTAATTTTGGTAATATCTGCGCAGGGATGGTTGCCCAAAAACTAGGCTTGCCGGTTGCACATTTTATTGCGGCAACAAATGTAAATGATACGGTACCGCATTATATGCGCACACAAAAATATACTCCCATAACGTCAAAAGCTACTATTTCCAATGCAATGGATGTTGGAGACCCCAGTAATTTTATTCGAATAAGGAATCTTTATAACAATAATTATACTGAATTGAAGAATACTTTATCCTCGTATTCCTTTACAGATGAAGAAACAAAACATGCAATCCTTGAAATTTATAATTCTTGTAACTATATAGCTGATCCTCATGGTGCGGTAGGGTATTTAGGTCTGAAAGAATATCAAAAAGACAACTCGGATGCCTTTGGCGTGTTCTTAGAAACAGCACACCCCGTTAAATTTTTAGACGTAGTTGAAGAAACTCTAAAATTAAAATTGCCAATTCCTTCCCAGATTCAAAATGTATTGGAAAAAGACAAAGTTTCTTTCAGGGTTGACACTTACGATGAACTTAAAAGTTATTTGCAAAAAAACAGCCCATCTTAATATTTTAAGTCATAAAACATTGTGAAGTCTAATTGAGCTATCTATTAATTTTCTATAAATTTGCGCAGCTTAAATACATAAAATATGAAGAATACGGCCTTAACTAAAACTCATGAAGCTCTCGGAGCAAAAATGGTTCCTTTTGCCGGATATTTAATGCCGGTATCTTATGAAGGTGTTAATGTCGAACATGAAACTGTAAGAAAAGCTGTCGGTGTCTTTGATGTTTCTCATATGGGAGAATTCTTAGTAGAGGGACCCAACGCTTTAGCGCTTATACAAAAAGTCACATCAAATGACGCTTCAAAACTAACGGTTGGAAAAGCCCAATACAGCTACTTCCCGAATGAATCTGGTGGTATTGTGGATGACCTTATTGTATACAGGGTAAAAGAAGAAGTTTACCTCCTTGTGGTGAATGCCTCAAATATTCAAAAAGATTGGGATCATATTTCCAGGTATAATGAGCCAATAGGTGCTAAACTCAGAAATATATCGGAAAACTACTCTTTATTGGCTATTCAAGGACCTAAAGCGGTAGAGTCCATGCAGTCCTTAACATCTGTAGATCTTTCTGCTATTAAGTTCTATAATTTTGTAGTTGGCGATTTCGCGGGGATAGAACATGTTATCATTTCGGCTACAGGTTATACAGGTTCAGGAGGTTTTGAAATCTATTGTAAAAATGAGGAAGTAAAACAAATTTGGGATAGCGTTCTGGAAGCAGGTGAGGCTTATGGAATTAAACCTATTGGTTTGGCTGCAAGAGATACGCTTAGACTAGAGATGGGCTATTGCTTATATGGTAATGACATTAATGATGAAACTTCTCCTTTAGAAGCCGGCCTGGGTTGGATTACAAAGTTTAGCAAAGACTTTGTGAACAGTGATACTCTGGCAAGAGAAAAGGAGCAACCACCAAAGCAAAAATTAATTGCCTTTGAATTGCAGGAACGTGGTATCCCCAGACAGG
>CBDUGN010000086.1:0-13845 GCA_965366915.1 uncultured Eudoraea sp. | reverse complement strand
AAATTAGGAAAGTGCAAATAACTATTCTGAGTGTTTTCATAAGTATAATTTATGGATTGTTAAATATCGAAAATTCTGTTGAATCTTACTATTAATTACTCAATGACATCAAATATTTCTTTGGCGTAGTACCGAATTTCTTTTTAAAAGAAGCAATAAAATGACTGGATGTGCTATATCCTATCCTATGCCCTACTTCGCTGACATTAAACTCACCCGTTTCCAGCATTTTGCGTGCGAAATCCATTTTATAATCAAATAAAAAACTGAATACTGGTTCTCCATACACCTGCTTAAAACCCTCTTTTAATTTTTTAAGTGAGAGGCCAATCTCTTCTGATAACTGAGCCAGCGTAGGTGGTTCTGCCATTCGGCTTATCATTATTTCTTTCGCTTGTTTTATGCGCTTTATATTCTCCTCATCTACTAAGAAAGGGCATTGTTCCAAATCTGCATCTTCACTTTTGTTGAAATACAACGAAATTAATTCATACACCTTAGCCGTCAGATATAGCTCCTTAATTGAAGGATGGAGATTATAATTAATTATTTGACTTAGTATAACTGCAATTGCCGGAGTTACACTTTCCTGTGAATAGTATTTTTTTTCCTTATTATCACTGCTCAAAAAGGGAATATAGTCCGCTTCTTTTGAAAAAAGAGAATGAAACCTTCGTATGGTCATTATTACAGATACCAACCATGAACTGGGGTTAAGTTCCAGATTTAATGGGAGATCAATTTGCGTATTATATAGCAACAAAGAATTTTCCTCGGAGACCTCCAAAGCATAATGGCCTTCATTGAAAATAAATTTTGCATTACCCTTTAAACAAAAATGAAACTGAATAAAACTACTATCAATATTACGGTTAACTTTTTGAACCTTAGGACTTTCATTTTGTATTTTCAATACATAAAAATCATCGTCAATCAATACTTCGGTAAAAGAACCTTGAGCGATATTTTTGTAATTTGCTTCTGATGAATTCATGAATATTTTATTTAGAAACATTCTAAATAGAATGTTAGCCAAGAGCCATTCCTGCTATAAAATTAAAGGTTTTTACCATAATTCCGGTAAAAATGCCTTAAAAAACTTAAAACGATATATATTGTACCTCCAGCGTTATTTTTATTAAATGTATGCTGTTATTTTTGTGAGCTATATTGATAATGCATGAAGAGGTATCATATCTCCAAACACAATTCTTTTTATACTGTTGGGCTAAGTTATAAAAATGCCGATGCAGTTGTAAGGGGGAAATTTAGCCTGGACCAGGACGCGGCTGAAGCGCTTTTAAAAGATGCAAAAGCCATAGATGTTGATGGCCTGCTAATTACTTCTACCTGTAATCGGACAGAATTACACGGCTTTGCACAGCACCCTTTTCAATTAATTAAACTCCTTTGTGATCATTCTCAGGGAACGGTTGAAGAATTTCAGGAGGTAGCCTATGTGTTAAAAAATTATGAAGCAATTAACCATTTGTTTCGTGTAGGCACCGGACTTGACAGTCAGATACTGGGCGACTTTGAAATAATTAGTCAATTAAAAAATAGCTTTAATCGTTCCAGAAAGCACGACCTTACAAATCATTTTTTAGAACGGTTGATTAATTCAGTTATTCAGGCCAGCAAGCGAATTAAAAACGAAACGGAAATCTCTACCGGGGCTACCTCAGTTGCCTTTGCATCTGTTCAGTATATTCTAAAAAATGTGACTGATATTTCTGAAAAGAACATTCTGCTTTTTGGTACCGGTAAAATAGGTAGGAATACCTGTGAAAACCTTGTCAAACATACAAATCATACCCATATAACCCTTATTAACCGCACAAAAGATAAGGCTGAAAAAATTGCAGGAAAGTTTAATCTTGTCGTAAAGGATCACGGTGATCTGCAAACAGAAATCCGTAAGACAGATGTCTTAATCGTGGCTACGGGCGCTAATACTCCTACGATCTCAAAAGAACTTATTTATACCAACAAGCCACTTTTGATTCTGGATTTATCAATTCCTAAAAATGTAGCAGATAGTGTATTAGAATTACCAGATGTAACTGTCTTGCACCTTGATCATCTATCGCAAATAACTGACGAAACACTTGAACGCAGAAAACAATATATCCCTCAGGCAGAATCTATTATAGATGAAGTTAAATCAGATTTTAACCAGTGGCTGGAAACCAGAAAGTTTGCTCCGGTAATCAAAGCACTAAAAAAGAAGCTAAATTCGATTAAAGAAGAGGAGCTGGATTTTCAGTCTAAAAAACTTTCTGATTTCAATTCAGAACATGCGGATATAATATCCGAACGAATCATTCACAAGATTACCAAACAGTTTGCCAACCATCTGAAAGAATCTGAGAATGATGCGGACGAAAGTTTGCAACTTATTCAAAAAGTCTTTCAAATAGAATTAAACTCCCAATGAAGAAAGTCATTCGAATTGGTACCCGCGATAGTGAACTTGCACTATGGCAGGCGAATGACGTCAAGAAAAAACTTGACAAGCTGGGGCATTCCACGAAATTAATCCCTGTAAAATCTGATGGGGATCTGGAGTTAGACCAACCGCTATATTCAATGGGCATTACGGGAATTTTTACAAAAACATTGGATGTAGCACTACTTAGTAATACAATAGATATTGCGGTTCATTCTATGAAAGATGTTCCTACCATTTTACCAAATGGCATTGTCCAGGCAGCCGTAATGAAACGTGCTAACCAAAAGGACATATTGATACATAAGGGTCTGGATTTTTTGAATACTGAAGGAATTATTGCCACTGGAAGTTTAAGAAGAAAAGCACAGTGGTTAAATCGTTATCCGCTACATGAAGTAGTAGGTTTAAGAGGAAACGTAAATACACGACTAAAAAAACTGGAGGATAATTCCTGGGATGCGGCAATCTTTGCGGCTGCCGGCCTTGAACGCTTAAATATACTTCCGGAAAATTGTACAGAACTGCAATGGATGGTACCAGCACCCGCGCAAGGTGCTATGATGGTTGTAGCCAAAAAGGAAGATATCTATTGTATTAAAGCACTTAGCCAATTAAATCATGAAGCCACAGAAATCTGCACAAAAGTTGAACGCGACTTTTTAAAGGAATTAGAAGGCGGCTGCACTGCACCTATAGGAGCATTGGCAACTATTGAAAAAGAATATTTACTTTTTAAGGGTATTTTATTGTCTCTTGATGGGCAAGAGACAATTAGCGTTGATAAGAAAATTAAACTAGCAGATGCATCTAATTTTGGCAAGGCCTGTGCACATGAAATCTTAACAAATGGTGGAAAGGAATTAATGCAGGACATAAAAATCCGGATGAGTCAATGAAATATATCCTATCCACAAAACTTCTCACCCCTGATCAAAAAGCAATCTTAAATGATGCCGGTATTCATTTTTTGGAATACCAGGCCATAAAAATTCAGTACAGAAAATTTCAATTGCCCTACGATTTTGATAACTACATTTTTACCAGTCAAAATGCGGTTGAGGCAATTTTGAGCAACTTATCAAATTTTCAGGGGAAAAGTCAATTAAAAAAAGTGTGCTTTTGCGTTGGGGAAAAGACAAAACTCCTATTAGAAAAAAAAGGACTAAAAGTTCTAAAAATGGCACAAAATGCAGCAGATTTAGCTCATTTTATTGTAAAATACCACAAAAATGAGTCTTTTTTGTTTTTATGTGGAAATAGAAGAAACGATGATTTACCAAATATTTTGACAAATAATAAGCTACATTTTGAAGAAATTGTTGTCTACAATACGGAGTTAAACCATCAACAATTTTTAGAATCCTTTGATGGTATTTTATTTTTTAGTCCTTCTGGCGTAAAGAGTTATACCACTGCTAATGACATAGGTAATAGTGTGGCATTTTGTATAGGCAATACTACAGCTAAAGAGGCTTCGTTATTAACAGATTCCATTATTGTTCCAGAGACCCCAACTATAGAAAATCTTTTAGAAAAGGTCACTTCGCATTACAAATTGAGCATAAAGAAATGAAATGAAAATAAAAAACGATCTATTTTTAAGAGCATTAAAAGGTGAAACCGTTGAGCGCCCTCCAGTCTGGATGATGAGGCAGGCCGGCAGATACCTGCCGGAATTTATGAAGATCAAGGAGAAATATGATTTCTTTACCCGGTGCCAGACTCCGGAATTAGCTTCTGAAATTACTGTTCAACCAATTCGGCGCTTTGGAATGGATGCAGCTATACTTTTTAGTGATATTCTTGTAATACCTCAGGCTATGGGTATAGAAGTGCAAATGAAACCCGATTTTGGACCTTATTTGCCTAAGCCTATTCGCAATGAAACAGATGTTGAGCAGGTTTTAATCCCCGATGTGAATGAAGAGTTAGATTATGTTATGCAGGCTATTGCTGCAACCAGGGAAAAATTGCATGATGAGATTCCTTTAATTGGCTTCGCAGGTTCACCATGGACAATTCTTTGCTACTGCGTACAAGGACAAGGCAGTAAAACCTTTGATAAGGCCAAGGAGTTTTGTTTTACGCAACCCGTAGCCGCTCATAATCTATTACAGAAAATTACAGATACCACTATCTCATATTTGAAAGCCAAGGTAAAAGCTGGTGTAAATGCGGTTCAGGTATTTGATTCGTGGGGAGGCATGCTTTCACCAGTTGATTATCAAGAATATTCCTGGTTTTATATCCAGCAAATCATAGATGCCTTAAAAGATGAAACGCAGGTAATTGTTTTTGGTAAAGGATGTTGGTTTGCCTTAGGTGATATGGCAAAATCCGGTGCAGCTGCACTTGGAGTAGATTGGACTTGTTCTGCACAAAATGCCAGAACTTTAACCGGAGGTAAAATAACACTTCAGGGAAATTTTGATCCTGCCCGTTTATTATCTCCCACGGATGTCATAAAAAAAATGGTCACCCAAATGATTGATGATTTTGGTAAGGATAAATATGTTGTGAATCTAGGACATGGGATTCTGCCCAATGTCCCGGTGGAAAATGCCAGGGCTTTTATTGATGCGGTTAAAGAATATAAAGCTTAGAGTATTTTGAAGTTTTTTAATTAAATAAAACCCATTCTAAGCCAAGTAGGTTTTAGTGATTAATGATGGAAAGTCATATAAATAGCGTATTTATATTAGAGCCCTTAACAGCGTCAGACGCTCCCGCGTTACATAGTTTTTTAGGGTCTAATAAAAGCGAGCTTCAACGCTTTTTTCCAATTACATTAGGGCAAAATGAGACTTTAAAGGCCACTGAAAATTACATTCTAGTTAAAACTGAACAGATAAAATTAAAAACGGAATTTACTTTTGCTGTCAAAACAAATAATACTGCCATAGGCCTTCTTATCTTAAAGAATATAAACTGGGAACAGAAGTGCGGTGAAATGGCCTACTGTATAGATAAGGTTTATCAGGGAAGAGGTTGGATTACGCAAGCTTTAATGAAAGTCACTGACTTCGCATTCAATGATATCGGCTTAAAAACTCTTGAAATTATAGTTTACAAACAAAATAAGGCAAGTGTGAGAGTAGCCGAAAAAAGCGGGTTCAAATGGACAAAAACATTGCTTAAGGCCTATTCACCAATTAATGAAGAACCACTTGATATGGAATTATATGAAAGATCAAATGAAAAATAAATTCTACAGCTATATCCAGGAACTTCAGGACACAATTACTTCCAAACTTGAAGAAATAGATGGTTCTGCTAAATTTCGTGAAGATATCTGGAAACGTCCGGAAGGTGGTGGAGGCAGGACCAGAGTAATTGAAGATGGTTCCGTTTTTGAAAAGGGAGGCGTAAATATATCTGCCGTACATGGTGAACTCCCCAAAAGTATGCAAACCTTTTTTGGTGTAAAGGATGCCGATTTTTACGCATGTGGCCTAAGCCTGGTTCTCCATCCGGAAAATCCAATGGTCCCAACTGTACATGCCAATTGGCGTTATTTTGAAATGTATGATAAAAAAGGTGGTTTGGTTGATCAATGGTTTGGTGGTGGTCTGGATCTGACGCCCTATTATTTATTTGATGAAGATGTTAAACATTTTCATTCGGTTTGTAAAGGTTCCTGTGATACCCATGATCCTGATTTTTATAATACCTATAAGAAGAAATGTGATGACTATTTCTGGAATAGTCATCGCGGGGAAGCGCGAGGAGTAGGTGGGCTATTTTTTGATTACTGTAAAGTTTCCAACAAAATGAGTATTGAAGATTGGTATAGCTTTGTCACTGCGGTGGGAGATAGCTTTCTGGAAGCATATATACCAATTGTTATAAAAAGGAAATTTATTGATTACACTAATAAACAAAGGGATTGGCAAGAAATTCGCCGGGGCCGTTATGTAGAATTCAATCTGGTTCATGACAAGGGTACCCTTTTTGGCTTGAAGACGAATGGTCGTATTGAAAGTATCCTCATGAGCCTGCCTCCGCATGTTCAATGGAAGTATGACCATCATCCGGAACAAGGTAGTGAGGAGGCCAGGTTAATTGAAGTATTGAAGAATCCTATATCATGGGTTTGATCGCTATTTTAGTTGTAATTTAGACTCAAATACCTCTTAAGATGTTACAAAAAATATTTCAAATAGATGCCTTTACGGATAAACTATATTCGGGGAATCCAGCCGCTGTTTGTATTCTGGAAAATTGGATAGATGATACTATAATGCAAAAAATAGCCATGGAAAATAATCTTGCTGAAACAGCTTTTGCGGTTAGAGATGGTTCTCAATATATTATTAGATGGTTCACACCGGAGTTGGAAGTGGATTTGTGCGGGCATGCAACCCTGGCAACGGCTTTTGTCTTATTTGAAAATTACAATTTGAGTGTATCTTCTATTGAGTTTTTTTCACCCAGAAGCGGAAAACTTTTGGTCGAAAAGGGAGAAAACGGGCTTTTAATACTGGATTTTCCTACTGATGATATTAGATCCATAGAGTCAATTCAAAACCTTAACGAAGCTATTGGTAAGAATCCGGTTTATACATTAAAAGGTAAGACAGACTATCTCCTTATTTACGATAATCAAGAAGTTATAGAACAATTGAAGCCAAATTTCTTTCTGCTTAATCAACTAGATGCCCGGGGGGTAATTGTTTCCGCCCCCGGAGATGATGTAGATTTTGTATCGCGTTTTTTTGCTCCGCAATGTGGAGTCAATGAAGATCCTGTTACAGGATCAGCACACACAAGCCTTATACCCTATTGGTCGAAAGTTCTGGGTAAATCCACACTTGTAGCCAAGCAGTTATCCAAAAGAGGTGGTGATATTTATTGTGAATTTCTGGATAAACGGGTAAAAATTGCAGGAAGGGCAGTTCCCTATTTAAAAGGTGAGATTATTATTTAGAATATATTCATTTCTATTACCTTTAAGCTTAAAATAAAGCCCATGTATCCACTTCGAAGAAATAGAAGATTACGAGCAAACAATGCTATCAGACATTTGGTTCGTGAAACAATATTAACCCCCAGTGATTTTTTAGTTCCATTGTTTGTTGTTGAAGGACATGGAGTAAAGGAAGAAATTCCATCCATGCCTAATTACTACAGGTTAAGTTTAGATAATCTTGGCAAGGAGGTGAAAGAACTATGGAGCATGGGACTTTGTGCAGTTCTGCTATTCGTAAAAATCCCTGAATCTCTTAAAGATAATAAGGGAACGGAAGCACTCAATGAACATGGTTTAATGCAACGCGCTATTAATGCGGTTAAAAGTGCTTGTCCTGATATGTTAGTTATGACAGATGTGGCATTAGATCCATATTCTTCTTATGGGCATGATGGAATAGTAGCCAAAGGACAGATTCTTAATGATGAGACCAGTGAGATATTAGCGCAAATGAGTATTTCCCATGCAGAGGCAGGTGCAGACTTTGTAGCTCCCAGTGATATGATGGATGGAAGGATACAAATTATCAGGGAAGCCCTGGAGGATGAGGAATTAACCAACACAGGAATTATGTCTTATTGCGCCAAGTATGCAAGTGGTTTCTATGGCCCTTTCCGCGAAGCTCTGGAATCTGCTCCTGTAAACAAGGCCGATGTGCCTCAAGATAAACAGACATATCAGATGGATCCGGCTAACAGGATTGAGGCTATAAAGGAAGCCCATATGGATGTCGATGAAGGCGCTGATATTGTTATGATAAAACCGGGAATTTGTTATCTCGATATTGTAAGGGAGATAAAAGATGAAGTAGAAGTACCGGTAGCAGTCTATCAGGTTTCAGGAGAATATGCTATGCTAAAGGCTGCGGCAGAAAAAGGTTGGTTAGATCATGATTCTGTTATGATGGAGCAATTGATCTCAATAAAACGTTCCGGTGCAGATATTATCGCCAGTTACTTTGCAAAAGATGCAGTAAAACTTATGGGATAGCTATTTCACTTTCTATACTGTATTATGGGAAGATTTCATTTTTGTTATTATCAATTTTTTATTTTAATACTATTTGGTATTTTATCTTCTGCGTCCCATTCTCAGGATAGTTATAAAACATTTTTGGGTTCAAATAACGCGATTAACAAAAGTACAAATTCACATTTATCAATAAATCTGGTTTCTGAGGAAACAAACCAAAAAGTTGATTCTATTATTACCAATGGGATAAAGAACCATGCTTTCCCGGGAGCTCAGGTTTTGGTAGCCAAAAAAGGTAAGGTCATTTTTCATAAAGCCTTCGGGTTTTATACTTACGACAGTATTAGACCAGTAGCCTTGAATGCCATTTATGACCTGGCATCCGTTACCAAAATTACAGCTCCTTTACTTGCTCTGATGAAACTATATGATGAAGGAAAACTTAATTTGGATGTCCCATTTAGCACGTATTGGAAACCCTGGGAGAAAATAAAAAACAAAAAGAACCTAACACTACGCGAAATACTGGCCCATCAGGCTGGTCTAAAGCCTTATATTGTTTTTTTAAATGAAGTTCAAAAAAAAGGTCAACTAAAACGAAAATATATCCGCTCTGAGCTATCCCCAAGATTTAAATCCCGCGCTTACGAGAATCTCTATGTAAAAAATGGATTTGTTAGAAAAATGTACCGGGAAATTAACCGATCCCAGGTAAGTGAAAATAAAACCTACCTATATTCCGGGCTTACCTTTTTAATATTCCCTCAACTTATTTCACAACTAAGCGGAGCGTCTTATGAATATTATTTACAAAAACATTTTTATTTACCAATAGGCGCTGCTTCACTCGGGTTCAATCCTGATACCAGGGGATATCACAATGATATTGTCCCAACCGAAGTAGATACACTATTCAGGAAAAACCTGGTTAAAGGATGGGTACATGATGAAAATGCAGCTCTTATGGGAGGAATCTCAGGAAATGCAGGCCTTTTTGGTACCGCCAGAGACCTATACCTAATAATGCAAATGTATCAGAATTACGGTACTTATGATGGTCACAGGTATCTGTCTGAAGCTACTCTTAAAGAATTTACAACTGTTCAATTTCCCGAGAATGACAACCGGCGCGGCCTTGGTTTTGATAAGCCACTTTTGAATAATAAATACCTGCCTATTTCTGACGCCTATCCTGCAGTAGAGGCAAGTGAGGAAAGCTTTGGACATTCAGGTTTTACAGGAACTTTTATATGGGCCGACCCAATAAACCAATTGGTATTTATTTTTCTTTCCAATCGGGTTTATCCTACCCGTGATAATCGAAATTTGTACGAACTAAATATTCGCCCACTTTTACATCAGCTATTTTATGAAGACCGGGGGGTTGAATAATTTTTAAAGACAGTCAATCATATTATTAGTATTTTAGTGTTATAATTAAACCAAATGGAATTACTTCTCTTTTATGCTTTTTTCTCTATCTTTTTTTCTTTTATATGTTCCATTTTAGAAGCTGTTTTATTAAGTGTTACCCCAACTTTTATTAATTTAAAGAAAAAAGAAGGGAAGCATTATGCTGATACTCTCGAAGACCTAAAAAAGGATGTAGACCAGCCTTTAATTGCTATCCTCACCCTCAATACAATTGCCCATACCGTTGGCGCCATACTTGTAGGAGTGCAGGCTAAAGTAGCTTATCAGGAAATTTATGGGGGTAAAATCCGTACTATATTTGGATTTACTTATACAGAAGATTTTATGGTAGGTGTTGTATCTGCAATAATGACTATCTTAATACTTGTGCTTTCAGAAATTATCCCAAAGACCATTGGTGCTACTTATTGGAAAAAACTCGCAAACTTTTCTGCAAAATCTCTTAAAATAATGGTCCTGGCCTTAAAATGGACGGGGTTACTCTGGCTACTTCAGTTATTTACGAGGCTTATTGGGAAAAAAGAAGTGTATGGAAGTGTTCTGAGCAGGGAAGATTTTACTACAATGGCAGATATTGCGCATGAAGAAGGCGTTTTTCAGGAATCAGAATCAAAAGTGATAAAAAACCTTTTAAAATTTGATGAAATTCGAGCAAAGGATATAATGACCCCCCGCGCAGTAATGAAAATAGCCAAAGAGTCTATGTCTATTAAGGAATTTTTTGAAGAAAACCCGAAATTGCGGTTTTCAAGGATTCCGATTTATGCAGAGAGTGTAGATAATATTACAGGTTATGTCTTAAAGGATAATGTCCTGGAAGAAATTATAAATGAAAATGGAGCCATTCCTTTGGCAAATATAAAGAGACCTCTGTTGGTTACTAAAAGGGACACGCCCATTCCACAATTATTTGAAACTCTGATTGCGAAAAGAGAGCATATTGCGCTGGTTGTAGACGAATATGGTTCTGTTAGTGGCCTGGTAAGCATGGAAGACGTCATAGAAACCTTATTAGGACTGGAAATTATGGATGAAAGCGATAACGTTGAAGATTTGCAACTGCTGGCAAGGAAAAAATGGGAGGACAGAGCTAAAAAAACAGGCATAATAGAATAAAAAATGGCTATTGCATTTATTAGCACCCCTTTAGGTAGTGCCAGACTGGAAGGTGATGAAAATGGCCTTAATATTATTACAGTGCTTGAGCAGGATGAGCCTGAAAGCAAGATAATCCCTGAAGTACTGGTAGATGCGGTATATCAATTGAATGAATATTTTGAAGGTAAACGACAGAATTTTGACCTTTTATTAAATCCGGAAGGAACTGAATTTCAAAAAAAGGTGTGGTCTTTATTATCGGAAATTCCATACGGCAAAACCATCTCTTATTTAGAGCTTTCCAGGAGATTTGGGGATGAAAAAGCTATTCGTGCAGTTGCTTCAGCGAACGGAAAAAACCCATTATGGATATTTATCCCCTGCCATAGGGTAATTGGCTCAGATGGTTCATTAACAGGATATGCCGGTGGTTTGCACCGCAAAAAATGGCTGTTAAACCACGAGAGTCCTTCCAAACAACAATCCTTATTTTAAATCTGCAAACCAACTGGTTTGCAGAGGCATAATTACAACGACATATTTAGCGCCAAATAAGCTCTTTGTCGTTGTTTTTCCCCATATTGACCTTATTGAGAAAAAAAGAGATACTCAAAGTGATTATAAAAACAAACCGGGTGGTCGGTTGATTACTTTTCTAATTGTCAATAAAACGAGTCGGCGCAAAATTCAAATTTATATTCTTCAAAAGCCTACCATCTTCGGAAATAACGATTACTCCTCCTTCCAGAGTATCGATATCTACAAATTTAGCGTAACCCATAAGAAAAGAATTGCCTTCTTCATTATAATCAAAGGCCGTAAGCTCAATATCCTGTCCAAGTTCTTCCTGAACTTGTTGTACAATGAAGGGCATATCAATAATTCTATTTTCTTTTGTAATAAAATCATAGGTAGCAGGTCCAAAAGGGATTAATGAAGGCTGTGCATAAAGATTGAGATAATACAGTTTCTCATTGGAAATATTAGCCTCAGATTGTATAGGTCCTGCAAAGAAATACCTGTTTATTGAGAAAAGGTCTTGCTGTATAACGTCCAGAGTCCGTAAATCATAAAGTGTTAATTGATAATCAGAGTTCGAATTCCCACTAAAAATGAACAGTTCCCCTGCTTTATTAATTAAAATACTAGGGACCAATTTTCCAAAATCAAGGGTTCTTATTATCGTATTGCTTTCTGTGTCTAAAACAGCAAGTTTATAGTTAGCCTGCTGATCCAAATAGGTAATTAACAATCGGCCGTCATAATACAAAGGCTCAAATACATCATTAACATTGAATTCAACTATTAAATCTATCTCCTGATCAGCAGCAAGGTCTATAGTCCTAACCCCATAATTGGTAGACCCTTCAGGGCTGAAAAACCCAAGAAAAAGTTTATTTTCTGAACTTGCTCCCCAGGTAACCGATCTTTCATTGGAAACTGTATAAAATTCGTTCAGAAAGGTGCTCTCTCCGGTTATATAATTTCTTTGTATCGCAGAAAAGCTACCCGCTGCAAAGCTGAAGAAAGTAAGAACCTGAGATACCTGTCTTAAAGTGAGGTACTCCCTGTTAATATTACTTTCTAATGTTAGGTTAAATAGCTCCCCTTCATCCAGAGAACCATCATAATTGTACTGATAAACACTTTGAAAATTCTGTCCTATTACTGTGTAATCGGGCATTTGATCCTCAGATTCCATTTCGGATCTAATGTCATCATTTGTGCAGCCAAGAAAAAGTGTGCTAATAATAAGGAGTAGGAATACCCCCAAAAACCTATAACCCTTCATGCATCTTTTTTTTTAAAGATACATAATAACTATTGGAAGTAATCTAAAAAGCACTTAAGGTGTTCCTTAACCTTTTTCAACTGGAAATGGAATTAACCACATAGTAGGACCTGTGGCAGATTTGGTTGTACAGCGAAATTCAGTTGCTGTCAATTGTGCTATACTTCATTTACTCGGTGACATAAACACCATTCTCTTCATCCGGAGTAATTATTTCCAAATCGGCTTCGTTATCTGAATCGTCATTTGTGCAGGAGAAAGCAAAACAAAGAGAAAATACAAAAGTCAGCATAAGCACCTTTTTTGTCGCTTTTAAAAAGAATAAAGATTTCATATCAATACTAATTTGAAAAAATTAATAGGACTATTAAAACGTAATTCGAGACTTTTTATTGAATTTTAGGATTGTAATTCGATAAACTGCAACCATCATGCATTAGTCATGGGTATCTTGGATAAGACTACTTAAAAAGGAAAGCTCTAAGTTTTTGAATAATGTTCTTATCTTTAGTTTAATTACCCTAAAATTAAAAACCGACTATATTCACCCTTTGAACTTGAAAATGAAGTTTATTTAAAATTTGACCAGGATGTTGAAGAAAATAATTCTTGAGGATATCCTTTTTTTAGACATCGAAACTGTTCCTGAAGTAGCCGAGTATGACCAATTAGATGACTATAAGAAGGAGCTATGGGAACAGAAATCACAATATCAACGCAAAGATGAATACACAGCTGAAGAATTTTATGAAAGGGCAGGTATTTGGGCTGAATTTGGTAAAATAATTTGTATCTCCGTAGGCTATTTTTTGATTAAAGACGGGATTCGAAATTTCAGGGTTACCACATTTCAGGGCGACGAGGTAAAGATTCTAAAAGACTTCAAAAAATTACTTAACGAACATTTTAGCCGCCCAAAAAATCTGCTTTGCGCGCATAATGGGAAGGAATTTGATTTCCCGTATATAGCCCGAAGATTAATTATTAAAGGTATTTCGCTCCCTTACAAGCTAGATCTTTTTGGAAAAAAGCCCTGGGAAGTGCCTCATTTGGACACCATGGAGTTATGGAAATTTGGAGATTTTAAGCATTACACCTCCTTAAAACTTATGGCCAATGTTCTTGGTA
>CBDUGN010000085.1:0-14041 GCA_965366915.1 uncultured Eudoraea sp. | reverse complement strand
TTAGCAGGCTATGTTGACAGCGATTTGTTTTATGACCAGGCTGGAAAGCCACATTTAAAAGATGGAAAACATATCTCCATTACACATTCATATCAATTTACGGGAATAATTATAAGTCAGGATGATGAGGTTGGCATTGATATTGAGAAACAACGTGACAAAATAGCCGTCATTGGGCATAAGTTTACCACTATGGAAGATTATTCCGGCATTGAAAGTTCGGTAGAACTCGTTAAAAAGCTTACCATTATTTGGGGTGCAAAAGAATCTCTCTATAAGATATATGCCACACATGGGCTGAGTTTTATGAATCACATATATATTCATGATTTTATAAAAACTGATAGTTCTACAACAGGCATTATAAAATATCAAGGTTCCCTGACTAACTATGATATTTCTTTCCTTGAATTTGAAGGATTTACCTGTGTATATGCAATAAAAAAGGAGGTTTAGTTAATAACCTGGCCGGAATTTAATTTACAAACTATGGATATATCTGTTGAACTCACCTTAACTCCACTTCAGGATAATTATGAAGAGTTAATCATAAATTTTATCAAAAAAATACGGGATTCAGGGTTTACTATCAGGGAAAACCCCCTTAGCACACAGATTTACGGGGATTACGATGAAATAATGAATTTGCTTAATATAGAGATTAAACTTGCTTTGGAATTAATGGAAAATGGTTTAATGTATATCAAAATCGTAAAATCAGACCGAAGCAATTATGAGCCAAATTTTTGATTGGATTTTTGCGCAATACCAGGATACGCCAACAGCAATAGTCATTCTTGAAATGATAGGTGTTGTCTTTGGAATTTTAAGTGTGTGGTATGCGAAAAGAGAGAATATCTTGGTATTTCCTACCGGGATAATCAGCACGGGTATTTTTGTTTATATATTATGGGTATTTGGATTATTAGGCGATATGCTCATCAACGCTTATTATTTTTCCATGAGTATTATTGGTTGGTATTTCTGGACAAGAAAAGTAGATGCAGACCATTTTATCCCTATTACGAGAACGAACAGACAAGAGAAAATATGGTCTGTACTGCTCTTTGCTGGGGCTCTTGTTTTTGTTTTTCTGATCTATACCTTATTTGATAAATTCAATAGTTGGACGGCCTATGTAGATACCCTTACTACTGCTATTTTCTTTGTGGGGATGTGGCTTATGGCCAAAAAGAAACTGGAAAATTGGATCTATTGGATTATTGGCGATATAATTACAGTTCCTTTATATTTGTATAAAGGACTAATTTTTACATCGCTTCAATATTTATTATTTACCATAATTGCCATTTACGGCTATATGGCATGGAAGAAAAACTTAAACAAAAGCCCGCTAACATTATTAAAGTAGTACTTTTTGGACCTGAATCTACCGGAAAGACAACCTTAGCCCGGGAACTTGCTAATCATTACAAAACCGAATGGGTGCCGGAGTACGCCCGTGAATATTTGCAGGAAAAATGGAATAAGGAACAAAAAACCTGTGAACCACATGATTTGATCCCTATAGCAGAAGGTCAAATTCGTTTGGAAAATCATTTGACTGAAAAAGCAAACAAGCTTCTTATTTGTGATACAGATTTATTAGAGACTAAAGTATACTCTGAAGCATATTACCTGGGTTATTGCGATCCTGTTTTGGAAAAATACGCATTGGAAAATTCATACGAGCTTTACCTGCTTACTTCAATAGACATTCCTTGGAAAAAAGACGATCTTAGAGACAAACCGAATGAGCGCGAACATATGTTTCTTTATTTTAAAGAAACATTGGAAAAGTATAGAAAGAATTTCGTTATTTTAAAAGGAGATAATCAAAAAAGGCTTGCTCTGGCCATTAAATCTATAGATAAATTACTGGATAAATGATTGAGTTTTCACCAATGGATTTGCAACAACTACGGGAAAAAGGAATCTCAAAAGAAAAGGTTCTGGATCAGATAGAGATATTTAAGGAGGGAATACCCTTTGTAAGGTTAGAAAAGGCTGCAATAGTTTCAGATGGGATCACAAAATTAACTAAGGCCAGAGAGAAAAAATTGGTTGTTAAGTTCGAAGAGTTAAAAAGAGTTTTAAGTTTACTGAAATTTGTCCCGGCTTCTGGCGCGGCATCAAGGATGTTTAAATCACTCTTTAACTTTTTAGAGCATTATGATCCGGGCAGTGAAAGTGTAGATACCTATGTAGAGCGATTAAATGATGCCGATTTAAAAACCTTTTTCAAACAAATTAAAAAATTTCCCTTTTACGAGATTGTTCAAAAACGAATAAAAAATAAGGCTGGTTCGGGTAATGACATCAAATATCTTTTTGTAAGTGAAATGTTGCGGGAAGATTGTCTCAATTATGGTTTTTATCCAAAAGGACTTTTACCCTTTCATAATTATGGGAAATATACTGCCACTCCATTCGAGGAGCATTTAAAAGAAGCTTCGGCATATGCTTCGGTAAACAATAAAGCAAAATTGCATTTCACCATTTCTGAGCAACACCATGCCTTCTTTAATGAAGAATTTAAAACCGCAGGACCAAGGGTATCAAAAGCGACAAAAACAGAATTTGAGGTTACTTATTCAAATCAAAAAGCTTATACAGATACAATAGCCGTTACTCTGGAGAATGAACCATTTAAGAAGGATGATGGGTCAGTGTTATTCAGACCTGGCGGACATGGAGCACTTATTGAGAATTTAAATGAGCAAAATGCGGATATAATTTTTATTAAAAACATAGATAATGTAGTCGTTCCTAAACACGAAGCTGAGCTAGAAATTAGCAAAAAAGTACTTGCCGGATTACTTCTGGAAGTACAGCAAAAAGCATTTGCCTATGCCGATCAGTTAGATAGAAATGATATTACCGGGGAACAGCTTCATGAAATTAAAACATTTTTAGAAAATGACCTGAATGTTAGGTTTTTAGATAGTTTTTCGAGTTTTAGCATCTCTGAACAGTTGGAAATATTAAAAGATAAAATCAACAGACCCATTCGCGTTTGCGGGATGGTTAAGAATGAAGGAGAACCGGGCGGTGGTCCTTTTTGGATTAGGGATGCCCATGATCATATTTCATTGCAAATCGTAGAATCTGCACAGATTGATAACTCAGATGAAGGCCAAATTACTATTTTAAAAAATTCGACACATTTTAACCCGGTAGATATTGTGTGCGGTGTTAGGAACTTTAGGGGTGAGAAATATAATCTTTTGAACTTTGTTGACACCAAACAAGGTTTTATTACGCTAAAAACACAAGATGGCAAAGACCTAAAGGCTCTTGAATTACCGGGCCTTTGGAATGGTGCAATGGCCTTTTGGAATACACTATTTGTGGAAGTTCCCTTACTCACTTTTAATCCGGTAAAAACAGTTAATGACCTTCTAAAGCCTGCGCATCAGCTTACTTAATTGAAGCAGATCTGTTTGTTCCGGGAAAAGGGTTTTTCCTGGCTGTGACCCTTTTTAATTTGTGGGATTTTATTATGAAAAATGAAACTACCATCGTAACTTTGAATTATCTCAAAAGGGGTGCGAACTCCTGAAAAGAAGTATTAAATAAAATAGTATTCGTGGAATGCAATTTTTACAATACTTTCAGGATAAGCTGAGATTATACCCAATGAACCTGGGCAGGTAATGCTGCTAAGGGAGGCGAAAATCGCCATTTGGAATTTTTCCTGTTTCTTCAGAAAAAAAAGAATCATAAAATTAGAATAGAACCCCTTTTATTCGTGTAATTGAACTACGGATGAAGGCTGTTATTGCACTATTATTTTTAGCTTGTATTGGAGTAAATACTTATGCCCAACAAAAAGAATCTGATACCACTGCCCTTGAAAAAATTGTATTGGATGAGGTTTTTGTTTCTGCCATACGGGTTACTCAGGAAATTCCTGTAACCTTTTCCAACTTATCGAAGGAAGAGATAGCCCCAAGAAATCTCGGGCAGGATATACCAATTCTTATGAATTTTTTACCTGCTGTAGTAACAACCTCAGATGCTGGGGCCGGAGTGGGTTATACAGGCGTACGTGTAAGAGGAAGTGATGCTACCAGGGTTAATGTTACTATTAACGGGATACCTTACAACGATTCTGAATCGCATGGTACGTTTTGGGTAAATTTACCAGACTTTGCTTCTTCCACGGAAAACCTGCAATTACAAAGGGGCGTTGGAACCTCAACTAACGGTGCAGGAGCTTTTGGAGCAAGTTTAAATATATTGACAGATGCCACCTCTTTGGAAGCCTATGGACATATTTCCTCCTCCTATGGCAGCTTTAATACGTTACGTAACAACATTAAGTTTAGTACCGGATTGTTAAATGAACATATTGAAATTTCCGGGAGACTATCCAGAATAACATCTGACGGTTATATTGATCGGGCTTCTTCAGAACTGGATTCCTACTTTTTACAAGGTGCTTATATTGATGATAATACGTTAATAAAAGCGCTCCTTTTTGGAGGACACGAAGTTACTTACCAATCATGGTTTGGCATTGATGCAGAAACGCTTGCCACTGATAGAACGTTTAACCCGGCCGGGATATATACGGATGAAAATGGTGAGATACAGTTCTATGATAGGGAAGAAGATAATTATAAACAAGATCATTTTCAACTACTTTGGAATGAGACAATATCTCCTTTATGGAGTACCAATATTGCATTTCATTATACCTATGGACGTGGCTACTTTGAACAATTCAGAGAGGACGATGATTTTGCAACCTACGGATTCTCACCAATCTTTGTAAACGGAGAATTGGTAAATACTACAGACTTAGTCCGCCGCCGCTGGCTTGATAATGATTTTTACGGAACTGTGTTTTCAGCTAAATATGAAAAAGACAAAGTAAACCTTATCATTGGGGGAGGTTGGAATTCCTATAATGGAGATCATTTCGGTGAAGTAATCTGGGCCCGTTTTGCCGGTAATAGTATGATTAGGGACAGATATTACGATGACGATTCAAAAAAGACAGATTTTAATATGTTTGGAAAAATAAACTATGAGATTTCTGAAAAGTGGAGACTTTTTGGAGATTTACAATTTAGAACTGTAAGCTATAAGGCAAATGGCGAAGATACCGGAATTGTTGATGATACGTTTAATTTCTTTAATCCAAAACTTGGGATCACCTATGATCTTAATACCAAAAATAACTTATATCTCTCTCTTGCGGTAGCCAATCGTGAGCCAAACAGGAATGATTATGAGAATGGCAATCCTAAACCAGAGAGACTAAATGACCTTGAACTGGGTTGGAGGTATCTCTCACCTTCTGTTCAGGTGAGTACCAATGTATATTATATGCGGTATAAAGATCAGTTGGTACTAACCGGAGAACTGAATGATGTTGGGGCCCCTCTGAGGGCAAACGTGGGCGACAGTTACCGTCTGGGTCTTGAAATAGATGCAAATATGAATTTAGGGGAGCACTTTAAATTACAACCAAATGTAGCGCTTAGTTCAAATAAAAATATTGATTTTCTCTTTCAGAGAGATGGGGAGTTACAAAACTTAGGGAATACCAATATTGCTTACTCTCCGGAAATCGTTGTGGGTAACATACTTACCTACTTGCCAAATGAAAACCTTCAAATGTCTTTACTAACAAAATATGTTGGAAAACAGTTTATGGCAAATATTGATGCAGAAAGTTCTGTTCTTGAGGCTTATTCACAGACAGATTTTAATATACAATACACTTTTGATATAAATTCATTCGTAAAAAGCATTGTGATCTCAGGACTGATTAACAATATTTTTGACGCAGAAATTGTATCCAATGGCTACTTTTTTACTTTTGATGACGATTTTTCTAATCCGGGAACCATAACCACTATAGAAGGCGCCGGCTATTATCCACAGGCAGGGTTAAACTTTCTATTGGGAGCAGCATTCAACTTCTAAGGCTAGTCTGATAACTAGTTGAGATCTCCCTTCCTCAGTTAGAAATTACAATGGATGTTCCATTAAATGAAGTATTGTAAAACAAAAGGTCATAAAAACGCTCACCGTCATCCGGTCTGTTTAGTTGTTGTCCTGTGAACAGGCTATATTCAAAATCATCACATGAACAAATTACTGTTTGACCATTGAGATCCATCGTAGAACATGCATTTGGAGCATGATTGGGACAACTGGCCTCCCAGGCAAAAAACTCGTCAAAACCTTTATTGATAACAAAAATACCTCTTATGCCCACACCCTGATTGCCAATGAATATGGCATTCCCCGTGTTGGTTAAAGGACTGTATAAAGGCAAATTAAGATTAACTTCAAATCTGAATCCAACCTCTATTAAATAGGGATTGCGGTTTCCCTGATCTTTGCTGCAAGCAAGCAGTAAAATAAAAACTAACCAGAAAGATATTCTTTTCATATAATAGGATTCAATTCAGATTGACGTAAACAAAATTGAGCAAAAAATATGTATCTTTGCGTTAAATCCTCTTTAAAAAAGGGGATTTTCTTATCAGTTAAACCTCATTTTGATGAAAAATCCCACATAATGTGTTTATCTTAAATTAGTTACATCGAAATGATTGTTTAAACTAATCCTGCGTTTTCGTAGGATTTATTGTTTAATGATTTTGAGCAAATTTTTTATGTTCAATAAATTATGAAGTTATGAGTACTGTTTCCTATTACACTGCTGAAGGATTAAAAAAACTGAAAGAGGAATTAAACCACCTTAGGGATGTTGAAAGACCTAAATCTTCACAGGCAATTGCTGATGCAAGAGATAAAGGTGACCTATCTGAGAACGCTGAATATGATGCAGCTAAAGAAGCACAGGGTTTATTAGAGCTAAAAATATCTAAACTGGAGGAAACCTTGTCTAATGCGAGGTTAATTGATGAATCTCAACTAGATACATCGAAAGTATTGGTACTATCGACTGTAAAACTTAAAAACCAGCAAAATGGTATGGTAATTAGCTACACTCTTGTAGCTGAAAGTGAAGCCGATTTAAAGGAGGGAAAAATTTCTGTTACTTCACCAATTGGTAAAGGACTACTCGGTAAAGAAGTAGGTGATGTTGCCGAAATAACCGTACCTAATGGGACACTAAAATTTGATATTCTTGAAATAAGCAGGAATTAAAAAGCTTTAAATCTTTATCTTTAATCCTGTCAATATTGGGAGGAATTTTATTTAACACTTAATTTATTGTGGGGAGTATTTTTACTAAAATAATAAACGGAGATATACCGTCTTACAAAATCGCCGAAGACGATAATTGCTTTGCCTTCCTGGACATTAACCCCAATGCTAAAGGTCATACCCTTTGTGTGCCAAAGAAAGAAGTGGACAAAATAACGGATATGGATGAAGCCGACTATCTGGAGTTAATGGCATTTTCCAGAAAAGTGGGTAAGGCTATTGAAGCAGCAATAGAATGCAAAAGGGTGGGCATTACGGTAATAGGTTTAGAAGTTCCACATGTTCATGTACATCTTATTCCCTTGAATAAAATGTCAGAGGCAACTTTCACTAAAAAAATTGAATTATCCCCGGATGAATTTCAGGAGATTGCTTTAAAAATCAGATCTAAATTGAAATAATACCACTTTGGAATAAGTAGTATAATATACCTGCAATTATGAAAGGTGACAGTATCAGTATATAAAATAAAGCGGTGAATTTTATGCTCGCTTTTTCCGGATTGACCATTTTTTGGTAATATTCAAAAATACGTTCAATATCTTCGGTCCATTTTACCGGGTAAATAACACTCTCGCATTTATTGCATTTAATTTGATGAGTTACCGTTGCCGTTGTCCTATGATAAAGCCTTCCAAATAAATGTTTTTGATAAAACGTTAGCTTCATATCCTGATTAAAACATTCGGGGCAATTATTCGTTATTTCTGCTTCTTTTAGTATAATTAACTTTTCTTTTACCATCTATTTTTTATCTGATTTTAATGATATCTGCATTATTGTGCCTTCCTTGCTCGAAGAAAGCACTTTTATCTTTCCTTTATGGTACTCTTCAATTATTCTTTTAACCAGTGATAATCCTAAACCCCAGCCCCGTTTTTTTGATGTATAACCGGGATTAAAAATAGAATTGAAGTCCCCTTTCGCAATACCGTGTCCGGTGTCCGATACTAAAATATTAACATACTTCCCCTCGGGAATTATTTCAATTGCAATGTTGCCCTTGCCCTTCATGGCATCAATGCCATTTTTAACCAAATTCTCAATGGTCCAATTGTATAATGAGCGATTTAAAAGAATAGGAAGTTGTTCAACCTGAGAATTAAATGTAAAATGAATTAGTTTAGAACTTCTGAGCTTTAGATATTCAAAAGCATTTCTGGTTTCCTTAACAATGTCATATTCTTCAAGTTTTGGGAGGGAACCTATTTTGGAAAAACGATCTGTTATATTCTGAAGTCTGCCAATATCTTTCTCAATTTCTTTAGTAATATCCGGGTTAATTTGTTCACTTTTTAATAGTTCATTCCAGCCAAGAAGCGAAGTCAGGGGGGTGCCAATCTGATGGGCAGTTTCTTTGGCCATGCCAGCCCAAAGTTTGTTTTGCTCAGAAGCTTTATTGGTTTTAAAGAAAAAGAAGATAACTGCGGCAAATAAAAATATAATTAACAATAGGGCAATAGGGTAATATTTTAGTTTATTTAATACTTCTGAATTACCGTAATAGAGTGTGGCTAGTTTTTCATTATCATAATCAATAGAAATGGGGGTGTTTTCCGACTTAAATTTTTTAATTTTTTTCTTTAAATAAGTTGTATCAGCAACTAATTCTTCAGGCATGTTATTGGTTCTTATAGACCCATCCATATTTACGAGAATCATTGGGGTTGATGTATTATTTTGAAAAATTTTCACGTGTAGATTTCCCAGATCTCTATCCTCTGAAGACTGCAATAATTCAGACTGAGCTGTAGCCCATATCTCCATCTTATGGCGCTCTTCTTCCTTGAATTTTTTAAAAAAACTATTGGTATTCCAGAGGATTAGACTCACAATAGCAAAGGATGCTATTAATAAAAACAGATTAGAAGTCTTCTTTTGTGAATTAAAATTCATCTCAGTAGTTAATGAGCAATAAAGATAACTGAAAATGACCTAAAATGTTGTGTTCTCCAAGTGAGTTAAAGTTTTAAATGGAGCACAATTTACATACCTTTGTTATGATGCAAAAAGCCATATCACTTATCCCTTCTGAGATTGCTACAGCTAAACTACACTCCTATCTTTTAGGTGCTGTTGGGCCCAGGCCAATTGCTTTTGCAAGTACCATAGATGAAAGAGGAATTCCAAACCTGTCTCCCTTTAGTTTTTTTAATGTTTTTAGCGCAAATCCTCCTATATTGATATTCTCGCCTGCAAGAAGAGTACGTGATAATACGACTAAACATACATTGGATAACGTACTTAAAATTAAGGAAGTTGTTATCAATATTGTAAATTATGAGCTCGTTCAGCAAATGTCCTTGACCAGTACGGAATATGGAGTAAAGGAAAATGAATTTATAAAAGCCGGGTTAACAATGTTAGATTCGGATTTGGTTAGACCTTATAGAGTTGCGGAATCTCCTGTACAGTTTGAGTGCAGAGTAACAAAGGTTGAAGCACTGGGCAAAGAGGGTGGCGCTGGGAATCTGGTTTTTTCGGAAGTTGTTAAAATGCATCTACACGAAACAATTTTAGATGAAAGCGGCTTAATAGACCAGTTTAAAATTGATCAGGTTGCAAGGATGGGTGGTAATTGGTATAGCAGAGCTAATAGGGGCATGTTTGAAGTTCCTAAACCACTTTCCAGGCTTGGTATAGGGGTTGATAATATACCAGAAGAAATAAAATCACTTAAAATACTTTCGGGCAACGATTTAGGTTTATTGGGTAACATTGAAAAAATTCCTGATAAAAATGATATTGAAGAGTTCCTGGCTGCAAATGATCAAATCAGGTCAATTGTTAAAGACAAGGATTCAGCAGAACTACTAAAAATAACAAGAGAATACTTAGATAATAATAAGATACTTTCGGCATGGAAAGTATTGCTAATAAATACTGAATTAAATGGAAATACAAGGAAAAATTAAAATGATTGGTGAGACTAAGACCTTTGGTAATAATGGTTTTAGAAAAAGAGAGGTGGTTATTACGACAGAAGAACAGTACCCGCAACATATATTGGTTGAATTTGTTCAGGATAAATGCGACTTGCTTAATAAGCATAATGTTGGAGAAACAGTAAAAATCAGCATTAACCTCAGAGGAAGAGAATGGACAAACCCTCAAGGTGAGGTAAAATACTTTAATTCCGTCCAGGGATGGCGAATAGAATCATTACAACCAGATCAAGGGGAAAGTGGAATGCCTCCGGTGCCTCCAATTGAGGCGTTTGAACCAGCAGAAGAACTTAACGAAGAAGATCATGACGATCTGCCATTTTAGATAGAAGTCCTTTACGGCTGTGAAGTATTTATAGGTTGACCGGTAATTCTGAAAGCTGCTAAACTTGAAAAATAAGAATTCGGATATTTACTTTTTATCAGAACGTTTAGAGTTCCCTCCGATAGATAATGCAAATTCGGAGGGATTATTGGCCGTTGGTGGAGATTTATCTCCGGAAAGATTACTGCTTGCATATAAATCAGGAATATTCCCCTGGTTTAATGATGATTCTTTGGTTTTATGGTGGAGTCCGGATCCAAGGATGGTCTTATTCCCTAAAAAAATTAAGATTTCTAAAAGTATGCGACAAATTATGTCGGGTACGCGGTTCACTTTAACCAGGAATAAATGCTTTAAGGATGTTCTGGAAGCCTGCGCCGAAATAGAGAGAGCGGGGCAGGCAGGCACATGGATTACCCATAATATGAAAGAAGCCTATTTAAAACTTCACGCTCTGGGTATAGCCACATCCTATGAGGTTTGGGAAGATAAGAAACTTGTAGGAGGCCTTTACGGCATTGATCTGGGACATGTATTTTGTGGTGAAAGTATGTTTTCCAAAGCATCAAATGCATCTAAATTTGCATTTATAAAATTAGCCCAGGACCTTGAAAGACTTAACTATAATTTCATTGATTGTCAGTTATACACCAAACATTTGGCAAGTTTGGGGGCAGAAGAAATCCCGAGGAAGAAATTTTTAGAATTGCTACAGGCTAAAGATTAAGGAAGCAAGCAATAATGTTTTATATTCAATACCAAATTACTATTTGGTTTTAGAGCTTAAGAACCAACCAAAATTTGCTGTAATACGTTGTTCGTAAATTGGCTTAAAATCCTTTCCTACATTTAGCAGTGTTTCGGCATTTCCTGTAAAATAACTTTCACCTTTATCTAAATTCTGCCCTTAAAGAGGTAGGTCGAATGTAAATCTATATCTAAATCCATTAATAGTTTGTAATTATTAATATAGGACATGATCATAGTTGGCCGGAAGAGATTCCCTCATTTTAATGAAATCTCCCTCCGCTCCGAATAGTATTTCAAAGTCTGCATGGTTGTCTTGTATTTTACCCCTAACCATAATTTCATAATTCAAGGAAGGAATCAAAAGATTTTGAAATGCATTTTTTAATGTGGTTTCGGCTTTTTCATCAGAGGTAATGGGATATTGTTGCTGAATCTTCCTGATTTTATGCTTATCAAACTTTTCCTCCAGGAACTTCGCGATATTTGACCAGGAGTCCTCCGGGACGTCTACTTCAGTAATTAGAATTTCAATATCCTCCAGTTTCCCCGATTCATCAAACTCAACACTGTAGTGCAATTTATCTTTTTTGAACTTCGCTTCATAAGAAATTTTTGTAGTATCTGTTTCTTTATAAAAACGAATTTTTTTGGCATCCTTAAGTTTCTCTTTGATGAAATCATGGGCAGCTTCCGGGAATTGATTTTTTTTAATTCTATGTTCGCGCTCAACCTTTACCTGAGATAGGCCTGTTGAATACTGAAATAAGGCCATAATTAATAAAAGGAAACACTTATACTTCTTCATATCTAAAACAATTTACTTCATGATCATTTACCATTCCTGTTGCCTGCATATGGGCATAAACCACCGTACTTCCAACAAACTTAAACCCTCGCATCTTTAAGTCCTTGCTCAAAGTATCCGAAAGAGATGTTGTTGCCGGGGCATCCCTATGATCTTTCAAACTATTTTTAATGGGTTCACCATTTACAAAACCCCAGATATATTCACTAAAACTTCCAAATTCTTTCTGTACTTCAATAAAAGCTAGGGCATTGGTAACTGTAGCCTTAATTTTAAGTTTGTTTCGAATGATACCGGCATCCTTTAGCAAGGCATCAATTTTAGATTGATTGTAGGCGGCAATCTTCTTGTAATCAAAATTGTCAAAAGCTCTTCTGAAATTTTCCCGTTTCTTAAGAATCGTAAGCCAGCTTAATCCGGCCTGAAAAGTTTCCAATACAAGGAACTCAAATAAGGTGGTATCATCTTTTACGGGAACACCCCATTCTTCATCATGATAGGCTTCGTATAACTCATTACCCAGACACCAACCACATTTGTGCACTTCCATAAGGTCTAATCTTTTATATAAAGATATGGCATTAATCGGAATTGAATTAATTAAGAACGGTCATTTGTAAGTTGTCTACAGTTCTAAAAATAGTAATACTTTCGTTAAAAAATAGTTAAACTATTAGATAATGATAGTAATACTATTATTTTTGGCAAATATTTAAATTAAAGCTTATGGAAAATTTATTCCATTCTGTTCGGATTACGATTAATGATAAACTATATGTAAAGGACCCGGAATCCTCAAACCTGGGTAAGCGAATTGTTGAAGAAAGTATTCTTATGATTAATGATATTGGTTTTGAGAGCTTTACATTCAAAAAGTTAGGTCAAAAAATTGGATCTAATGAAAGTTCTATATATCGTTATTTTGAAAACAAGCATAAACTACTACTTTATTTGGCTTCATGGTATTGGGGTTGGCTTGAATATCAGTTGGTTTTTGCCACAAACAGTATCCCTGATGCTAAAACAAAACTGGAAAGAGCAATTGAAATCATGACAAAAGCAACAGAAATTGATTTGGCTTTTACCCATATAAATGAAATTTTGCTCAATAAAATTGTAATTAATGAATATTCTAAGTCTTATCTGACTAAAGAAGTAGATCAGGAAAACAAGGAGGGGTATTTTGTTATATACAAAAGGCTGGTCAATAGAATGAGCCTTATTATAAATGAAGTAAATGCGGATTACCCTTATTCCTCAAGTCTTGCCAGTACCATTATTGAAGGTGCTTTACATCAGTATTTTTTAATGGATCATTTTTCTTCTTTAACAAGTTGTAATAAGACAATAACGCCCACGGAGTATTTTAAACACCTGGCGTTTAATACCTTAAATATCAAATAAAATGGCTAAAAATATTCTTAGTGCCTGGCAGCGATTAATAGGTTTATTAAAGCTTGATAAGAGAGATATTCTCCAGGTTTTTTATTACGCAATTTTTGCTGGTGTTGTTAACCTTTCACTTCCTTTGGGAATACAGGCTATTATTAACCTGATACAAGGTGCGCAAGTAAGTACATCCTGGATAATTTTGGTAATACTCGTAACCTTAGCAGTAGCTTTTGTTGGTGTCCTGCAATTAATGCAAATAAGGATCATTGAAAATGTTCAGCAAAAAATATTTACAAGATCAGCATTTGAATTTGCCTATCGATTCCCAAAAATAAAGATGAACCAATTGCTAAATTTCTATCCTCCGGAGCTAGCCAATCGTTTTTTTGACACCCTTAATGTTCAAAAAGGGCTTTCTAAAATTTTAATTGATTTTCCCGCCGCTTTATTGCAGATTATTCTTGGGCTATTATTGCTCTCATTTTATCATCCTTTCTTTATTATTTATGGGATTCTACTGTTGCTACTTATTTATATAGTCTTCAAATTTACTGCACAACGAGGGCTGGAGACTAGTTTAGATGAATCAAAAAATAAATATAAAGTTGCTCATTGGATACAGGAAGT
>CBDUGN010000084.1:0-14070 GCA_965366915.1 uncultured Eudoraea sp. | reverse complement strand
GAGCCAAAATTGGGTTTCGGAATATAGCTAAAATCGTAGGCGGTACTGTCCAGAAAAGGAGATCCATATCTTTGAAACTGACTTTCTGTGCCACGGCCCGCATTAATATTGGTGCCTTCAAATAGCCCCAGACTGGGATAAAGGTTAATGGCCATCTGGTTAGGAAGATTGGGTGAAGGTCTGACCGGAATATTATAAACGGATTTATGTGTATAATTTCTGAGAGGTATTACTGTTAAATCTGCTTTGATGCCATTTTCGAGCCATCCTTCATTATTAATCATATGGGCATATTCTCCAATGGTCATTCCATAGACCAGGGGAATTGGGGTAAGGCCCAGAAACCCTTTATGATCAATTTCCATTGTTGGCCCGTCAACATAATGACCGTTTGGATTAGGGCGATCCAGAACTAAAACTGGAATACCTTTTTCTGCACAGGCTTCCATTACCAATTGCATGGTGGCTATGTAGGTGTAAAACCTAACCCCCACATCCTGAATATCAAATACTACAATATCCAGCTTGTCTAATTGTGAAGAGGTTGGTTTTCGGTTCTTACCATAAAGGGAGATAATAGGAATTCCGGTTTTAGCATCCGTTCCGTCTTTTACATGCTCTCCGGCATCTGCCATTCCGCGAAACCCGTGCTCAGGAGCAAAAACTTTTTCTATTTCAATATTCAATGACAACAGGGAATCTACCAGATGTGTGAAGGTATTGATCGCTGATTTTTCGGGACTTTGATTCTTAAAAATAATACTGGTCTGATTGGCAACCACGCCCACCTTTTTTTCTTGCAACATGGGCAGGTATTCTTCGGTAGAATTGGCACCAACAACAATCATGGAATCTTGAGGTTTTTTAGTTTGGGACAAATCCAATGCTGCCGAATCCTTTTCTTTTTTTAAGGTGTTTCCACAGGCTGTAAGTATCAAAAGCCACAATAATAATGTATTTTTGAACCTGGATAAAAAAGCCATCTGTTGAATTTAGAATTTTTTATAGCAAAACGCCATTGCGGCAATTGCCTTAGGGATCATAATGATGCTTATTGCTATTGCAACCGGGGTAGGGTTAAAGCATAAAATTCGGGAAAAGGTCGCTGCCTTCAATGGCCATATTCAAATCTACAATTACGATAATAATGTTTCAGATGTTTCTGTAGTTCCGGTATCTGTGAACCAGGAATTTTATCCGGAATTTACATCTGTGGATGGAATTTCACATATTCAGGCTGTTGCCAGTAAGGCAGGCATAATAAGGACAGAAGATACATTTGAAGGAATTATTGCCAAAGGAGTTGGGAAAGACTATAACTGGGGAGTATTCAGCGAATATTTACAGGAAGGAAGACTGCCGGACTTTAAGGGAGAACTCAATACCGAGGTGCTGATGTCGTCTTTGATGGCCGGAAGGCTTAAATTGAAAGTCAGCGATGAATTCTTCACCTTCTTTTTAAAGGATGAAGATCCTTCCCAGACTCCAAATCAAAGAAAATTTAAAATTGTGGGGATTTATGACAGCGGATTTGAAGAGTTTGATGCCAAGTACGTTTTTACAGATATTCGCCACATTCAAAGGGTTAACAAATGGCAGGAAGATCAGGTAGGCAACTTTGAAATTTTTCTCCTCAATTTTGAAGATATTGATAGCAAAACAAACGAAATATATGGTAAAACACTAAGTAACCTCGATACTCAAAATATAAAGAACAAGTATTTTAAAATTTTTGAATGGATTGGGCTGTTCGATTTTAATATCGCTCTTATCATTGGTATTATGATTATTGTCGGAGGCATTAATATGATAACAGCGCTTCTGGTGTTAATTTTGGAAAGAACTCAGATGATTGGAATTCTGAAGGCTCTGGGCTCTGCCAATTGGAGTATTCGCAAAGTATTTTTATACAACGCGGCTTATCTGATAACAATTGGTTTACTGTGGGGCAACTTAATTGGTCTTGCAATAATTTGGTTTCAGGGGACCTACCGGATTTTCAAATTTCCGAACCCCAAGGAGTACTATATCGACTATATTCCGGTGCATATAGATTTTCCAACAATTTTAATATTAAATCTTGGCGTACTAATATTATGTCTGCTGATGCTTTTGATACCGTCTTACATCATTACAAAAATAACCCCTGTAAAAGCCATTAAATTTGAATAACAAAGACATTTTTTTGCTTTCCTTTTACGGGAGGCCTCACCTGTGAACTAAATCAATAATATCCGAATTACCAACGATAACTAAAAGGAATTACTGAAATCTGCTTTTTGAAAATACTATCTTTGCATTGCTTATGAAATACGCCAAAAATATCCTGGAAACCATTGGAAATACACCCCTGGTCAAAATAAATAAATTAACCGCAGAATTGCCATGCCTGGTTTTGTCTAAGTATGAAACATTTAATCCGGGAAACTCCGTAAAAGACCGAATGGCCGTTCAAATGGTTGAGGATGCCGAAGCCGAAGGCAAATTAAAACCGGGAGGAACCATAATTGAGGGAACTTCTGGTAATACGGGAATGGGCCTTGCCCTTGTCGCCGTTGTAAAAGGGTACAAAATGATCTGTGTGATCAGCGATAAACAATCCAAAGAAAAAATAGATATACTAAAAGCAATGGGTAGCGAAGTATATGTATGTCCAACAGATGTAGCTCCAGAAGATCCCCAAAGTTATTATTCTACCGCCAGAAGATTATCAGAAGAGATTCCTAATTCATGGTATGTAAATCAATACGATAATCCCTCCAATACTAAAGCACACTTTTTGACAACAGGGCCCGAGATCTGGGAACAGACAGACGGTAAAGTAACCCATTTTGTGGTAGGGGTAGGTACCGGGGGTACCATTTCCGGAGTGGGCACCTTTTTAAAGTCGAAAAATCCGAATATTAAAATTTGGGGAGTGGATACTTATGGCTCAGTTTTTAAAAAATATCACGAAACAGGCATCTTTGATCATAATGAGGTTTACCCCTATATTACTGAAGGTATAGGTGAAGACATATTGCCCAAAAATGTAAACTTTGACATCATAGATGGATTTACCAAAGTAACGGACAAAGATGCGGCTGTATATACGCAGCGTTTGGCAAAGGAAGAAGGGATGTTTCTTGGTAATTCTGCCGGTGCTGCTATTAAAGGTGTTCTCCAGCTAAAGGATAAATTTAACAAAGATGATGTAGTGGTGGTTCTTTTTCACGATCATGGAAGCAGATACGTAGGTAAGATCTATAATGATGATTGGATGAAAGCACAGGGGTTTTTAGACTAATAATTTAATTTGACTTAATATGAATTATATAAGATTAACGAGCATACTGGTAGTTCTCTTTTTTTGTGTTCAATTACCCGCCCAGAAACTTTCAAGAGTTGAAAGAAAATTAGTTAGAACAGTTGAAGCCAATAATATTGAAGCTATCGATTTTTTGGAATATGTTGTAAATATTAACAGCGGCACTTTAAATAAAAAAGGGGTAAAGGAAGTAGGGATGGTTTTTAAGAAGGCCTTTGAGAATATCAATTTTGAGACAAGCTGGATTGAGATGCCGGAGGAAATGAACAGGGCCGGTCACTTATTTGCGGAAACGGGAGGTAAAAAAGGCAAAAAACTATTACTTATTGGCCATTTAGATACTGTATTTGAGGAAAACAGCCCTTTTCAGGAATTTAAGCGAGTTAATGACAGCATTGCTCACGCGCCGGGGGGAAATGATATGAAAGGTGGCGATGTAATTGTCCTGTATGCCTTGAAGGCTTTGCACGCTAACGGCTTGCTGAAAGATGCCCAGATCATAGTTGCATTTACAGGTGATGAAGAAAGTACGGGGAAACCACTGGATATAAGCAGAAATGATTTAATTGAAGCAGCAAAGAGAAGCGATATTGCACTGGGATTTGAGACTTCTACAGGGTTTAATTATGCCACTGTAGCAAGGAGGGGATCTTCCGGATGGCAGGTTGATGTTGAAGGAAAGCGAGCCCATAGTTCTGGTATATTTAATGAACGGGTAGGGGCCGGTGCTGTTTTTGAAATGTCAAGAATTTTGAATGCATTTTATGAAGAAGTTCGCGGTGCCGAATATCTTACGTTTAACCCCGGAATACTTATGGGTGGTACTTTTGTAGATTATGATACATCTACTGGAAAAGGAGAGGTCTTTGGAAAAAGTAATGTCGTCTCACAAACGGCCATGGCAAAAGGCGGCTTGCGTTTTATTTCTGAAGAACAAAAGGAAGAGGCGAGGAACAAAATGAGAGAAATAGTTTCTAATAATTTACCTCGTACATCAGCAACAATTAGTTTTACAGACAGTTACCCGGCAATGGTTCCCACAGAGGGAAACAACAGGCTCTTAGCCGAGTTAAATAAGGTAAGTCTGGATCTCGGTCAGGGCGAGGTAACAGGCTATGATCCGGGTAAAAGGGGCGCTGCAGACACGTCTTTTGTGGCTGAGTACGTTGATTGCCTTGATGGTTTAGGCACAATGGGAAGCGGCGCACATACCCCTGAAGAAACCGTAAATTTGAACACAATTGAAGACCTTACGAAGAGAACAGCAGTTCTTATTTATAGATTGATCAATCAATAATACATGGTAAATCTTAGCTCAGGAAACACAAATGCTAAATTGGAGGATGGTGAATTAGTAAGTTACCAACTAAACGGCCATGAATATATTCATCAAAAAGGGAGTCCTGGTTGGCGCAACTCGGATACCGAAATGTTTCCTGTAATCGGACCCACTGCTGAAGCTGATTTCCGTGTTCATGTTCCAAGAGGGAATGCAATTCAGGATCAACATGGATTATTACGCGAATTGGATTACGAGCTTCTTTCCAATACAGAGACAACTGCTGAATATGTAAAATTTTATAAGGCAGGAACGGTAATAAAAAATTCCAAATTTCCAGATAAATCTACGGCACAATTACTTATCTGGCCCTTTAGTTTTGAATTTTACAAGAGTTTCAAACTCACGGATAAAGATTTGGAAATTAGTTTTAGAATTTCGGGAGAAAAAGATATGCCTTTTATGCTGGGGTATCATCCGGCATTTAAACTATATTCGGATAATCCCATCATAATTGCGAAAGATCAGACCATTTCATTAGATGCTGTTATTGAAGCCGGGAGCAGGGCTCTTGAAGTGGGTAATTGCCAAAGTGTTGTTTTGAGAGATGAAAAAGAGCTGACCATAAAAACAGAAGGTTTCAGTCATTTTATGCTGTGGACAGAAGTTTCGAATATGATATGCATAGAGCCGATAACCTTTTATCCCTATTCAGTAGAACAAATACAATTGCATGAAGGGTTTGATTATTTATCTGATAAAGACAGGAATTTTAAAGTCACTTTAATTCCATAATTTAATAGTCTGTTTAAAAGAAACAAGAATCTGTTTTAATCCAAATAAACTTTAAAAATGAGAGTACTCTTAGAGCGTCATTACGGTTATCTTTTTGAACCGGAATTGTTAGATGAGATAGAAGCTGCAGGCAAATGCAAGCGCATAAAACAAGGGGAGCGTTTATTGGATATAGGCCAGGAAATAACGGTTATGCCTTTAATTTTTAGTGGAGCAATTAAAATACTTCGTGAAGATGATGAAGGTGATGAGTTATTGCTTTATTTTATTGAGAAAGGTGATACCTGCGCCATGACATTTTCATGTTGTCTGGGGAACGGTAAAAGTGAGATCAGAGCAATAGCTGAATCAGAAACAGAGTTATTAATGATTCCTATAGAAAAAATGGATGAGTGGATGGCCAAATACCAAAGTTGGAGAGAATTTATTTTGGATAGTTATCATACCAGAATGTCAGAATTGCTCGAAACAATAGATACTTTGGCATTTATGAAAATGGATGAGCGCATAATGAAGTATCTCAAAGACCGTGCAATGGTAACGAATGATGATATTATATATTCCACACATCAGGATGTTGCCAATGATTTGCATACTTCACGGGTAGTGGTCTCAAGACTTTTAAAAAGTTTAGAGAAAGAAGGCAAAATAGAGTTGAGCCGAAACCATATAAAGGTTATTGAATTATAAGTTGAATATTTATTTGGGCTGTAACAATTATCGTGAATATTCATCTTTAGAAATATTAAACTCTAAAACAAAAAGATGAAATTATCACTTGCCCTTTCTGCAATTATGATTTTGGCTATAATAGGCCATAATAATGCTCAATCCGAAATTCTTTTTAATGGTGTTGAACTCCAGGAATCCGTTCAAAGTGCAAAAGCTAAAATGGAACCTTTTGCAGAAAAACTGGAAATATTTGAAATAGAAAATCCAACCTTTCCATTATCCAAAAACCTTGAAACACATCTGGTTTTAAGCAATTATAAATCCGGCTACGGCACTATTTCAGAGTTGGTATTTACTTTTGCGGATGATAAATTGGTATATATTCAGGCCTATGGGAATGCGGTTGAGAGCATAACCACTAAAAGGAAAGACACTGCTCAGACCTATATGAACTATAATTTCTATCCAAATGATGGAATTGTTGCCAGGCCTTCTGAGGATAAAGTCTGGATTTTATCTAAAGATGCCATGCATCCAAATCTATTTACCTGGGATAACCCATTCCTGCCCTCAAATAAGGAACTTAAAAAAGCCCATAACCCGTCGGCAAAAATTCCGGATTTTATAAAAATGGGAGGTAATTTGGAGCAGTTAAAACCATATTTGGAAAGTGAATCTGTTTTCACCAATAGCATGGAATTGGATGGGAGTGATCCCAATGCCCAATTGCAAATAGATTGTTTTGGCATAGAATATGCAGGTTTCCCCAGGAAATTTGAGGCGCGATTTGGAGATGGAAAACTCAATGTTGTATGGATTTTGACAGGTAAGGGGGAGGAAGATCGTATTAGGCAGAAACTTATTTTAGAATATGGTCCGGTTATTTTTAAAGATGATAACTGGGAAGTATTCAATAACTGGCAGGTAATGTTGCGCAAGGATAAACCGGAGGTGCTTGTGCTAACTGAGGAACTCGCAGCTTTTTATAAGAAAGATTACTTTAAACAATAGTACTGCATATAAACCTTTGTGTTTTTACGGACAAAAGGTAGTGGGGAAACCATTGATTTATTGATTAAATAGTACATTTGATCAATGAGAAAAATTTTCCCAATTCTACATAGACTACGTAGTTATAAACGGAAAGATCTTCCTAAAGACGTCATTGGGGGCTTAACCGTGGGAATCGTACTTATTCCTCAGGCAATGGCTTACGCCATGATCGCCGGTTTACCCCCTGTTTACGGTTTGTATGCCTCCCTTGTGCCCCTGTTGGTTTATGCGTTTTTTGGCACTTCAAGATCGCTTGCAATTGGACCGGTAGCCATGGATTCTTTGCTCGTTGCGGTAGGCTTGGGAGCACTGGCAATAGTAGGATTGGAGAATTATATTGCTCTGGCCATTTTACTTGCTTTTATGGTTGGAGCCATACAATTTGTTTTAGGCATTTTTCAGATGGGCTATCTGGTTACCTTCTTAGCCAAACCGGTTATCAGCGGATTTACTTCGGCCGCGGCTATGATCATTATTTTTAGTCAGTTAAAACATTTACTTGGTGTGGAAATGGAAGGGAGCAATCAGTTTCACAGAATTTTTTTGAATGCCATTGAGACAATTCCGCAGACCAATTTCTATGATTTCATCATAGGACTTACGGGGATTTTTCTACTCATTGGTTTTAAAAAATGGAATAGGCAAATCCCTGCCATACTTATCATCGTTGTTCTTGGAATACTGGCCGTATATTTTTTCAAAATGGAATCGCTGGGTATTGAGATCGTGGGAACAATTCCAAAAGGATTGCCCGGGTTTATTTTGCCGTCCTTTAGTGTAGATACTATGATGAAACTATGGCCAATTGCACTGACACTTGCGCTGATAGGATATCTTGAAGCTATTTCAATTGGCAAGAGCCTTGAAGAGAAGAATGAAGAAGATCAGATTAATGCCAATCAGGAATTAATTGCTTTAGGCTCAGCAAATATGTTGGGTTCGTTTTTTCAGTCCTTTCCTGTTGCGGCAAGCTTTTCGAGATCCGCCATCGATCATGAATCCGGATCAAAAAGTACACTCTCTGGTATATTTACTGTTATATTGGTTATAATAACGCTGGTATTTCTTACCCCCCTTTTTTATTATTTGCCAAAAGCAATCCTGGCCAGTATTATCATGGTATCGGTTTTTGGTTTAATTGATTTAGCCTATGCAAAACGTTTGTGGACCTATAGAAAAGATGAATTTATTGTCTTGGTATTTACATTTTTGATAACCCTGTTTATAGGCATTACTCAAGGCATACTTACCGGGGTTCTGCTCTCTCTTTTATTGATGGTCTACAGAACTTCAAAACCTCATTTCGCGGTTTTAGCCAAAATAAAAGATTCAGAATATTATAAAAATATTACACGTTTTGGAGATGAAGTCATTATGCGTGATGATCTGCTCATTGTACGTTTTGATTCGCAATTGTACTTTGGTAATTCAGATTATTTCAAAAATCAGCTTTATAAGTATATGAACCTGAAGGGGGATAATTTAAAAGGAGTAATATTAAATGCTGAAGCCATTAATTATATAGATTCCACAGCCACCAGAATGCTTACTAAAGTCATTAAGAAAATAAGGCAGGATGGAATACAGTTCTATATTGCAGGAGCCATAGGCCCGACTAGAGATATCATTTTCAGGAGTGGTATTAGTGACGTATTACCCAAAGAGTTCCTCTTTGTAAAAATAAAGGAGGCCGTGGCCCACTTTGATAATCCTGAGAATGCATCAGTCAACCATGAAAGAGTGGCCCATCAGCGGAATAAGAAGGGTAACTAATGTTGCTTTTTTTAATTCAAGAAGCAGTATTTTTGAAAAAAATTTAGAAAAAAGGAAATGATCATTGAACAAATTTATACCGGTTGTCTTGCTCAGGGAGCCTATTATATTGAAAGCAAGGGTGAAGTTGCCATTATTGATCCACTGCGCGAAGTAATTCCCTATATAGAAAGGGCGAGAAAGAATAAGGCTGAAATAAAATATATTTTTGAAACCCATTTTCATGCCGACTTTGTTAGCGGGCATGTAACATTGTCTAAAGAAACCGGTGCACCTATTGTGTTTGGCCCCAATGCAAATCCTGCTTTTGAGGCAATCATAGCTAAAGATGGTCAGGAATTTCAACTTGGGGATATAACAATTAAGGCCCTGCACACCCCGGGCCACACTATGGAAAGCACTACCTATTTATTAAAGGACGAAACAGGGAAAGACCACGCAATTTTTTCCGGAGACACTTTGTTTTTAGGTGATGTGGGAAGACCGGATCTCGCCCAGAAAGCAGCAGATATGACCAAAGAAGATCTGGCCGGACTTCTTTATGATAGTTTAAGAAGTAAAATTATGCCTTTGGCGGATGAGGTTATTGTTTATCCTGCGCACGGCGCCGGTTCGGCATGTGGTAAGAACATGATGAAAGAAACCGTGGATACTTTGGGGAACCAAAAACAAATGAATTATGCGCTGCGAGCTAATATGACACGGGAGGAATTTATAAATGAAGTTACCGATGGCCTGCTTCCGCCACCTAAATATTTCCCTTTAAATGTAAAAATGAATAAGGAAGGATATGAAGATATAGGTGATGTGTTAAAACGAGGTATGGCAGCCCTTTCACCGGATGCTTTTGAATTGGCAGCGAATGAAACCGGGGCTCTTGTATTGGATGTGCGGAACCAGGAAGAATTTGTAAAAGGGCATATTCCAAGATCCATTTTTATTGGTTTGAACGGTGATTTTGCACCATGGGTTGGGGCTTTAATAGCCGATGTTAAACAACTGATATTATTGGTGACGCCCCAAGGAAAGGAAGAGGAGGCAGTAACACGATTGTCCAGGGTAGGATTTGATAACACTTTAGGTGTCTTAAAGGGTGGTTTTAAAGCCTGGGAAAAAGCGGGTAAAGATATTGACAAGATCATCGCATTATCTGCCGAAGAAGCCAAAGAGGTATTAAAAAATAAACATTTACCAATTTTTGATGTTCGGAAGGAAAGCGAATATCAAGCTGAACATTTAGTTGATGCAAATAACACCCCATTGGATGTATTAAACGATCATTTTGCTGAATTACCCAAAGACGAAACTTTTTACCTGCATTGTGCGGGGGGTTACCGATCTGTTATTGCTGCTTCTATTCTTAAAGGCAGGGGCATACATAATTTGGTAGACATAACGGGCGGTATTGCTGAGATGAAAAAGGCAGGAATGGAGGTAACCAATTATATCTGCCCCACTACGCAGTAATATGATTTATATCATGGTTTGTGTTAAGCACCAATCTTACTTTTAAAGTAAGAATTTAAAGGTGAAAGAATTTTTTCTTTTTTAAAAGGTGGAATTATGAAACGAAACATGGGAAAAATCGATAAGATTTTGCGCTTCGCCATTGCTGTTATAATTGCCTTATTGATATATTATGAGGTAATTGGAGGGGCACTTTCTTATATTTTATTGACAGTTGCGGCTGTATTTGTATTAACGAGTTTAACCGGTTTCTGTCCGCTTTACGGGCTTTTTGGTTGGAATACCTGCAAAGTGAGAAAAGCGCACAAGTAGTAGTTATCAAATAAAATATTTTGCTTTTTAATATTAACATAAAGTCTTCTTTGATATGGAATTAATTGGTATTCCCCTGGTAGATTGGAGTAATGGTATTATAATGATTGCCGTTTTTGCTTTTGTGGTGATTGCAATGATTGCTGTTTTGGTTAGTCTTATGAATAGTGGCAAAAGGAGATAGATAAATTGGCATTTCAGGCAGTTTTGGTCAATTTTTCATTTCTGTTCCTTCTTCAGATACTTATTTTATAGGTTTCGCATCACTCCTTTATCCAAAATTAAGGACAAAAACCCTGCATTTTTTCGCTTATTCATAAAAAGTTTATAGATTTAGTCAGGTTTAAACCACTTATGAAGTTATGATCACCTTTTCATGAGTATTAGCTACTAGACATGTTTAAAAATTTTATTGAAAAGATAGGGGCAATGAATGTTTTATTGCTTCTTGTTGTCCTATCCATTATTGTTGTTTCAGAGTATATGTTTCTGTCCGGTCAGAAATTAGAGGCCATCTTTGTTGCCTTCTGGGCTCCGACTATTTTAGGTTTTATGAATTACTTAAAATATAAGAAATAATGGATTTCATATTAATTTACTCTATTGTTGTTGCCATCATCTTTGTGGTCTGGTTGTTTTTTATAGTCCGGATGTACAATGAAATGGATAAATATAAATAGATTCACTACCACAGCTGCGTCTTACTGAAGTCGCTCCTCACACCTTTTGCACAGATTTAAGTATGCCAGAGGAAAAATCTAGAATAGCGTCCGGGTTTTTTACCTTGTATGTCTGAATAAGGCGGTTTGTTTCCAGATTATCTTTTTGCGGGATAAGAAAAGCCATTATATCTTCAATGGAGTTAATTGAAACACTTTTGGGTACAAATCCATACCCTGAATAAACAGCCTCCTGTACTATTATTACCGCATCTTCCTCAATAGTTCTTCCTTTTTCTTTTATAATGTAAGTATGTTTTTCAGATGCAAGACTGTCAATTGCTTCCTGCACCCTTTTATTATAAGCAATAGCAGATTCTTTACCCCGGCAAATGCCTTTGCAGTCAGCTACCCTGAAATGTGAACATGATTCTACGTTTTCCTGTAAATGGCAATATTTAGGGCATAAACTATAGGCAATACACATTTGTTCTATAAATAGACGACAATCTGTGGTATTGTAAAAAGTAATCAGGGATTTAGGCACTAACCTTAATTTGTTAAAAGCCAGATGCATTATACCTTGTCTGTCTTCATAGGCGAAAATACCGTAAGGCACCACATTTCTTTTTTGTGCTCTGTTGAATAAGGGGTAATGATGTTTAATAGCTGCAGATTCCATTAAAAGTGCAAGCAGTTCATTGCCTGATAGTTCAAAATCTATATTTGATGTCTCACGGCACATTTGTACCTCTTTTGTAGATTTATCATAAAAATGGCTTAGAACCCGCTTTTTGATGTTTTTGGCTTTACCTACATAAATGATCTCTCCTTTGGCATTTTTAAAGTAATACACACCCGGTTTTGAAGGTAGCTTCTCATATACCTCCCTGTTCAATGAAGGCGGCAGGGTTGCTTCCTGAGATCGTGCATTTAAGAAAGAAGCAAAAACAGTCTCGGCATTTTCTGTTTCCAGTAATTTTCTGAACAAATGTACAGTTGCATATGCATCACCCCTTGCCCTGTGCCTGTCCGTAATGGGTATATTCAAAGAAGAACAAAGTTTGCCCAGGCTATATGAAGAATATCCTGGAATCAGCCTTCGTGACAAACGTACAGTACATAGTTTTTTTCTGACAAAGGAAATGCCAATAGTTCTGAACTCTTCTTTGATGACGTTATAATCGAAATTAACGCTATGGGCAACAAAGATGGTGTCTTGTGTTATTTCTAATATTTTAGATGCAATCTCAGAAAGTACAGGAGCATTGCGCACCATATGGCTGTCAATTCCTGTTAACCCGGTTATAAAGTAAGGTATTTCACATTCGGGATTTACCAGCGAGGTAAATTCATCCACCACTTTTTGTCCATCAAATTTAAAGATGGCTATCTCGGTAATTTTATTGCCCTTAATACCGTTTCCGGTAGTTTCTATATCTACAATGGAATACAAATCTTCTATTTAAAGGAATTTGAATAGCCAAGTTAATAAGAAAAATCAAGCAGCTCAAAATCCTTTTCCCATATTCAGTGCCAACTGGTCTGACAATCTATTGAGGAAATGGAAAAATATGATTAGATTTAAACAGCCGCTTATACGGAATAAGGAAATTTAAATGAAATAATTTGAAATTCAATTTAACAGATAAAAGGGCACTGGTCACAGGAGGGGGAAGTGGCATAGGAAAGGCAATTTCCATAGCCCTGGCAGAACAAGGCGCTGACGTACATATCCTGGAAGTAAATTCGATACCGGCAAAAGAAACAGCAGCTGAAATAAAAGCTAAAGGTGGAAAAGCCCAGGCACATAGCTGTGATGTTTCTAACCAAAAAGAGGTTGTCAAAATTGTGGAAGCTATAAAATCGTATGGTGCAATAGATATCCTGATAAATAACGCGGGTATTGCCCATATTGGGAATGTTGAACTTACTTCCGAGGCAGATATCGACAGGGTTTACCAGGTAAATATTAAGGGGGTCTATAATTGTATCTATGCCTGTATAAAAAATATGAAAGAAAGGGGAGGAGTGATCATAAATATGGCATCCGTTGCAGCGACTGTTGGAATATCAGACAGGTTTGCCTATTCCATGACTAAAGGAGCAGTACTTACCATGACGTATTCTGTGGCCAAAGATTACTTAACCTATGGTATTCGATGCAACAGTATTTCACCGGCAAGGGTTCATACACCTTTTGTTGATGGCTACCTCAAACAGAATTATCCCGGCATGGAAAAGGAAATGTTTAAAAGGTTGTCAGAAACTCAACCTATAGGCAGGATGGGCAAGCCGGAAGAAATAGCCAACCTGGCCGTATATCTGTGTTCAGACGAAGCTTCCTTTATTACCGGTACAGATTTTCCTATTGATGGTGGTTTTATAAGATTAAATGGTTAGAAATTATAACTAAGGACAATGGTAATTGACAGCCATCAGCATTTTTGGAAATATGACCCTGTGAAATATGGTTGGATTGACGATTCCATGAAAGTCCTTCAGCAAGATTTTCTTCCCTCAGATCTTGCTCCAATATTACAAGAAAACGGAATTCAAGGCTGTATAGCCGTTCAGGCAGATCAATCCGAAACAGAGACAGAATTCCTTCTTAAACTGGCTCGTGAAAATGATTTTATTAAAGGTGTGGTTGGCTGGGTAGATCTGAGAGCTGAAGACGTAAGCGAACGGTTAGCTCATTTTTCCCAAAACGAAAAACTTAAAGGGGTAAGGCATATTGTACAGGAAGAACC
>CBDUGN010000083.1:0-14162 GCA_965366915.1 uncultured Eudoraea sp. | reverse complement strand
GCAGAAAGGGTAATCCGCGATTTAGACACACAACTTACCGTTGGCATCCGCTCCGGAGATACCTCTACTGCCGAAAGAGCGAAGCAAAGGAGAAGTATGCCCGACCTCCTCATTACGACTCCCGAAAGTCTTCAATTACTTCTTGCCACAAAAGGATATGATACGATATTTAAGAACTGCTTTGCAATAGTAGTAGATGAATGGCATGAATTGCTGGGCACCAAACGAGGGGTACAAACAGAGCTTGGACTATCAAGACTCAAGGGAATTACAAAAGAACTGCATATTTGGGGCATATCTGCCACGATTGGTAATCTTGAGCAGGCCAGAGAAGTACTGTTAGGTCCTGGATCTTCTGCCCATGAAAATTCCGTACTGATCAGGGCAAATCTCAAAAAAAAGATAACAGTAAAGAGTATTATTCCCAAAGAGATGGAAACTTTTCCCTGGCGTGGTCATTTGGGTCTTCGCTTGCTCGATGAAGTTATTCCTATTATTAACAATAGCAGAACAACCCTGCTATTTACAAATACCCGAAGTCAATGCGAAATCTGGTTTCAAAAAATCCTGGAAAAACATCCGGAATTAGCAGGTGAAATTGCCATGCATCACGGAAGTATTAATAAGGAAACCAGGCAATGGGTAGAACAAGCAATACGAAATGAAAGTCTCAAAGCTGTGGTCTGTACTTCGAGTCTGGATCTCGGTGTAGATTTTGCCCCGGTAGAAACTGTAATTCAAATTGGAGGTCCCAAAGGAGTTGCCCGGTTTATGCAACGAGCAGGAAGAAGTGGTCACAGGCCGGGTGAAGAAAGTATAATTTATTTCCTTCCTACACATGCCATTGAACTTGTAGAGGCTTCTGCCCTAAAACAGGCTGCAGAAAAAAAAGCGGTTGAAGACAGGATCCCCTACCTTAATAGTTTTGATGTTTTAATACAATACTTGGTCACTCTTGCCGTCTCAGACGGTTTTTTTCCAGACCAAATTTATCCGGAAATTAAGCAGACCTTTTGCTACCAAAGTATGACGGCCGATGAATGGCACTGGCTGTTAAACTTTATTGTCCTGGGAAGTCAGAGTTTGCAGTCCTATGATGAATACAAAAAGGTAGAGGTAGATGAAAACGGAAAATTCAAAGTAACCAATCGTGGAGTTGCCATGAGACACCGCTTTCAGATTGGTACTATTGTAGGCGATTCCAATATTACTGTTCGCTATCAAAAAGGGGGATATATAGGAACTATTGAAGAACATTTCATTTCAAAATTAAAGAGGGGTGATGTATTTACCTTTGCGGGAAGAAACCTGGAATTTATACGCATCAAGGAAATGCAGGCTCAGGTTCGGAATTCTACCAGAAAATCCTCAAAAGTTCCGGCTTGGATGGGAGGCAGATTAACATTATCTGCCCAAATGTCAAAATTGCTTAGAGAAGAACTTTACTCAGTTCAATTGAATGAAAAAGAACAGTCTGATGAGATCAGGGCGCTTAAATCAATTTTTACAAGACAACAATCAGAGAGTATCGTACCTAAGCCCAATGAGTTTTTAATCGAAACTTTTCAAACCCAGGATGGATACCACCATATTTTTTATCCTTTTGAGGGCAGATTTGTACATGAAGCAATGGGCAGTTTGCTGAGTTATAGAATTAGCCTGTTATCTCCAATTACTTTTTCGCTTGCATTCAATGACTATGGTTTTGAACTATTATCAGATAAAGAAGTAGATATGCAACAGGTTCTCGATAATGATTTATTTACAACCACCTTCTTGCTTGATGATCTTCAAAAAAGCTTGAATTCAACAGAGATGGCTCGGCGCAAATTCCGTGATATCGCAGTGATTAGTGGAATGGTTTTTACAGGTTACCCCGAAAAAGGAATCAAAATGAAGCATTTGCAGAGTAATTCACAGCTGCTGTTCGATGTATTCAAGGATTATGAATCGGATAACCTATTATTTCAACAGGCCTTCAGAGAGACCTTTGAGCATCAATTAGAAGAAGGTCGGTTGCGAATTGCCCTTGAACGCATCGCGAGTCAAAATATCGTATGGAGGCCTTGTACTTCTCCTACCCCCTTCTCTTTCCCTTTAATCACAGACAGATTGAGAGAAAAACTATCCAGTGAAAAGTTATCCGACCGTATAAAGAGAATGACCGCCATTTTAACTAAAAGTAAATGATTAATCGAAGAAATGGCAGGTCGTATGCGAATTCATTTCTTTCAAAATCATTGCATTATCTATCTTTGAAAAAATGACACAAACCATTCAGATTTTAGATCAGAATTTTATTTTGCATCCAAGCGGTACTCTTTTTTGGAAGGAGCAAGCCACCCTTTTAATTAGTGATGTGCATTTGGGTAAAATTACCCATTTTAGAAAATTCGGTGCTGCCGTACCACAGAAAGCTATTTACAAAAATTTTGATTTGCTGGATTCAACTATTGCTTTTTTTAACCCTAAAGTAGTTTGCTTTTTAGGTGATTTGTTTCATTCTTCATTGAACCGGGAATGGGAGCTCTTTGAAAAATGGATTGGGAATTCTGATCTCAAATATATTTTAGTCAGAGGGAATCATGATATCATTTCACCTCTGAAATATGAGCGAATAGGAATTCAGGTAGTAACTGAATTAACTTCAGAAAAATTTTTACTGACACATCATCCTGAAGAGCGACAAGGTTATTTTAATTTTTCAGGTCACATTCATCCTGCAATTAAACTTAGAGGAAAAGGAAAACAATCACTTCGCCTTCCTTGTTTCTTCAAAACACAAGATCAAATGATCCTTCCTGCATTTGGCAAATTTACAGGAACTTATACTATGAATAAAAAAGATACCGATGAGGTTTTTGCAATTGCCGATAATACAATATTAAAAATTTAAGCCAATCTTTTGGTCTGCCATGAGTTCAACATTTATATTTGCACAAAATTTAACGGTTGACCAAATCTTCATTGCAGCAACTGTACGCACAGTCTCCCCAACTAGGGAAATTGCAGGATTTTATTTTCCAAAACCAACCTAATATTGCTTTAAATGGACTTAGTGGATCGGCTATTTCTTTTGTAACCTCAGCAATCTTCAACAAAACAGATCGGCCTTATCTTCTCGTTTTGAATGATAAAGAAGAAGCGGCCTATATACTTAATGACCTGGAGCAACTTATAGGTGAAACTGACGTACTCTTCTATCCTGGAAGCTACCGAAGACCATACCAGATTGAAGAAACCGATAATGCAAATGTTTTACTTAGGGCTGAAGTTTTAAACCGAATAAATTCCCGAAAAAAACCGGCTGTAATAATCACATACCCCGACGCGCTTTTTGAAAAAGTGGTCACCAGAAAAGAACTGACCAAAAACACCCTGAAAATAAATAAGTCTGATACGCTTTCATTAGACTTTCTAAATGAAGTGCTTTTTGAGTATCACTTTAAACGCGTGGATTTTGTAACCGAGCCAGGTGAATTCTCTGTGCGTGGAGGTATCCTGGATGTCTTTTCTTTTTCCCATGATGAACCATATCGAATTGAATTTTTTGGCGATGAAGTAGAAAGCATTCGGACCTTTGATGTAGAAACCCAATTATCTACCAATAAAGTAAGTCGGATCAGGATAATTCCGAATGTCGAAAATAAACACCTGAATGAAAGTCGCGAAAGCTTCCTGAAATATATAAGTACAGATACCGTAATTTTTCTTAAAAATCCAGAATTAATTTATAGCAGGGTAGATCTGTTTTTTGAAAAAGCCAAAAAGGCTTTTGGTGAACTTAATTCGGAATTAAAACAGTTTGAACCGGAAGAATTATTTACCAATTCCGACTTGCTAAAAGAGGAATTAGTAACATTTACAATAGCCACCATAGGGGGTTTTGGTCATATCCCTAAATCTGAGAATATTGATTTTAATACAACACCTCAGCCTTCCTTCAATAAGAAATTTGATTTGCTTATCGCAAATCTCAACGATAACAACCACAAAGGCTATGAAAATTATATTTTCTGCTCTTCAGACGTACAAACCAAAAGGTTCCATGACATCTTTGATGAAGTAGATGAAAATGTACATTATAAAACTAAAGTATTTCCTTTATATCAAGGCTTCATAGACCATGATCTGAAGGTAGCATGCTATACAGACCATCAGATTTTTGAGCGTTATCACAAATTTCACTTGCGGAACGGTTATGCCAAAAAACAGGCTATTACTTTAAAGGATCTAAACAAATTAGAAATTGGCGATTATGTAACCCACATTGACCACGGAATAGGCAAATTTGGAGGTCTTCAGAAAATTGATGTGGAAGGCAAAAAACAGGAAGCTATCAAATTAATGTACGGTGAACGCGACATCCTATATGTTAGTATTCACTCACTACATAAGATCTCCAAATACAATGGAAAGGATGGGGCAGTTCCCAAAATTTACAAATTGGGATCTGCGGCATGGAAAAAACTTAAACAAAAGACCAAGTCAAGGGTAAAAAAAATAGCCTTCGATCTTATTAAAGTTTATGCGAAAAGAAGGCTGGATAAAGGTTTTCAATACGCCCCGGACAGTTACCTGCAGCTGGAACTGGAAGCCTCTTTTATTTATGAGGACACCCCGGATCAAAGCACTGCCACTGAAGATATTAAGAAAGATATGGAAAGTGAAAGGCCTATGGACAGGCTGGTTTGTGGCGATGTGGGATTTGGAAAAACCGAAGTCGCCATTAGGGCTGCATTCAAGGCTGCTGTAAATGGCAAACAAGTGGCGGTGCTGGTTCCTACCACCATACTTGCCTTTCAACACCACAGAACATTCACCAAACGATTAAAAGATATGCCTGTTAAGGTAGATTATCTGAACCGTTTTAGAACAGCCAAAGAGAAACGCATAATACTGGATGAATTAAAATCGGGTAAGATTGACATCTTAATAGGAACACATCAATTGGCCAGCAAAAATGTGGAGTTTAAGGATCTGGGGTTACTTATTGTAGACGAAGAACAAAAATTCGGAGTTGCAGTAAAAGACAAATTAAAATCAATAAAAGAAAATGTAGACGTACTTACTTTAACGGCTACCCCAATTCCAAGAACTCTGCAATTTAGTTTAATGGCGGCAAGGGATCTATCTGTTATAAATACACCACCCCCAAACAGGTATCCCATTGAAAGTCAGGTGATACAATTTAACGAAGAAATTATCCGCGATGCCATCTCCTATGAAATTCAAAGAGGTGGGCAAATATTCTTTATCCACAATAGAATAGAAAATATTAAAGAGGTGGCCGGAATGATTCAGCGTTTGGTGCCCGATGCAAAAATAGGCATTGGCCACGGCCAAATGGAAGGCAGAAAATTGGAAACTTTAATGCTGGCCTTTATGAATGGAGAGTTTGATGTTTTGGTCTCTACAACCATTGTGGAAAGTGGGCTGGATGTGACCAATGCAAATACCATCTTTATTAATAATGCCAATAACTTTGGGTTAAGTGATCTTCATCAAATGAGGGGCCGCGTTGGCAGAAGTAACAAAAAGGCGTTTTGTTATTTCATTACCCCACCGTATGACGTAATGACTCCCGATGCCAGAAAGCGAATTCAGGCGCTGGAACAGTATACCGCATTGGGGAGTGGTTTTAACATTGCAATGAAGGACCTGGAAATTCGGGGTGCTGGAGACTTGTTAGGTGGTGAACAAAGTGGCTTTATAAATGAAATTGGTTTTGAAACTTATCAAAAAATATTAGCGGAAGCTATTGATGAGTTAAAAGAAAATGAATTCAAAGACCTTTATGAGGAAACAGAAGGGAAGGATAAAATGTTTGTGAAGGAAACCCAGCTGGATTCAGATTTTGAATTGTTATTCCCCGACGATTATATTAACAATACCACCGAACGATTAAACCTCTATACCGAACTTAACACCCTAAAAACTGAAGAAGATCTTCAAAAATTTGAATCGCAATTAATCGACAGGTTTGGCGCATATCCAACACAGGTAGAGGATTTGTTAAATTCGGTGCGAATTAAGTGGATTGCCACTGGGATAGGATTGGAAAAAGTAGTATTAAAAAAAGGTGTCCTAATGGGTTATTTTATCTCAGACCAGGAGTCTGCTTTTTATCAAAGCCCGGAATTCTCAAGTGTTCTTTCCTATGTACAACAGCATAGTGAAACATGCAGACTAAAAGAAAAACAGACGCGTAACGGGCTTAGATTACTTTTAATTTTCGATGGTATTAAATCTGTAAATAAAGCCCTGGAAGTACTTCAACCATTGTCAAAAAATAAGAAGATAGTTATTTAAGTTTAATCTAATATTCGCTAACAAGCTTCTAAAGTAAATTCCCGGAGATGCTACCCTGGAGATGCTACCCTGAAAAGAACTTACAGCTTTTTTTAATATGATAAACTACTTACGTTGGCTTAGCGGTATTTCATTATCTTTATCTGTATCATCTGCCAGGTAAATAAATATACATCTCTTCACGCCTTACAGTACGGCTTTGATAACTAATTTATAAATGTAAGGGGTAAACTTAGTTTTAATGATATTTTGACGGTAAAACTATTAACTAAGCATTATGAGCAAACAAAAACGAATCATATATGAAAAAGTATAGACTATATATTTTAGTGGGTTTTTTACTAATTAATGTTGGTTGTAAAGAATCTAATAAGTCTGCTGAGAAATCTAAAAGTTCTTTAGCAATAATAGATAATTTGGCTATTAGTCGTATTGACTCTACCTTAAAAAGTTTTATTGACTCTGGAAATATCGCCGGGGTTTCTGCTCTGATCTATGAAAATAATAAGGAAGTATATTATAACGCCTTTGGTTATGCAGATCGCGAGAAGAAGAAGCCAATGGACCGCAATACTATTGTGCAAATCTATTCCATGACCAAACCAATAACCGGTACTGCTCTTATGACCCTCTATGAGGATGGTGCCTTTAAGTTAGACGATCCGGTTTCCAAATATGCCCCGGAGTTTGCTCATATGAAAGTCTATGAAAGGGAAGATGCATTGGGAAACCCTGTTCTTGCAGATCCCAGGCGGCCGATGACCATCCGAGATCTTACCCGTCATACGGCCGGATTTGGAAGGAATGCAGACATTCCGGGTCTCGGTAAGATGATAAAAGAAGCTGATGCTTTAAACAGGAATAATACCCTGGTTGAAATGGCTCAAAAAATGGGCGAAACACCGCTGTTTTTTCATCCGGGCGAGCAATGGGAATACGGTCCCTGTGTGGATGTTCAGGCCTTTTTGGTTGAACGGATTTCCGGACAGCCATATGGCGAATATGTCAGGGAAAATGTTTTAGATCCGCTCGGCATGCAAGAGACTCGATACTATGTCCCTGAAAATGATCGTGATCGCTTTTCTGCAATGTATTTCCGGGAGGCCCCGGGCCATCTCAGGCAACTGCCCGATAAGGAGGCGAAAACTGATTATTTTAATAACTGGCCTCTAACCCGGGGCGGCTCTGGACTAACTTCTACACTAGACAATTATATGCGTTTTGCCTTAATGATGGTTAATGAAGGAACATTAGATTCAGTAACCATTCTAAAGCCTGAAACTGTAAAATTAATGTCCACGAATCATTTAGCAGACAGTATTGAAAAACGTTCCTTCCTTCCTGGCAAGGGACAGGTAGGTTTTGGTATTGACTTCGCGGTAAGATTGCGTCCGCCAGCATCTAAGGAAGAAAACAACGGTATAGTTGGTGAATTTTTTTGGGATGGAGCCGCAAGTACCCTTTTCTGGATAGATCCTGTAAATAAACTTACAGCGGTTTTATTCGTGCAACTGTTTCCTTATGACCAAATAGGCCTGCACAAAAGTTTCCGCGATGCTGTATATGGCCCCTTTAATCCCAATTAACATGGATTATTAATCGCTGTTTACAAAGATTTTAAATCCTTTATTGTTTTGAAAGCAATATCTACCTGATCGTCGTTTACAAGGATTGTGAATTCGTTGGTTGTGGAAATTACTTCGTATAGTATAATTCCCTCCCAGGCCAATCGCTGAAAAATGAAATAGTAAATGCCCGGAACAGAAACATTTTCTGCAGGGAGTTTTACAGTAATAGAAGATAGGTTTTCAGCCTTTTGCGTACACTTTTCATCCTTAAGTAACTTTTCTACAGTACTGTCCAGACTATTGCTCACCACAATATTAAGCTCATTAACCCCTCTGGAAGAGGTGTAAAATACATCCTTGTTTTTATTTACCTCATCTAGCAGCTTCGTTTGGTTTTCTAAGATGGTATCAGATACCAGAAAAGTAAAATCTGTTAGTGATGATCGAACCGTGATTTCTCCTATATTTTTAAGGACTTTTATGATTTTGTGAGTTGCTCTGAATTCAAGATCATCCGACAAACGCTTAAGAGCCATTACAATAGCCCCATTGCGAATATCCTTCCTTAATTCTTCCTCAATGTCTGGTTTAATGATTCTAGACAGTGAAGTAAGGTTAATTATTCCCTGCGCAAGCGCACTTTGTAGAAAGGGTTTCTTTTTTATGTAATGTTCTACAACGGAGGAGATGGTTTTCATATCTTAAGTGTTGCGGTAAAAATAACATAATGTTATAAATAAAACAAATGTTTAAAAATGATAGAAAGCGTCCTCGAAATGTTCAATGAGAAATTTATTATTTTCTTTAAGGATGGTAATTATATCAAACCTAACTTCCTTATCCAATTTATTTGTATTTATATAATGATCTGCGGCAGATACAAGTAACCCTATTTTCTTTTTACTTACTGTTTCTGCAATATTTTCAAAATATGCTGAGTTTCTCGACTTCACTTCAACTATAGCTATTATATGGCCTTTTTGCGCAATGATGTCAATTTCTGCTTTCATATAGCGGTAATTACGATATATAATAAGGTATCCCTTTTTCACTAAATAAGCTGTCGCTAATTCTTCACCTTTCTTCCCAAATTCATTATGCGTACCCATAATTTCCTCAATTTCTTAAAAAATAAAGCAGTTTGTCGAAAATATCGGCAAATCGGTCATAATTTCAGCGAGAAGATTGTAATTTCCCTGCAGAATAACGAAAATACTTGGAAGACCATAATATCCACTAAGTTTAAGCGTTAAGAATTTGCCCCTAAACACATGAACGTTCTTAAAGCCTAAAAAACTATGGAATACTTCGTTAATTGTAATACCTCTACATTAGCGCCGTACACAACACCCCTGGATAAATACAGGGCGGCGCATTTGTACAGAAGACTGGGCTTTAGTGCCTCAGTACAATCTATCAACGATGCGGTTGGCGCGGATGCCAGCACTTTGGTAAATAGTTTGATCAATGAAGCGGTCACTATGGCCCCCACTCCTGCTCCTGTTTGGGCAGATTGGAACAACAGCAACTATCCTGCAGACGATGATCTGGCAAGACAAGTTAAACGTGCCCAAGCCGAGGAATGGAGAATAAGCTATACCAATGGCTTGTTGAATAACAATCTCAGGGAACGCTTAAGCTTTTTCTGGAGCAACCATTTTGTTACAGAACTGGATGTTTATGATTGTAATTCCTTCCTTTATTATTACGTGAATTGCCTTCAAAGGAATGCGATAGGCAATTTCAGGACCTTTGTTAGTGAAATTGGCCTTACAAGTGCCATGCTTTACTACCTGGATGGTGTATATAATAATGGTAATAACCCCAATGAGAATTATGCACGGGAATTGTATGAACTTTTCTCATTAGGCGAAGGGAATGGTTACACCGAAGAGGATATCATTGAAACAGCTAAGGCTCTTACCGGCTATGTTGAAAGAGGCGAAATCGGTTGTGAACCGGTTCTTTTTGATCCTACCCGATTTGATGCAGGCCCTAAAACTATTTTAGGCCAGACCGGTAATTGGGGTTATGATGATGTAATAAATATCCTTTTCCAAGAAAGACCTAATGAAATAGCAGGCTTTATTTGTGAAAAATTATACGAATATTTTGTTCACCCCGATTCCAGTGATGATGCCGGTAATGCACAAATGATAATTTCAGAAATGGCAAATACTTTTGTTGCCAGTAACTTTGAAATTGCGCCTGTACTTGCACAACTTTTCTCAAGTGAGCACTTTTTTGATGATGAAGCAATAGGAGTAATCATTAAAAGTCCGTTTGATATTTATCTTAATCTAATTAATGAAACCAATTTCGCCTATGACAATGGAACTTTACTTAATGTGATTGATACAAGCCGACTTTTAGGCCAGGAACTTTTTGACCCTGTGGACGTTGCCGGATGGCAGAGAAACAGGACATGGATTAATACCAATTTTATGATAGGGAGATGGCTCTCTGCTGAAGTATATCTGGAAATGTTCTACCAGAATAACCCGCAGCAGTTCCGTACCCTTGCCATGGATGCAGTTGGTACTGCTGACAGCAATACTAGTAATCCTGAAACTGTGGTCAGAGCCATAGTAGATAAAATTACACCAAAAGGATTGCTTACACCCCAGGATTTTGAAAATGCAATGTCTGTTTTTAAAATTGAAGACGTGCCGGAAAATTATTACGGTTCGGATTATATTCCTGGAGGACTTGGATTATGGATGCTTTCCGTTAGCCCGGAAGTACCTTCACAAGTATTCTTATTGCTTATGCATTTATCCAGACAACCTGAGTTTCAACTAAAATAAAACCTACGACTATGTCTAATAATCATATACCTATAAATATAAAAAATAATAACGGGCACGACGAGGAGCATAAGTATTGGAGCCGTCGATCCTTTTTACAGGCATTGGGCATTGCCGGGTCTGGTTCTATGATGCTCGGCAGTAATATGCTGACTGCATCTGCACCGTCCCCACTGACCGCGGCTATTGCCAATGCCGACACAGATAGTATTCTGATCCTGATACGTTTATCAGGTGGTAATGACGGTCTGAGTACCGTTATTCCCATTGAACAGTACGATACTTATGCCAATGCAAGGCCTAATATCTATATTCCTGAAAGTAAGATCCTTAAACTTACAGATGAGTTTGGAATTCCTACTTATATGAATTCCCTGGAACCCATGTGGGGAGCCGGGCAAGTAAAAGCGGTTCATGGTGTAGGCTATGAAAATCAGAGTTTATCTCACTTTACAGGATCTGATATCTATGCCAATACAGATTTGACAACTACCGGTTTCGATGGACTGGATACGGGTTGGATGGGTCGATATTTTGAAAATATTTATCCCGATTACCTTGTAAACCCACCTGCAGCTCCGGCCGCCATTCAAATAGGAAATTTTGGCAGTCTGGTATTCCAGGGCGAAGAAACCAACTATGCGTTTGTTACTTCAAATATTGATCAATTAGAAGAAATTGCGGAATCTGGAGTTCAGTATAGCCTTGATGACAGTTTGTTTAATAACTGTATGTATGGAGATCAGCTTAAGTTTTTAAGAGGAGTGGCTAATACTACCTATGAGTACTCCGGACTTATACATGAAGCCTATGAAAGAGGACAAAATCAGGTTCAATATCAGGACAATGGTTTTGCAAGACAATTAGCCCTTTTGGCCAGGCTTATTAAAGGTAATTTAGGCACAAAAGTATACATGATCTCAATGGGAGGCTTTGATACCCACGGTAATCAACCGCTTGCTCATGAAAGATTAATGTCCAATTTGTCTATTGCAATCAATAATTTCTATGAGGATATTGCATTCACGCAACAAGATGAAAAGGTATTGAGTATGACATTTTCTGAATTCGGAAGACGAATATTTGAAAACGGCTCAAATGGTACAGACCACGGTAAGGCTGCCCCAACCCTATTTTTCGGTTCAGGGCTAAATGGAAGTGCCTTTGTAGGGGAACACCCCTCACTGGAAAGTCCTAACGGACGTGGAAATCTGGAATATACGATGGACTTTAGGGACCTTTATGCCACAGTACTTGCAGAATGGCTTTGCGTGCCAATACCATTGGTAGAGCAGCACTTGCTGGATCACCCTTATGCACCGGTAGATCTTGGCTTTAATTGTAGTGGCGTGGAATTCCCGCCAATTGTTTATAGTGATGAACCACCAACACCTCCAATGCCTGAGGATCCGGTTGCAGAAGATCCAACTCCGGAATTACTGGAAGCAATTGTTCACAAACCATTTTATCCTACTAACAGTACACCGCATATCTATTTAGAAATGCCTTTTACTGCTCATGTTGATATTCAATTGTATAATATCCTGGGACAAAATGTTGGAACTGTTTATAATCAGATTATGGCGGAAGGTTCTACCGAAATTAACATTAGGGAGAATTTACCATCCCATTTGTCGACCGGTAAATACATTTACAGGATACAAGTTTCAGACAAGAAAATGTCTAAATCGATAATGGTAGCTTAGGCTACCCCTACTTTGCATAATTGCCCCCGGACATCAGTAATCCCCCATAAAGGGATCTGGTGTTCCGGGGGTTTTCTTTTTGTCCGGTACTTGGTGTTTGGTCTGAAATAATAGTTATTTTTGTGACTTAATTTATTTTTGATGCCGGAACACCTCCATAAACCTGCCAGATATACAATCACTGCAGCTTTACCTTATACAAATGGTCCTATTCATATTGGGCACCTTGCCGGGGTATATGTCCCTGCAGATATCTATGCAAGATACCTTAGGTTAACCGGGAATGACGTGGCTTTTGTTTGTGGAAGTGACGAACATGGGGTTGCGATACCCATGAAGGCTAAAAAAGAAGGAGTTTCTCCAAAAGAACTTATTGATAAATACCATGGAATTATAAAAAAATCGTTTTTAGATTTTGGAATTTCATTTGACAATTATTCCCGTACCTCCGCCCAAATTCATCATGAAACGGCAGGAGATTTTTTCAAAACCTTATACGAACAGGGCGATTTCTTAGAAGAAGAAACCGCTCAGCTTTATGATAAAGAAGCGCAACAGTTTCTTGCAGACCGTTTTGTAATCGGAACCTGCCCGAAATGCGGGTATGAAGAAGCTTATGGAGATCAATGTGAAAACTGTGGTTCTTCATTAAATGCCACAGACTTGATAAATCCGAAATCGACAATCTCCGGAGCCATTCCAACCCTTAAAAAGACCAAACATTGGTTCCTGCCCTTAGACCGGTATGAAACCTTTTTAAAAGAATGGATTATAATTGGTCACAAAAATGATTGGAAACCTAATGTTTACGGGCAATGCAAATCATGGATAGATGATGGCTTAAAACCAAGAGCTGTAACAAGGGACCTGGACTGGGGAATACCAGTGCCAGTAAAAGGCGGTGAAGGAAAAGTTTTATATGTATGGTTTGACGCCCCAATAGGATATATTTCATCTACCAAGGAATGGGCAGCCAGAACAGGAAAAGACTGGGAACTATACTGGAAGGCAAAAGACACTAAGCTTGTACATTTTATAGGCAAGGACAATATTGTTTTCCACTGTATTATTTTTCCCAGCATGCTCAAGGCGCACAAAGACTATATTTTGCCTGAAAACGTTCCTGCTAATGAATTTCTTAACCTTGAGGGTAATAAATTGTCCACTTCAAAGAACTGGGCCGTTTGGCTTCACGAATATTTGGAAGAATTCCCAGATATGCAGGATGTTTTGCGCTATGCCCTTACAGCAAATGCTCCGGAAACAAAGGACAACGATTTTACATGGAAAGATTTCCAGGCACGCAATAACAATGAATTGGTTGCCATTTTTGGGAATTTTATAAACAGGGTTGTGGTACTTACGAACAAATATTTTGCTGGCGTGGTCCCTGAACCAAATAAATTTACAAAAGTTGATAAGGACACTATTGGCACCTTTAAAAAATACCCCGGAATTATTTCAGACTCTATTGAACGTTACCGCTTTCGTGAAGCAAGTCAGGAACTAATGAATCTTGCACGACTGGGTAATAAATATCTGGCAGACGAAGAACCGTGGAAAGTCATCAAAGAAGATAAAGAAAGGGTACAGACTATTATGTATGTGGCACTTCAAATAGCAACAGCCTTAGCCGTTCTGAGTGAACCTTTTTTGCCTTATACCTCCGCTAAATTGAAACAAATTTTATCTATCGAAGAGGGGCCAATTTCTGAGAATTCAGTTCTTGTTCAACTCTCATGGCCGGATGTATCTAATAAAGAGAATCT
>CBDUGN010000082.1:0-14242 GCA_965366915.1 uncultured Eudoraea sp. | reverse complement strand
TTTAGATCAGGTAAGGATCCTGTCTTGTATTTAACCAATCCTCCGGGTGTTGACGGAATTAACAGAAGAGATCAATTAGATCATTTACAAAAACTTGAAAAATTGAATCATCAGGATATTGGAGATCCCGAGATAATTGCCCGAATGGCCCAATATGAAATGGCCTATAGAATGCAAACCTCTGTACCGGAGATTATGGATACTTCAGATGAACCGGACTACATCTATGATATGTACGGTGAAGACAGCAAAAAGCCGGGCACTTTTGCTGCTAACTGCCTGTTGGCGAGAAGAATGGCAGAAAAGGATGTAAAGTTTATTCAGCTTTATCACCAGGGTTGGGACCAACATGGAAACCTGCCAAGTGCCATTAAAGTTCAATGCAAAGATACTGACCAGGCTACAGCGGCACTTATAACAGACCTGAAACAAAGAGGTATGTTAGAGGATACTCTTGTAATATGGGGTGGAGAATTTGGGCGCACGAATTATTCCCAGGGGCAACTCACTCCGGATAATTTTGGAAGAGACCATCATCCTAAGTGTTTTACAATTTTTATGGCCGGAGCAGGAATTAAAAAAGGAATTACTCTTGGTGCCACAGATGATTTCGGCTATAATGTAGTGCAACGCCCGGTTCATGTACACGATTTTCAGGCAACACTTATGCATTTACTGGGAGTGGATCATGAACGACTAACATTTAAATTTCAGGGAAGACGCTTTAGATTAACAGATGTGCATGGTGAAGTAGTTAAAGAAATACTGGCTTAAACCTTAAAATAAGTAACTATGGGAACCCCAAAAAATAGAAGAAGAAGTTTTATTAAAAAATCTGCCATGGCAGTAGCTGCAGGTACTGTGGCGCCTCAGTTTATTTATAGTGTTAAAGCATTTGAACATGGCACGAAAACAGGTATTGTAGGTCAAGGCAATTTTCGGTATGAAGTTGACAAAGAATGGGGGGTACAAGACCCATCCAGGGTTCCTGTGAACGATTGTCATGAAATGGTTCTGGATAGTAAAGGCAGGATCTTTATGACCACCACAGGAGAAAGCAATAACAATATTCTGATCTACGACAGGTCTGGAAAAGTATTAGATTCCTGGGGAAGAGATTTTCCAGGTGCCCACGGTTTAACAATTACAGGAGAGGGAAATGAGCAGTTTCTATTTATTACAGATCCCAATATCAATAAAGTATTTAAAACTACTTTGGATGGCAAAGTTCTAATGACTCTTAATAGGCCAAAAGAAGTTAAAGGCTATTCTAAGGATGAGCAATTTAAGCCAACAGAGACTGCTGTAGGACCCAATGGAGATCTTTATATTGCCGATGGCTACGGTGAGAATTACATAGTTCAATATAATGCTAAAGGCCAATATATCAGGCATTTTGGTGGCAAAGGAGAAACAATGGATACGTTTAATTGTTGTCACGGTATAACCGTAGATTACAGAGATTCGAAGAATCCTACCCTACTAATTACTTCCAGAGCGGCTAATGAATTTAAACGTTTTACTTTAGATGGAGATCATCTGGAAACCATACCCCTTCCGGGTTGTTCTATTTGCAGACCTGTTATACACGGCAGCAATATCTATTTTGCAGTCATCGTTACAAAAACCTGGGACAACTATGATGGCATGCTGGCAGTTTTGGATGAGAATAATAAAATTGTTTCCTTTCCCGGAGGGAACACACCAGAATATAATGATGGAATCTTGGTTCCGCCTAAATACGATGGACAAACCTTTCGCAATCCACACGATGTCCTAATAGATAATGACAGTAATATATACGTCCCGCAATGGGCTTCAGGAAAGACTTATCCAATCAAACTCAATAGAATTTAAAAACCTTACAAGCATCAACCAAACTCATGTTCGCATTGGATATTGTAACATTTTTAGGCAGATTTCATCCTCTCCTTGTACACCTGCCAATTGGCTTTTTGTTTCTGGCTATTCTTATTGAATTATATCAGCGTATAAAAGTAAAAGAAAAAAACAATCAGATTATTGCCTATGCGTGGTTACTAGGTGCCGTAAGTGCAATTTTATCAGCCCTTTGTGGTTGGTTCCTGGCAGAAAGTGGACAGTATGCAGAAGATACTATTTTTTGGCACAGATGGTTGGGTGTTGGCTTGGCGGTAATTGCCTGTTTCGGATGGTGGACAAAACAAAATCCAAAGCAATTTCCGAATATGGTTAATAACAGCGTCGCCTATCTTGTCATGGGCCTAATATTGATTGAAGGTCATTTGGGAGGAAACCTTACTCATGGAGAGGATTACCTGCTGGCCTATGCACCGGAGTCCTTGCAAAAACTTTTTGGAGAAGAGAAAAAGGAAAATTCATTACGACAACTGGAAAATATAGATTCAGTGGTAGTATACAGAGATATGATCTACCCTATGCTGGCTGCAAAATGCGTGAGTTGTCATAACGATGAAGAACAAAGGGGCGGACTTAATATGCACCAGGCAGACTTATTTATGGAAGGCGGCGAAAACGGACCTGTAATTACTGCGGGGAATACCTTGGAAAGTGAAATTTTCCGCAGGGTAACACTTCCGCAGGAGAATGAAAAATATATGCCCCCTAATGGTGAACCTCTTTCCTATGATGAAATAAAAACATTAGAATGGTGGATAAACAATGGGGCAGATTTTGAGCAAGAACTTACCCGGCACGAGATCCCTAGGTCCATGCAGGAAGTAATCCAGCGATTGTATGGTTTGGATACTCAACCAAAACCCTGGTATGAATCTGTAAAAATACCACCGGCAGACAGCTTAAGGTTAAAATCTTTGTTAGATGCCGGCTACTCAGTTAAAGCTTTGGGATATAAAAATCCTTTGTTAGATATTAAATTCTCCGGAGAGGAACTTTCCCTGGAGAAGCTGACTAAACTTGCGGAAGTTGGGGAAAATATTACCTGGTTATCGCTAGCCGGGACCGATGTACAGGACGACTGGGTTTCAATAATTTCCAAATTTCCTAATCTTACCAGACTGGAACTACAAAAAACAGGGGTATCCGATAAATCTGTAGAATTTCTCAAAGCCCTGGAACATCTCGAGTCTTTAAATCTATATGGAACTAATGTTACGGATTCTTGTTTGTCTATCCTTAAAAATATGCCGCAATTAAAAAGAGTGTATTTGTGGGATTCCAAGGTTACCTTTGAAAATGCTAAGGACTTGGAGAATGATAAGACAGGCCTCGTAGTAGAAATTGGAGTTCAGTCTAAATGAATTCCTAAAACCATGCTAATACTTATGCTTCTCTTTTAATTTATCCTATTTTTGAACAAAAATTTGGGTCTTGCTCAGATTGCTCTTACTTAACATATTTCTTTTTTTCCTTTGTTTGGTTTCAGCCCAGGAAGCGACCGAAGAAGAAGTTAAACAGATTAATATCGTATATGGCGCAAACTTCACGAAAGACGAAGCGCAATTTCCCGGTGCGTCTATTTTTAGTAAAGATGAGAGACAGGTTCAGTTTGAACACCAGGGGGCTGATCTTTGGTGTGATATTGCAATATTCTATCAAAAAGAGAATAAATTAAGGGCAATTGGTAACATTCGGATGAAACAAGGTGATTCCATTCAGATGACCAGCGGAAAAATTAATTATGACGGAAATACGAGACTTGCAAAGGCCTGGGAGAAAGTAGTCTTAAAGAACACCGGTAGTGGCACAGGTACAGGTACAGGAATGACCCTTATGACAGACACCCTCTACTTTGACCGTGAAAAACAGGAATCATATTATACAAGCTCAGGTACCATTATTGATTCTGCCAATACACTTACAAGTGAAATTGGAAGATACTTTATGGTTCCGGAAAAATTTCAGTTCGTAGACAATGTCCATATCCTAAACCCTGAATACACCATAGATTCGAAACAACTAGACTATTATCAAAATTCTAAGAACGCATATATGTACGGGCCTTCTACCATAACAGGAAAGACCTATAAAATATACTGTGAACGAGGATATTATGATACAAAAATAGAAAGTGGTTATGGTATAAAAAATACAAGAATAGATTACAATAACAGAATCATTGAAGGGGATAGTGTTTATTTTGATAAAGCAACAGAATTTGCTTCTGCCACTAACAATATTGTTGTTACAGACACTGTAAATAATGGCGTAATAAGGGCGCACTATGCGGAGGTATTTAAAGCCAAAGACTCTGTATTTGCTACAAAGCGGGCAGTGTCTATAAGTTTGGTTGAGCAGGATTCACTCTATATGCATGGAGACACCTTACTTCTTACCGGGAAACCAGATCATCGAATTTTAAGGGCTTTCAGAAATGCTAAATTCTACAAGACAGATTTAAGCGGTAAATGCGATTCTATTCATTTTGATCAATCTTCCGGAATAACTCAATTGATTAGAGAACCTATTCTATGGAATGTGGATAACCAAATGACCGGTGACAGTATCTATATCATATCAGATATGGAAACTGAAAAATTAGATTCATTAAAAGTAATAAACAATGCATTCATAATCTCGCTTGACAGTATAAGCATGAAAGGTTACAACCAGGCTAAAGGAAAAGATCTCTTTGGAAAATTTCTAGATAATTCTCTAAAAATTGTAGACCTGGTTAAGAATACTGAAGTAATTTATTATATGTACAATGATGATGATGAACTAATAGGGATAAATAAAACTATTTGCAGTGAAATTAGATTACTACTAGCCGAAAATGAAATTGAGGATATCACTTTCTTTACTAATCCGGATGGAGATATTTTTCCTGAAAAGGACCTTCCGGAGAGCAGCAGAAAACTCAAAGGATTTATATGGCGGGGTGATGAACGAATACTTACCAAAGATGATATTTTTGACGAAGACGATAACAATATTGAATTAGTGAAGATTAAAGGTGTAGATAATCGTCTTGATCTTGAAGAAGAACAAGAAGAAGATGAAAATGAACAGGGTCCCTTAAATAATTCCAATCCCATTAAAGGTCCTATCCCTAAAAAAGGGCCCACACTTCCAAAAAAAGAGTAGTTGCCATGCAGGAAGATTTTTTCAGATATCAGACCCAAACAACTCCTCATCCATTGGCTGTAGAGGTCTCCCATGCAAAGGGTAGTTTTATTTATGATAAACAGGGAAATAAGCATTTAGATTTTGTGGCGGGAGTATCGGTTTGCAGTCTTGGCCATTGTCATCCCAAAGTTGTAGAAGCTGTGGTTGAACAAACCAGTAGATATATGCATGTCATGGTGTATGGTGAATTCATACAGGAACCGGCTGTTGAATTTACCAAATATTTAGCTTCACTTTTACCAGACGAACTGGAAACTACATATCTCGTAAATTCGGGGACCGAAGCAATAGAAGGCGCAATAAAACTGGCAAGACGATTTACAGGTCGGTCTAAACTCATAGCCGCTAAAGATGCCTATCATGGAAATACACTTGGTAGTCTTAGCCTTATGAACTTTGAGGAGAGAAAAGCTCCTTTTAGGCCATTAATTCCGGATATTTCTTTTGTTGCATTTAATTCTGACCAAGATCTTAATAAAATAACAAGTGATACAGCTGCAGTTATTTTAGAAACTATTCAGGGCGGTGCAGGGTTTATAATGCCAAAAGAAGGGTATTTAAGAAAGGTGAAGGATCGTTGCCAAGAAGTAGGCGCTTTGTTAATTCTTGATGAGATTCAACCGGGATTTGGGCGAACCGGTAAATTATTTGGTTTTGAGCACTATCAGTGCGTGCCAGATATCCTTGTTATGGGTAAAGGTATGGCTTCCGGTTTACCCATAGGAGGATTTACGGCTTCGCATGAAATGATGAACGCTTTAAGTGATTCTCCCAAATTAGGACATATAACAACCTTTGGAGGGAATCCTGTAATAGCAGCAGCTGCTATGGCTACGCTTAAGGAATTAACTGGTGGAACTCTAATTCAAGATACTCTTGAAAAAGAAAAACATATCAGATACAGATTAAAACATCCATACATAAAAGAGATTAGAGGTAAGGGGCTTATGCTGTCTCTTATTATGAAAGATGCAGCAATTGCCAATAGACTAATACTTTCTTGTGCAAGAAAAAATTTGATTCTTTTTTGGCTGCTTTTTGAATCTAAAGCCGTTCGCATTTCTCCTCCACTGACTATAAACATTGAAGAAATTGACCACGGTTGCAACATAATAATGGAAACTTTGAATGAATTAGAGCAATAATTTGTTAACTATTTTGTTAATAATATAGCCCTGAAGTGGATTTAAGGGTAGTTCCAAAAAGACTATTTTTAAGTCCATAGATAAACCAAGCACGTTCCTATGGCGTTAGATCCTAACGAAAGTCAAAATCAACCAATCGCGAAATTTGAATCCATGTTGAAGACGGATGACGTATACTTTTTTGACGCGGAAGATTTTGAAGACATAATTCACCACTACTTAAACAATGGCAAAATTTCCTTAGCTAAAAAAGCCATTAAAATTGGGCTCAAACAACATCCCGGAGCAATGGATTTGCGGCTTTTGGACATAGAAGTCCTTGTATTTGAAAATAATTTGGAAGTTGCCGAAAAACTTTTAGATGAACTTCAATTGATGGATAGCACTAATGAAGAGATTTATATTCAGCGCGCAAATATCTACTCAAAACAAGACAATCACGAGGCAGCCGTAGATATGTTAGAAAAAGCTTTAAGCATGTCTAGTGATAGTTTTGATATTTATTCATTATTAGGAATGGAATACCTCTTTATGGATAATTTTGAAAAAGCTAAAGACAATTTTATAAAATGTGTGTCCTTTGATGAACAAGATTATTCGTCACTTTATAATGTGGTCTACTGTTTTGAATTCATGGAGGATTATGAAGGTGCTATTACTTTTTTGAATGATTTTCTGGAGCGAAATCCATATTGCCAGGTGGCTTGGCATCAGTTGGGCAAACAGTATTACACTAAAGAAATGTTTCCCGAAGCCTTAGCAGCATTCGACTTTGCAATAATTGCGGACGATTCCTTTATAGGTGCCTATTTTGAGAAAGGTAAGGTTCTTGAAAAAATGGGAAAACACAACGAGGCAATTGAAAATTATGAAACGACAATAAAAATTGAAGATCCTACCTCACATGCTTACTTAAGAATTGGTAAATGTCATGAAAAGCTGGATAACGACGAATTAGCAAAATTCTATTTCTACCAGACTGTACATGAGGACCCGTTGCTCGACAAAGGCTGGTTGGCAATAACCGATTTTTATATTCGCAAGAATAATTACGAAAGAGCCTTATATTATGTAAATAAGGCGATTAATATTGATGGTGAAAATGCTTTATATTGGAAAAAATGCGCTAAAATTCATTATGCCCTACAAAACTTAGATGAGGCTGATTTTTCATATAAACAGGCCGTAGATCTTGGAAATTATGAGTTAGATACCTGGTTGAACTGGGCAGAGGTCGTTAGAACAAATAGTGATATTGATTCTGCTATACAAATTTTGATTCAGGGTCTGCAGTTTTACCCTGAAGAGGCTGAAATAGAATATAGAATGGCCGGTCTATATCTTATGTTAAGTGATTCTGAACAGGCAAGATTCAGATTTACTAATGCATTGAAATTAGACATCTCCAAACTTGCTATTTTTGAGAATGCCTTCCCTCAATATTTCAACTCTATCTGGACTCAAAACATAATTAGCAATATTAAAAAGGCTTCCGAATAAAAGAACTATTTTTGTTTTTTTATTTTTTTAATGAATAATCGCAATTTATTAAGTTATATCATTATTTCTCTGAAAGGGGTAGCAATGGGGGCTGCAGACGTAGTTCCCGGAGTTTCTGGTGGCACTATAGCCTTTATTTCAGGAATTTATGAGGAACTCATAACCTCTATAAACGGTATAAATTTTTCCAAATATAAAGTCTTAAGAAATGAGGGTTTTAAGAGTTTTTGGAGCGCTATAAACGGGAATTTCTTACTTGCACTATTTTCAGGAATTTTCATAAGTGTCTTTTCATTGGCAAAAATGATTAGTTGGTTGTTAGTTAACCAACCCATTTTACTATGGTCATTCTTTTTTGGATTGGTACTTGCCAGTATTTTTTTTATTGCAAGGGATATTGAAAACTGGAATTTGGGTACTATTACCGCATTTGTCCTGGGAGCCGGCATAGCATATTATATTACAACCCTCCCACCTTCAGAAAATACACATAGTTTGCTTTACCTTTTCCTTTCTGGAACTCTTGCAGTGTGTGCAATGATCTTACCTGGAATTTCTGGAGCATTTATCCTGGTACTTCTCGGTTCCTATAAGACTATTTTAGATGCTGTGCATCAAAGAGAATTATACACTATTGCAACGGTAGCTGTAGGCGCAGTATTTGGTCTTTTAAGCTTTGCCAGGCTATTAAAATGGATGTTCCAAAATTATAAGAATAGTACACTGGCACTTTTAACAGGATTTATTTTAGGCTCTCTGAATAAAATATGGCCCTGGAAAAGAGTTTTGGAAACAAAAATATTTGGTAAGAAAGTTATTCCTATTGATGAAGTAAACATTTCCCCCTTTAACTTTGAAGGGGATAATCAATTACACTATGCCATTCTTTTAGCATTACTTGGATTTTGCGTTATTTTTATACTTGAAAGACTAGCAACAACTAGTAAAAAATAATTAGCATGCCAAAGAAGCCAAGAACCATTCTTGATAAATTATTCCTGATAATAAAAGGATTGGGAATGGGTGCTGCCAACAAAGTACCCGGTGTCTCTGGTGGTATTGTTGCATTTGTTGCCGGCTTCTATGTAGAATTTATTTATTCACTCCAAAAGATTAATCTAAAAGCCGTTAAATTACTGCTTAATGGAAGATTCAAAAGTTTTTATCAGTATATAAACGGCCAATTTTTATCGTTGCTGATTTTTGGAATGCTAGTGAGCTATTTTAGTGTCTCCAAATTGCTGGACTATTTCCTGGAACGTCAAGAATTATTAGTTTGGGCTACCTTTTTTGGTATGATAATAGGTTCTATTTATTATATTGCCAGTGATTTTAAACATTGGAATAGAGGAACAATAACCTCCGGTCTTTTTGGTCTTATTGTTGGAATTTCAATCAGTTTTTTAAATCCGGCCAGGGAGAATGATAATTTATACTTTATCTTCCTCTGTGGAATTATAAGTGTTTCTGGCATGACTCTTCCAGGCTTATCAGGATCATTTATTCTTATACTTTTGGGTAATTACGTTTTGTTATTGGTAGATTCAGTAAATTCCCTATATGATACTATGGCTGAAATAATAAAAGGCGATTTCAGCTTCGTTGAAAACCAGATGCGGCTAAGAACCTTGAAAATTCTTGCTGTATTCACAGCCGGATCCGCCACAGGACTTGTTACCCTATCCCATTTGCTTGGATATGTACTGAAACACTTCAAATATATAACCTCTGCTGTTATAATAGGATTTATCACCGGTTCGCTTGGTGTAGTATGGCCCTGGAAAAATCCAATATATATAAAGGATGAAGCCGGAAACATTGCTATTGATTCAAATGGTGATAAAGTAATCATGAATTATGAAAGATATTTTCCAGATTTTAGCAATGGTGAAACCTGGTGGGCAATCATGTATGTATTGTTAGGTATTGCATTGTTAATAGGATTAGAAAGGTATGGCAAAAACAGAAAAAGATAAAGCTAGTTTTGGGTTAATCGGAAAGAATATATCTTACTCTTTCTCCAAAACTTATTTTAATAGCAAGTTCATTTCTCTAAATCTGTCAGGCTATAGTTATGAAAATTTTGACATACCTAATTTAGAAGAATTTCCTTCTCTAATAAAAAGGAATAACACCCTTAGAGGTCTTAATGTTACCATCCCCTATAAAGAAGAGATAATTCCTTATTTGGATAGTTTAGATAAAAAGGCGAAGCGCATCGGAGCTGTCAACACGATTAAATTTACCAAGGAAGGTCTAAAAGGATATAACACTGATGTTTACGGTTTTAAAAAATCTATCCAACCTTTTTTAAAAGAGTCACACAAAAAAGCCTTAATCCTTGGTACGGGCGGAGCCTCAAAAGCTGTGGCATTTGTTTTAAAAGAATTAGGAATTTCATTTAAATATGTTTCACGTAATCCAATTGGAGATCAGGTGGGTTATTCAGAACTAAATAAGAAGATCATTAGCACCCATACTGTGCTCATTAATTGTACTCCCCTGGGCACTTTCCCGGATACTGCAGCCAAACCAGGTATTCCCTACGAATTTCTGACTTCAAACCATTTACTTTTTGATCTTATCTATAACCCGGAAAAAACTGCATTTTTATTATCAGGAGAACAAAAAGGCGCAATTATTTGTAATGGCGCAGAGATGTTGGAGTTACAGGCTGAAAAAGCCTGGCAAATTTGGAATTCCTAACATTCCTTACCGGAATTTTTAAAAAAGGTACTTCACAGAACAATTAAAGCAGGTATTGATGCATCAAACTAGTTTGATTACCTTTGTAGTTATCCATACTGGTAGTATCTTACAATGAAGATGCCAAGAAATCCGCAGAAACATTAAATAAAATGTTGGAAAATAATGATCATAAACTACAGGAGTCTGTAGAGGGAGAAAATAATTCAGAAACTACTGAATCTAAACAGGAATCAGAGAAAAGCACTGAAGTAGAAAAAGAATCTCAGGAAAAAGTTACAGCCGATAAGTCAGAAAAGGTTGAAGAAGATATCCATGAAGAAATAAATGAATCTAACGCTGAAGATGCGGAAGATAAGGATAATAATCGGAGGCACCATATACCTATCCTGGACTACCATTCCATGTCTATGGAGAATTTGGTTGGGGAATTGCAAAGGTTGGTTCGAAATGAGAAAGTACAGGCCATTAAAAGACATGTCGATGGTATAAAACATGAATTTGACTTAAAATTTCAGGATTTTTTAGACCTTAAAAAGGAAGATTTCATAAGTAAAGGTGGTAATGAAATTGACTTCAGATATAATTCTGTAACCAAACGGCAATTCAATGAGGTCTATTCTGAATATCGGGAAAAAAGAAATGTATACTACAAGAGTCTTGAGCAAAATCTAAACGAGAACCTTGCAAAAAGACTAGAAATTATTGATGAACTTAAGGGGCTAGTAAATGTTGAAGAAGATATAAATACTACCTACAAAAATTTCAAAGACATTCTGGAAAGATGGCGAAATGCAGGACCAATTCCAAGGAATAAATACAATGATGTATGGAGGACATACCATCATCATGTTGAAATATTTTACGACTTTTTACACCTTAACAGGGAACTACGGGACCTGGATTTTAAGCATAATTTAGAGGAAAAGTTGAAATTAGTTGAATCAGCAGAAGCCTTATTGGAAGAAGAGGACCTCAATAAAGCATTTAGGGAATTACAAACACTACATAAGGTTTGGAAAGAAGATATAGGGCCTGTTGACAGGGAACATAGAGAAGAAATTTGGAAACGCTTTAGCAATGCTACCAAAGCCATGCACCAAAGGAGACAGGATTATTTTAAGGATCTTGACAAGGTATATGAGCAAAACTTAGAAAAGAAAAAAAGTATTATTCAAAAGATTATTGAAATAGGAGCACATGTTGCCAGCAATCATAAAGACCTTCAAAAGCAAATTAGAGACATAGAGGCACAGCGAGATGCTTTCTTTAAGGCAGGTAAAGTACCTCAAAATGTAAATGAACAAACCTGGGCAGAATTTAAAGAAGCTGTCAGAGTATTTAACAGAAATAAAAACGCCTACTACAAAAAGCTTAAAAAAGATCAGCAGGAAAATCTTGATAAGAAAAGAGAGCTACTAGGCATTGCAGAATCTTTAAAAGATAGTGAAGAGTGGGATACTGCAACTTCCGAACTAAAAAGAATACAAAGAGAATGGAAGGCAATTGGCCATGTTCCCCGAAAGTATTCTGATAAGATTTGGAATGATTTCAAAAATGCATGCAATCATTATTTTGACAGATTGCACGCTATAAAAAATAAAGCTCATAATGAGGAATCTGCAAATTTTGATAAGAAATTCGCCTGCCTGGAAAAACTAAAAGCATTTCAATTGAGCGGTGATAAAGATAAAGACTTAGCTACCCTGAAATCTTTTATTGATGAATGGAAAAACTACGGCCGGGTTCCTTTCAACAAAAAAAATATAAATGTAAAGTTCAACACTATTCTGGATGCGATACTTAAAAAACTTGGGGTTAGCAAGCAAGAATCGGAGCTTATGAAATATGGAGACAAGCTTAAAAAACTTGCAAATGCGGATAATGAAAGAGCTCTGCTCAATGAGCGAACTTTTATCCGGAGAAAAATAGATGAAAGCTTAAGTGAAATTCGCCAATTAGAAAATAATTTACTTTTCTTCTCAAACACTTCCGGAGACAATCCTCTGGTTAAAGATGTTGTAAAGAACATAGACCGTCAGAAAGAAACTTTGGTTACATGGAAAGCAAAGTTGAAAAATCTGAACATTTTACAACATAATCTTAACAAAGAAGAAATGCAAACAGAAGAAGAAACGGACAGTTCAGAAGACGACTAGTTAATTTTTACAAATTATCTTAGTTCTTAATTGACATAATTATTACCGATATATTGATAGAGAATTAAATAAATGTAATGGACTATCCGGCTTATTGGATAAACTACTCTTTATTGGGCCTTTATTTTTACATTTCTAAATTTAATTCTACCAGGTTGGGCAGCTTGAAGAGCTATATAGCCTTCAGATAAATTATCATCGTAAATATCTGCTGTTAGTTTACCGTTAATCCAGGTTCGGATATGATTACCTTCACAGGTTATTTTATAGCTATTCCACTTTCCTATAGTTTCAACATTTGCTAATGGTTTTGCCCTGGTAACTATAGATCCCGTTCTTGATTCCTGGTCCGGGTGGTAATCCCAAATATTCATCTCGTAACAATCACTGTTGGAGATATCTTTATTTTTGCATCTCACAAATACACCGGAATTAATACCAGCATCCGGATAAAATTCGAGGGATAACGTAAAATTCTGATATTTCTTATTAGTCATTACAAATCCCGATCCCCCTAAAGAAGTGCCTATTAATTGATCGCCGTCAAATTTCCAGGCAGCCCTTCCTTCCTGAAACCATTCTTTGGAATCCTCCTGGAAAATTACTTTTTCGGAACTCTCCCCTGAGCCGCAAGAATTAAACATTAGGAATAAAAAAAACAAACCTAAACTTGTCAACCTTTTAATCATAATCTAACTTGTTAAGTTGATAAAATTATAAAAATTTGTAATTAATCTTCAAATCATAGAGGTTTGATCTTAGTATAAAAAATGGAAACCTTTAAACTAATTCTCACTCATAACTCATAATGATCGCCTAAAAGAGATAGCTTATTTTACCAAATCAAAAATCCGGGTATATTTTATAATTAAACTATTATTTAATGGATCATTGTCCTGTAAATTATGATTATACACCACAAATAGTCCTGTGTTTGCGCGTTGTAACCAACCAAACCTAAAATTAAATGCCCAAAGTTTGTTTACTGTATTATTTTGTACGAGTCCCTGTAGTAAGACATTTGATTTAAAGGCATAAGTTATTCTTGATTGAAAAACATTTGCCGTAAAATCACCTCCGGGAAGTTCAAATTTGTTATACTGATAAGAAAGACCTGCATTAAATTTTTCACCAGCTCTAAATTGTATGGTAGCGGTATTAAGGTAACGTGTACCACCAAAAGAACCTCCAAATACAGACCTAATATTTACAGAAACTGGTTTAGAAGCATTCGTAAAAAAAATTAGCTGCCCTTCTGCATGTTTATAAGTTCCGGGCTCCACAATAACCCCTTCAGAAATCTCAAAGGGTTCTAGAAGACCTTCTGTAGTCAGGTTAATACCTGTATGTATTTCTGTTCCATTTTTAAACTCCCAGTGATTATCCATATGCAAAAATCCGGTTTCCTGAAATCCATCAAAATTCCAATATCCCCTGTAGGATACATGCGGTCTATATTCTAAGATTTTTGAATTTTCATTTTTAGGCCTGAGATGATACAGCACGAGGGCCTCAGGTTTTCGGAATGCTGAACGTAAAAGAAACCCTACTTCCGGATTAAACCCCTGGCCCACTTCCGTATAAGCGGCACGCATTTCCCAATTATCCCAATTATAGTCAGCCTGGAATTTAAAAGCATGTTCA
>CBDUGN010000081.1:0-14313 GCA_965366915.1 uncultured Eudoraea sp. | reverse complement strand
TAAACACAGCCTTTGCAGTAAATGCAGGCAACCTTGAGATTACAGATAGCGATGGAACATTGTCTGTCCCTCTAACAAGTTTAGGCACAGATGATCAATTGGATTCGGAAGTAAACCTGGCAATTCCTTTAGATGTTGATGAAGGCGGAGTTGGTTCACCAACGAATGAGACTACTGTTCAAGAAGTAATTCAGGCAATTGCTCCAATTACCTCTAAAGCGGCACGTATATTTTATCCGCCTTCAATAGCAGTAGATGCCTCTACAAATGGTGTAGGATTTACGGTAGATCTTTACGCGCAATACATAGCCCAGTTTGGAACGCCAACTGTAGCAAGTGCTGGTGCACCTGCAGCAGTTCCCACGTACACTGCGGCAGAATTATATTATTATGTAACCTATGCGGATCCTGCAGTTTTTGCCAACATGAGCATTAATGCGAGTGGAGTCCTGACGTACGATATTGTAGGACAACCCTCAGATTACAATTCTTTAATAAATGTTGTATTTGTTGTTAAATAAAAAGACATAAAAGCTCACAATAAGTTTGAAGACTAATAACAGATATCATCTTCTAGTCCTCAGTATTGTTATTACATTACTGGGGATTAGTGTATCCAATGCTCAATTTTTGCTACAGGCACCTAATAGTGGTGACGAAAGTAATTGGAGATGGTACGAAGCGTCAGATACTTCAACCGTTTTAAGTACTGATTTCTTCTATGAGACCAGTACTCCCGGGGTTTACTTTGCTACATATGACGGTACTTTATGTGGTTCTAATGCTACAGGATATTTTATATTAACAGATTGTACAGCTCCGGATAATCAGGTTACCCTCGACATTACCGCAAACGTCAGTGGTAGTGCTACGGTAAGCTGGAATCCCGCTGTTGCAGGTAATCAATTACAGCCGGTAGTTACATCAACAACTTCGGTGGTTCGCTATGTCGCCACAATTAATAAAGCAGGTAACTCAATTGATCTTCCAGGTTTTACGGTGGTTTGTCTGCAGCAAGCTGCTACCTTAGTTGACGACTTTATTACGCTTGATGAAGATACTTCCGTCTTGGTTTCCATTTATGCCAATGACAGCGATCTGCCAACTATAGGAACGCTAACAACAACCAACCCGTCCAATGGAACTGTTACTATTAATAGCAATGGCACACCTAATGATCCAACCGATGATATCGTAACATATATACCAAATCCGGATTATAACGGGCCTGATTCTTTTGACTATACGGTTTGTAATACTACTGGAGATTGCAGTACAGCAACAGTTACGGTAGATGTATTGCCTATTGTAGATGCATTGCCAGATTCAATAGCTACTATAGAAGATATAGCAGTGGATATAGATGTTTTACTAAATGACAACGATATACCTACGATTGGAACACTCACAATTGCGAGTCCTTCTGATGGTACAGCGGTAATCAACAATAACGGAACCCCCGGAGATCCTTCGGACGATATCATTACATATACTCCTAATCCGGGTTATGTTGGGACAGATTCCTTTAATTATACCCTGTGCGATAATTTATCCAATTGCAGTACCACCACAGTTACTGTTCTAGTAAATCCAATAGGAGTAGATCTTGATACCGACAATGACGGAATAGTGGACAGTTTTGAAGATTTGAACTTAGATGGGGACAATGATCCTTCCACAAATCCGACAGATTCAGATGGAGATGGCATAGCAGATTATCTGGATATAGATAGTGATGATGATGGTATTCCTGACAATGTGGAAGCACAATCAACTGCCACATATACAGCCCCAAGTGGTATAGATGCAAATAATAATGGTCTGGACGATGTATATGAGAATGGTGGTGGATTAGGAATTCTACCCGTGGATACTGATGGTGATGGTTTCCCGGATTATGTTGATACCGATAGTGATAATGACAATGTCCCGGATAATATTGAAGGGCATGATATGGATAATGATGGCATTCCAGAGGTAGTATTTATAGGATCTGACAAGGATAACGATGGCCTGGATGATGGCTATGAAGGTTATACCTCTATAGATGACGATGTAAATGATGAAATTGACGATCCTTTTGATATGTTGCCCAACACAGATGGTGATTCTGAATCTGATTACAGGGATACTGATGATGACAACGACTCTATACCTACTGCATCTGAAGATACCAATGGGGATGGCAATTTTGCTAATGATGATGTGGATGCAGATGGCACGCCAGATTATTTAGAACCTAATGCCAGTGAAGAGGATATTGAGGTGTTCAATGTGGTAACCCCTAATGGGGATGGTATTCATGATGTTCTAAGTATTAGAGGGCTTGAAGATTTCCCAAATAATACAATTCGCATTTACAATAGATGGGGTGTGCAAGTTTATTCCACAAATGCTTATAACACCCAGGGTAATGTCTTTGACGGTACATCTCAAGGTAGAGCAACTGTAGATGTGGATAACAAATTACCGGTAGGTACATATTTCTATATCCTTGATTATGTAAATGATGATGATGTGCAGAAATCACTATCCGGATATATATACATTAATAGATAGACCAATGCTACAGCTAAAACAAAAAAGTTCTTTGCAGAGAAGCCTGAAAACGATGTTGGGCCTTCTGGTTCTTCTATTTGCCGGACATCTTCATGGGCAACAAGATGCACAGTATACGCAATATATGTATAATACGGTAAGTGTTAATCCGGCATACGCAGGTTCCCGGGGGCATATGAGTATTGCAGGGTTATATCGTTCTCAATGGGTAGGTTTGGACGGAGCACCAAAAACGCAAACTTTCAATATGCATACTCCGTTGGGATACAGAGGGGTTGGTCTTGGAGTATCTGTAGTAAACGACCAAATAGGACCTACCTCCGAAACTTTTTTTGATCTTGACTTTTCATATTCTATACAGCTGGCAAAGGAATCTCGTTTAAGTTTTGGATTAAAAGCAAGCGCCAGCTTGTTAGATATCAGGTTTTCTGAGTTAAACCAGGATGTAACAAGCCCAGGTGGACCCGATCCAACATTACAACAGGATATTACAAACAGGTTCTCACCTAATATAGGCGCTGGCGTGTATTATCATACAGATAGGTTTTATGCAGGCTTATCCGTTCCCAGATTTTTGGAAACTTCTCATTTTGATGAATCTTCACTTTCAACAGCCAAGGAACAAATGAATTTATATCTGATTACAGGTTATGTTTTTGATATGAGTGCATTTTGGAAATTTAAACCTGCTGTACTCCTTAAAGCGACACAGGGAGCACCCTTAGGAGTTGATTTATCGGCTAATTTTATGTATAACGATAAATTCATTATGGGACTCGCGTACAGATGGGATGCCGCTTTTAGCGGATTGGTGGGTTTTCAGTTTTCACCTTCATTTCTAATCGGTATGGCGTATGACAGGGAAATTACAGAATTGGGACAGGCTGCCTTTAATAATGGTTCCTTTGAAATAATTTTGCGATATGAATTTATTAAAGTAAAAGGAAACCTAAAATCTCCACGCTTCTTTTAGTTATATCTCAGCCTTAGTTTCCTGACTTAATAAACTTTTTTGATCCTCTTAACCCAGAATATTGCATAAAGGTGCTACTTTTGCAGGATGGGAAATAAAAAAGAGGAAAATGTTATTCTCGTAAATCAATTGGATGAAGAGATTGGTTTAATGCCAAAAATGGAGGCTCATGAAAAAGCCGTACTGCATAGAGCTTTTTCTGTTTTTATTATGAATAAAAATGGTGAGACTATGTTACAGCAAAGGGCCAAACATAAATACCATTCACCTTCATTATGGACAAATACCTGCTGTAGTCATCAACGTCAGGGCGAAACCAGTTTGGAGGCTGGTAAAAGAAGATTACAGGAAGAAATGGGTTTTAAAACCGATTTAAAGGAACTTTTCTGGTTTATTTATAAAGCACCATTCGACAACGGTTTAACAGAACATGAGCTCGACCACGTAATGATTGGATATTATGAAGACCCGCCAGCTATAAATAAAGATGAAGTGGCAGATTGGAAATGGATGAGTCCGGAGAATATAAAAAAAGATATTTCGGATAATCCGGAAGCATATACAGTTTGGTTCAAAATAATATTTGAAAAGTTTTATGATCACCTTATTAAGAGTCACCAGATAGTATGAAAGTAAAAGTCAGTCGTAAAGCCCATTTTAATGCAGCACACCGCTTATATCGCAAAGATTGGGATGATAATAAGAATAATCTGGTTTTTGGCAAATGTAATAATCCCAATTACCATGGGCACAATTATGAATTAGTAGTTAGTGTAACCGGGGAGATTGATCCCGAGACCGGATTTGTAATAGATATGAAAATTCTGAAAGATTTGATCAGGTCTGAGATAGAAGATGCTTTGGATCATAAGAATTTAAATATTGAAGTTCCCGAATTTAAGACGCTAAATCCAACTGCAGAAAATATTGTTATCGTTATCTTCAATAAACTAAGGCCTCATATAGATTCAAACAAAGAACTCGAAGTTGTTCTTTATGAAACACCTCGAAATTTTGTTACTTACAAGGGATAAATCATGGGACTAAATGTCGGGGAATTTATGCCGCAATTTTCATTGCCCGATCAGGATGGCAAGCTATTTAACAGCAATGAGATAGTAGGCAAGAAACCTCTGGTAATATTCTTTTATCCTAAGGATTACACTCCGGGGTGTACCATGGAAGTATGTTCATTCAGAGACAGTTATGAGGAATTCACTGAACTTGGAGCGGTAGTCATCGGTATTAGCTCTGATTCTGAACATACACATCGTAGGTTTGCATCTAAATATAAGCTGCCATTCAAACTTTTAGCCGATAGAAAAAAGAAAGTACATAGCTTGTTTAAAGTAGAGAGCAAGTTGTTTAATTTGCTTCCTGGCAGAGAAACCTATGTAGTAAACAAGGAAGGTCGGATACAGATGGTGTTTAATAGTATTAATGCTTCAAAGCACATGGAAAAGGCTTTAAACGCGGTAAAGAAATTGAATTCTAAATGAGTTTATACCCATTAAAATTTTATCCCATCCTAAAAGAACGACTTTGGGGAGGCACAAAACTAGGTGCCGTTTTAGGCAAAGAATTGGAAAGTGATCTGGTTGGAGAAAGTTGGGAACTATCCGGGGTAGTCGGAGATGTTTCAGTTCTAGCTAATGGTCCTTATAAGGGAACTTTCCTGACAGATTTAATTGACCAATTCCCCGAAGCTTTACTTGGAAAAAGTGTTTTGGAACGTTTTGGTAAAGAGTTCCCTATCCTGATTAAATTCATTGATGCTCAAAAAGATCTTTCAATTCAGGTTCATCCCAATGATGAACTTGCTAAAAGGCGTCATAATTCTTTTGGCAAAACTGAAATGTGGTATGTAATGGATTCTGATAAAGACGCTGAGTTGATCATTGGATTTAAAGAAAATGCTTCTAAGAAAGTTTATGTGGAAAGCCTGAAAAATAATACATTAACCAACTTGTTAAATGTTGAAAACGTAAGTGAAGGCGACACATATTTTATAAATGCAGGTAAAATACACGCCATAGGCGCAGGGGTATTAATAGCGGAAATACAGCAATCTTCTGACCAAACCTATAGGGTGTATGACTATAACAGAAAAGATGCACAGGGAAATCTAAGAGAACTACATACAGAATTGTCCTATGATGCCATTGATTATAGCAAAAAAGACGATTTCAAAGTTAGCTATGAGCAGAAAATGAACGTTGCTAACCCAATGGTAAATTGCCCTTATTTTAAAACAAATTTTATCAGCTTAAGTAAAAAAATTCGGCTCGATGTACCTGATAGGGATTGCTTTACCATATACATGTGTATTGATGGTGATGTTTTAGTAGAAAACGATTTTGGATCGATCTTGATTAAAAAAGGCGAGACCGTTTTAGTACCGGCTATTAGCAGCTATATTCTTTTGAATTCTGAACGAGCCAAACTTCTGGAAATTACTGTATGAAAAAGTGTACTTTTACACAAAATAATTGAGCAATGGCAAATATTAGAGAATTAAAAAAAGATATAAATTACGTATTAGGAGATATTATTGAGGCGGTTTATATTGTTGAGGCTTCCAATGACAAACCAGGCTCCAAAGAAGGGTCTGAAATTATTGACGGTGCGATTACTACTTTTGATGAACTAATTTCAAAAGTTAACAAAAAAGATGTTGAAAATAGGAAGGAACATCTAAAGAATGTACGCAAAGAACTGGAAGAAAAAGCCAGAGCGTTGGTAGATAAGCTCAATAAATTACCTTAGGCATTTAACTTTCTTATTATTTATTTTTACCCTCTTCCAGATATTCCTGCAGAGCCTTTCCATATTTGCCTTTGGCTACTTCAGGGCTAAGTGAACTATTAATAGAATCCAGGTAAATTCTATTGGCATCTGGCACTTCTTTTAAGGCTATATATGGCGCAATATGAGATTCTTTATTATTAAGCGCAAAGTTTAAAGCATAGAGATAGCCCCTTCTAATGTTTCTGTCACTTGCTTTTTGTATGGAATCCTGAGTTAGAGAATCTTTAGGAGTTTCAGGATCATAGACAGCTCTCATAATTTCGAGATTCGTAGTGTTAAATCGAGACATCACTTTCCTGTATTCCTCAAGTTTCTTATGAGTTTTAGAGCCTTCAATTTTAGCCTTGGTATCGAAGGTATTCCAATTGGTGTTAATTGTAATTATTCCAGGTTCGCCAAAAAAAGTAATCCTGTCATTTATATCATTATTGTCCTTTTTAGCAAGGTATAAATAGAAAATCTCAGGACTTTCAATTTCAGTTTTAAAAGTGAAGTTACCATCACCGTCAACCTTTAGAGAATCTATTACTACCAGAGACGTATCTGGAATATGCTGAAGATAAAGTGTGCCTTTTTTTAATCCTTTTACATTACCGGTAACTGTCATGGTATTTTCAGTATCCTTATATCCGCAAGAAACTACTACGGCGCAGCTAAGTATAGTAATTATCAGGTTCCTCATAGTATTTTAATTCTGCGGCAAATATCAATAAAGTTTATTGGAAATTTAAACTTTTGAAGCAATTTCCATAAGTAAAGCACATATATAAGCACCTGCAGTGCCTACGACATAACCTAAAACAGCAAGCAAAATACCAACAGAGGTAAGTGAAGGATGAAACTCTGCCGCCACGATGGGTGCCGATGCCGCTCCACCTACATTTGCCTGACTTCCTACGGCAAGGAAAAAGTAAGGAGCCCTGATAATTTTCGCTACAAGAATCAACAAGCCAGCATGTATTGAAATCCAAATTAGACCTACTGCTATTAAACCGGGTTTGTCTAAAAAGCTTCCCAAATCCATTTTCATTCCAATAGTAGCTACAAGGATATAGATAAATAACCCACCAATTTTACTTGCTCCCGCACCTTCGTAATTTTTGGCTTTTGTAAAGGACAGGATTATACCCACAGTCGTTGCAAAAACGACCATCCATAAAAATTTTGAACCCAAAGAGGAAAGGGCTTTTTGTTTATTGCGGATAACTTCAAAATTTTCCTGCAGAAATTCTGAAAAATGGAACCCACAAAAATGAGCAATCCCAACTGCTGTAAATGACAAACTCAACATAATTATGTAGTCGTTAAGTGTTGTTACCCTGGTAATTTTTGCTGTATATTCAGAAACTTTTGTTTTGAGAGTTTCAATAGAAGAAGTATCTGATTTTAACCACTTGTCAATTCTTGCAGACTTACCAATGCCAAGAAGAATTATGGCCATCCAAATGTTTGCAACTACGATATCTACCAATACCATATCCCCGAATTTCTTAGGGTTATAAGAAAAGACTTCAAGCATTGCAGCCTGATTTGCTCCACCGCCAATCCAGCTTCCGGCAATTGTAGCTAAACCTCTCCATACCGCATCAAAATCGTTCCCGCCAACCGTTTCAGGGGAAAATATTGAGACAATTAAGATAGCGATAGGACCACCAACAATAATTCCGGCAGTTCCTGTTAAAAACATAATAAGTGCTTTAGAACCAAGGTTCATAATAGCCTTAAGATCTATACTTAATGTCATGAGTACCAATGCCGCAGGAAGGAGGTATCTACTGGCTATATAATACAGTTTTGAATTTTCCTCTGAGATAAGTCCTATACTCGTTAAAATTGCCGGTAGCATATAGCACATTAACAGGGTTGGCACAACTTTATAGAATTTTTTCCAAAATCCGGTTTTAATGGAAGAAGTGTAAAATACAAATCCAAGACAGAGACATAATAAACCAAAAATTACGGTGTCCTCAGTTATTGGTAAATGGTTCATGGAAGATTATTTAATTGTGAAAAGCCTTCAAATATAATGAAATTACATGGGGCTGCTCACTATAAAAATGAACCTAAATATTCATCCAATATGTAATTTTCAGATTAATGGATCTGGTCTTAGGTGCAAAACCATCTACAAAATAATTATCATTATACACCAGAAAAAGATCCGAAAGAGGAGCAAAACGCCATTGCAACCTGGAATTAATACCAAAATTGTCTCTTTGATTGCTATATTGAATTAAAGTTGACCAGAAAATGGATTTAGTGAATGTAACTTCAATCTTAGGACTTATCAACCAAATGTCTGCGCTGGGGTAGGGGTCTGGCAGTGCAATTTTATCATATCTCATTAACATGGAAAGGAATACTTTGGGTTGAAAACGAAAAGTCATTCCGCCTTGCACTGAGAAGCGGTTACCATTGAAAAAGCGACCAATAGATGGTTCTGCAGAAAAAGAGAAGATTTTCCGGCGATCTGAGTTGTACTCAGCTTTAACACTATTATAGTGGTAACCCTGGTTCCCTGGGAGAGGAATCCCACCTTCTGTATCGGTTGGATCAAATTCATCAATTAAAAATGTATACTTATTCGAGAATTCTATGTTGAACCTGGACTGATCCTTAAACCTGGCTTCCCACTGTCCCCTGAACTCATTGTCTGTATTTTTAAAATCCATACTTGGACTCCAGATAAAAATTGGAAAGAACTGGAAAGAGTGATTTTGGATAAAACTATTTCTAGGCCAAAATACGCGTTCAAGCAGTACAAAGTTTTTTAAAATATCCGTGCGCCTAACAAAACCCAAATCTGACCTGAAATCTTCGCCTATATATACCAATTTACCAGAGATGTTGTAATTTCTGGAATTGTATTCCAGGCGGGCACCTGTGGCTAAATCCTTTCCGTTACTCTCTGGTTGAAATGATTTTTGTAAGAAGAATTTACCAGTCCATAAATTATCCTGTGAAATAAGGTTGTAATCTATACCCAGGACCCGGTTGTATTTATCCTCTGGCAAAACAAAATCGTAATCCTCAAAAGATTGTCGGTTAATAAAGAAAAAGCCAATATTAGACCTGGAAAAAACTGTTTGTTGTAAGGCCAGCATCATATTGTTATTGGAAGGAATCTCATTCTCTTCATCCGCTGCAGTTTGAATATTAAGAAAACCAAGCCGTAGTCCTTTTGTTAGCTTACCACTCAATCTGACACCTCCTATAATCTTATTTTCAATGGTATTATCTGCAGTATCCTTTGCAATTCCAATCCTTCTAGAGAAAAAAGGGTTTGCGTCCCTGGCATCACCAAAACTTCCAAACAGGTCATTATTATCTATAAAGAACTGTCTTTTTTCGGGAAGTGAAACTTCAAAACGAGTGAGATTCGTAACCTGGTCATCTACCTCCACCTGAGAAAAATCCGGATTTACAGTAATATCCAGATTCATGCTATTGCCTATAGAAATTTTTGCATCCCCTCCAACAGATACCTTATTAGTTGTGTTACCTTCCTCAAAATCTTTGAGAGCGCTGCCATTTAAGTAAGGGATCAGCGCCATTGGGGTCCTGGATTTACCCAGTGGTTCCTCAAAGACCATATTGCCCATAAAACCTAAACCGAAAATATTTTGGTTCTGAGGAATATTGGCCCAGGTACTGGTTTCGTTTGACTGGTTATCAAAGCGATAACTGTTAAACCTCCATTTCGTTTCACCCTCTTTAAACTTAAATGAAGTGAGCGGAATAACTATTTCAGAAGTGTAATAGGTGTCGTAGATCTTCGAATCCCCTTTCCACTTAACATCCCATGTGATAGTAAACCCCCGCCGATCTATTCCACCTCCCGATACCAGGCCTTCTCTTCGTACACCATATGGGTTAATTCCAAATAAAAAAGCATTATTGTTATCATTAAATGTGTCAAAAAGCAAGGTAATATTATCACTGTTTCCTGCCCTGAAATCCCTTTTTAACGATTGAATTGCGTAATCCTTGCCCAAGGCATATACTACAATTCCTATGTAAAGGTTTTTATCGTCATAAAGCATTTTAATTTCAGTCTGTTGTTTGGCTTGTACAGAATCTAAAGGAAAATATTGCCAAAAATTTTCGGCGCTATTGGCAGTTTCCCAAACGGGCTCATTTAAAATACCATCTGGAATTATGACATTGTCAATTTTTTTGACAACAAATGACCTTGTTTTATCCTGACCGTAGTAGATAGACGATTTAATACCACCTTGCCCGTAAAATGCGATTGAAATAAGAAAGAAGGATAAACAAGTAAGGTTTTTAAACATTAAATATTTATTAGATATTAGGAGTTAGGACAATTTTGAACATCGCATTTAAAAGAAAATATGATACAAAGATCTGAGTTTTTATTTAGTAGGCATTACCTTTTCTGCAAACGACCCGTGTTATATTCCGAACGACATATTTTAAGGTATTTTCATTTGAAGATTCGGATTAATTGACTTCCATTCTAAGAAAACAAAAAAACAATTTTTTTGGTTTAATGTCTTAAAATATTACCAAAATTACGGCGTATTAAACTTTAAGCTAATTTTTTTCTTTGAAATTTTTAGTTTTCTTCTTTTTGGGATTTTTAAAAAGTCTTTTAAAGAAACCATCTCGTTTTACAGGTTCGCAATCAAGCATGGAAACGACTACCGCATCCGGTACCTTAAACCTGGCCCCGGTTATGTAATTATATGTTGTCTCCTTGTTTAATTTTTGCATCCAAAGGGCAAAAATTGGCAAAGCAGCACTGGCCCCCTGCCCGAGTGAAGTGTTCTTGAAACCAATTTCATGATTATCTAAACCAACCCATGTTACATGTACTATTTTAGGAGTAATAGCAACAAACCAGGCATCTTTATTGTTCTGTGTAGTTCCGGTCTTGCCGGCAATATCATTTTCTAATCCGTAGGTATTGCGTATTCGGGCACCTGTACCTTCATTAATTGTTGCTTTCATAAACTCCAACATAATTTGTCTGTTTTCTTCGCTAAATGACTGAACGGAAGAAATAGTCGGGGTAAATGTTTCAAGTATGGAATCATTATAATTGGTTATCCCACGTATTAAAAAAGGCTTAGCGGCTCTGCCCTTGTTTACATAACTGGCATAGGCACCCGCCATTTCTTCGATACCTATTTCACCGGCTCCTAGCGCCAATGATGGTAAATTGGGCAAATCTGCAGTAATTCCCATTTTTTTAGCCTGATCAAGGACATTTTCTATTCCAGTTTTTTCCAAAACTTTTACTGCTACGGTATTTACTGAATTACTCAAAGCCTGTTTCATCGAATAATTCATAAAAACTTCATCTTTATTCCCTGAATTTGAAGGGGACCACCCCTCCAGATTTTTGTATTCTACTTCTTCAGCGGAAAAATAAGTGCAGGGTGCTATTTCATTTTCCAATGCCGCGGTATATACAATAGGTTTAAAGGTAGATCCCACCTGTCTTCTGCTTTGAGAAATATGATCGTATTTGAAAACCTTATAATTCACACCACCTATCCATGTCTTAACGGCACCCGTACCTGGATCTATTGAGATAGAACCGGTATTCAGAAATTTCATATAATGGGAAACACTGTCTACAGAACTCATTTCCAATTCTTTTTCCCCATCCCATGAAGCCAGGGTCATTACTTTCTTCCTTTTTAATGTATCCAGGGCTTGTTGCTCATTCAACCCCTGCCTTATTAGGTTTTTATAGGCAGTTGAATTCTTAACTACCTTGAGGATTAGCGCTTTATTGGTAAGCCAGGGAGCTGAATTACCATAGCTCTTTTCAAATCTTCTTTGAAGATCTTTCATATGAGTTTTCATGGCCTCTTCTGCCAAAACCTGCATTTTATAATCAAGCGTTGTGTAAATTTTTAGTCCTGAAGTATAAATATTGTAGGTATTTCCCTGATCATTTTGTTTTTTACACCAGCTTACAACTCGTTTTCGAACTTCTTCCCTAAAGTATGGTGCCAATCCACTGTTATGATCATAATCTGTATAATTCAAGGTTAACGGCAGCGCCATTAGGCTGTCTCTTTCCTCTGTTTTAATAAAATCATTTTCTGCCAGGGCATTCAATACCAGATTTCTTCTTTGTAAACTTTTTTTGGGGTAAACTCTCGGATTATATGTGTAGGTAGCTTTGAGCATTCCGACAAGAACCGCTGATTCTTCGGTATGGAGTTTTTTAGCTCCTTTGCCAAAGAATTTTATGGAAGCACTTTCTATACCAAAAGTATTGTCACCAAAGGAAACTGTGTTCAGATATTGCTCCAAAACCTCTTCCTTGCTATAAATTGTTTCAAGTCTGGAAGCAATTATCATTTCTTTAATTTTATCAATAGCCAGGAAAAATGTTCCACTTCTTGTTCTTGGATAAAGATTTTTGACCAACTGTTGGCTTAAAGTGCTGCCACCTCCCGACGCTTCATTTTGTAATAAAATGGTTTTAATCGCAACTCGGAACAAACTTTTATAATCTACACCGGAATGGTCATAAAAACGTTCATCTTCAATTGCTATTAGAGCATTTATTAAATGCTTAGGTATGTTTTTATAAAGTATAGGCTGTCTGTCATTCAGGTAATATTTACCAATCAGAACACTATCTGCCGTGTATACCTCTGAAGTTCTGGGATGTTGAATTTCTGCCAACGATTTCTTGTCCGGAAGGTCTCCCCAGGCTCCAAAATAAATACTTAACACAAAGACTGCTGTTATCCCAATGACCAGGACGGCTATTATTAGCAAATACCGAAAAAGCGGAGATTTTATCCGTTTAAAAATCACTTCAATAAAATTTATAGGTGCAATATGACATTATTTAATGAAAATAAACCATGCCTTAACAATACATTAATGCCTATTCTTTAATTTTGAAAAAAAATAGTTATGAGGAGTATAATTTTAGTATTTTTTTTATGTGCCCAATTGGTATTGGGTAATTCAAATTTCTGGGCAAAAACGGGGCATAGGGTTGTTGGGGAAGTAGCTCAGGGTCATTTGAACAGAAAAACTAAACGGGCAGTTTCAAAATTGCTAAACGGACAAAGCCTGGCAGCAGTTTCCAATTATGCAGATGAAATTAAGTCGGATAGGGCCTTTAAAAATTTCTCAGCCTGGCATTATGTAAACATACCATCGGGCAAGAATTATTCAGAGGCAAAACCAAGCCCTAACGGTGATTTAGTAACCGGAATTCAAAAATGTATTGAAATACTAAAGAATGAGAGCAGTACTGAAGAAGACAAAGTATTTTATTTAAAAATGCTGATTCATTTAATTGGTGATTTACATCAACCAATGCATGCAGGGCGTAAAGATGATAAAGGCGGAAATGACATTCAGCTGCAATGGTTTGGAAAAGGCACCAATTTACATCGGGTTTGGGACTCAAATATGATTGATGATTATGGAATGAGTTATAGCGAACTTTCAAAAGAGTTACCGGCTCTTGGAAAAGAACAGATCAGGGAAATAGAAAAAGGGACAATTCTGGATTGGGTAGCGGAATCGCAGGAATTGGCCGATGAAATTTACGACTCAGTTGAGAAAGGCGAAAAGTTGGGTTACTCATACAGCTACAAACATTGGAATATCGTGGAGAAACAATTGCAAAAAGGTGGGTTGCGTTTAGCCAGAGTTTTAAATGAGATATTTAGCTAATCATTTAAAATTAAATTGATTAGAGATGCCATTTGTCTAATAAATTGGAGGTATAGCGATGGTTTATGTCTTTTCATTCTTATTTTAAGTTATTTTAATAAGGTTGTATATGAGGAAATTGACATAGTATACCAAAGTGTTAAAGATAGTATGCAATTCTATAGCAAAAGGTATAAAAAAATCGACTTCTAGAAGTCGATTTTTTTATTATAAGATAACCCTGAAAGTGAGGTTAATTCTTTCTCCAACAGGCCTTCTGGTTTTGGCTATTTGATGATGCCAGAAATGTT
>CBDUGN010000080.1:0-14388 GCA_965366915.1 uncultured Eudoraea sp. | reverse complement strand
AGCCATATTTTGTTCCAACCAATTTAAGGTGGTCACGCAACACCCAAAGCATTGGTGTGTTGGGGTCAATGTCCACTTCCTGTGTTTTTCCGTTGATGTTTAATGTAAATATTGCCATGATTTTAAAAGTTTGCTTTAAATTATAAAATATCTTTTTAGGATGTAATGTAGAATTTAAAAACTTTGTTTTTTAGTGTGCTATTTCATGCGTGTCCCGTACACTGCTAAAGGTAAGGTCCAGTAATTTCCAATCACCTCCTTCTTTTTTATAGAATTCGGTAACCGTAAATTCATTAGACACGTCATTACCGCGCACATGGGCCATTAGTGTAATACGGTTCCAAAGAACCGCTGTATCGTCACCAAAAACTTCCACCGCTACATCATGTACATCGGCTTTCTTGTACCAGATGCTTCCGGTTTCTATGATTTCGAGCTCCCTGTCTTTTTTCCAAGAGCCGCTCATATGTACAAATTTCGACTTGTCATGAAAAAGGGATGCAAGTTTGTCAACATCCTTCTCCGACATCCATTGCCATTTCATTTTTGAAAGTTCCATGACTTCTTTTTCTATTGCAGCATCTTGCGCATAAGACTCAGTGCTTAGTACAACTAAAAAGATTACAATTAGTAATGTTCTCATATGAATAATTTTTAAGGGTTTATATGTAAATTTAATCAATTCAATTTTCTAAAAATCTTAGGCATAGTTTCTGCATCTATCGCCTCCATGTCAATCAATTTTAAGTCTTTGACCATTTCCAACGTTGTCTCTTTATAATGCTTAAAATGTGGTGTTTGCAAATGTGATTCATAGGCTCCACTGTTGGCATAAATCTCCAAAAGCCTTATTTGTGTGGGATTCTCTTTTTGAAATAAGGGATATATGCAAATGACCCCTGGCTCTAAACGCACCGATGCTTCGGATTCTTCTTTGAGAAGGGCAATGTACTCATCAACATAATCGGGATAAATTTCAATTTCCGCAATCCTCACCATCATTTCGCCAGGTCTGGAATCATTTTTAGCTGTATTGGTTTTTTGAGCAAAGGAAACTTCCGATATAGCGCAAAAAAGAAAAAGCAGTCCAATTTTTTGAAGGTTCATTTTGTTATTTGAGTTAGTCCAATTCTTTTTCCTTTAACCATTCCGACATCAGATCGGCAATCACTCGATTGTTCAAATCCGAAAACGGAAAATGGGTATTCCCTTTGATCCCAACTTCCGGCAGATGTACGACTGTAACATCTCCACCGTACTTGTTTACCATATCGCGCCATTTCTTTGCCATTGCAAGACGCACGCGCCAGCCATCTGTTCCGGGGTTTGGGTCATATTTTTCAGGGATGAAATCCCCATAGTAAATAATAATCGGAATCCTGGTCAACTTCAAAAAGTCCACTTTAGGAACTCCAACGGCTTGCAGCGCGCCTGCTGAACTTTCTATGGGTTGTGGTACTTCTCCTGAAGGAAAAGGAAAACCGGATCCGGGTTCATAGGAGACAATCGCCTTTACGTTATTGTTTTTCATAGCAGTTGCCCAACCGAACCCCCCCGAATGGGAATGTGTTATCAGGATAGCCTCACCAATTTTGTTAAAGAGTTGTGATGCGGCATTCGTGATTACCTGCGTATCAAATCCACCAATATTCGGAGTCATTTGGCGAAAATACTGGTTCAGCGTTTCCTCATCTCTGGCAAATTGTACGCCTGGGAAATAGTCGGGCCATACTCCTACGCGAAAGACATTGAACCAAAACTGTTCATCCGGAGTAGGGATGATCGTGGCTTCCACCATACTGCGGCTTGCCCTGCCTCGTCTGGGCTGGTCAATAAGGTAGGTGCTGAAACCTCGTCTCAGAAAAATATTCTGGTAGCCTTCGCGTCCATCCGGGGTAGTCTCCCAGGTCTTTGAAAACTGGCCGAAGCCGTGCCACATCACCAGGGGATATTTTCGAGCATCAACTGGAATCTGATAAAAGATATAGGCATGGTCGCCATGAAAGGTCTGCCCTTCAGGCGTGCGCTGGATGGCATCAAAAGTACCAGGATTGGATATGACCGAACCACCCACTGCAAAGCTGCCCTGATCTTGCAGGAGGATGGCTTCTTTTTGTGCATAGGCACTTGGCATTGACCAAATTAATACAGCAAGAAGAATGAAGGTATTTACCCTTGTTGTTATTATTTTGATATTTATATTCATGTTTTGTTATTATTTTTGGGGTGAGCCAAAAATTTTTGCATTAAAAAAATCGTACTCTTCCAAAAGTATAAAGTACTCATTTTAATTCACTTACCCACTTTACGTTTTTACCTACCATTATTACTGATTTTGGGCAATTTGTTTGATACGCTGTTGATCAATAACTTATCTTTAATTAAAAATCAGATGGAGCATGAAAAATGTTTTGAATGTTGATACGGTAAGTGATTACCTTAATTTGCGAAAACAGGAAGTCTTACATCCTTTGGTAGGGATTGTTGACTTTAAGAAAGTAAATGCAGAAGGTCATCATGCCAAAAAGAGATATGATGCCTTTCATTTTGGGTGCTATGCTATTTTTTTAAAGGATGCCTTGGGCTGTAAAATGATGTATGGCGGAAAATCATACGATTATGATGAAGGGACACTTGTTTTTATAGGCCCAAACCAGAGCATAGAATTGACTAATTACGATCCCGGCTTTAAGCCCGAAGGGTATGCCCTTCTGTTTCACCCGGACCTTTTTTTGGGCACGGATATGGGTAAAAAAATCCATGACTATAGTTTTTTCTCATATGCCACGCATGAAGCGCTGCATCTTTCGGTGAAAGAGCGAAAAGTGATTTTAAGTTTGTTGGAAAAGATTCAATTTGAATTGGAACAAACTATTGACAAGCACAGCAAAAAATTGATCGTGGCGAACATTGAGCTTTTTTTGGATTATTGCGTACGTTTTTACGATCGGCAGTTCATAACCCGGGAAATTGTAAATCAGGGTATTGTTGAAAATTTCAAAACCCTTTTGGAAGATTATTTTACGTCCGATAAGCCACAAAAAAAAGGGACACCTTCGGTAAGTTATTTTGCAGCGGAACAGCACCTTTCCGCAAATTATTTTGGAGACCTGGTAAAAAAGGAAACCGGAAAAAGTGCCCATGAACATATCCAGGCCAAACTCATTGACGTGGCTAAGGAAAAAATTTGTGATCATGATAAATCACTAAGCCAGATTGCCTATGAGCTTGGGTTTAAGTATCCACAGCATTTTACCCGGCTATTCAAAAATAAGGTTGGGTATACGCCTAATGAATACAGGATGTTGGGTTAAATTGGTCATTACTGGCTTTCTACAAAAGAAAATCCTTATTTTTAATTACCTGGATTATGGGTCGAAAGTCCTGCAGGATTTCCAGCGCCGTATTCAGAGCTTTAAAGTCAGACAAAATAAGTGACTTGAACTATAGAATTGACAAAACAGAAAAAATGATAATTCAAATAATCAAACTGAAATCGAAACTTCCGGAAGAGGAGTTGTTAAGAAGAGCCAAAGAACGGGAGTCACAGTTTAAGTCGTTACCCGGACTTTTACAGAAATATTATGTGAAATTAGACCAACCTCAACAATATGGAGGAATCTATATCTGGGATTCTGAAGATTCATTGAATTCTTATCGCAAATCAGCCTTAGCCTCGAGTATACCAGAGGCTTATGAAATTGTAGAAGCTCCAAATATTGAGATTCTAAATGTGCTGTTTAAACTTAGGGAATAAATTACACAATACCTGTCGCGGTCCAAAAATGGATAATTCATATTTTATTAATTCCCAGCGTATTATTCGGAATGAGTCATATATACCTCGGCAGGACGTTATAAAAGCAACCTTGTTGGGGTTAATTTTTGGAATATTTTAGATTGTTTTTGATTTGGTTATTCCAGTAATAATTTTCCACAATTCAAAGGAGCTGGTTCTTAGGGAAATACTCGAAGAAGAAATTTAAAAACGGAATAATACTGTAATATGCATAATTCTCATTATTGCCTTCACTAAAACTACTGCTATGCAGGAAATTCACCTCATATAATAACCGTTGGCATTTTTTGTTACCAACATCTATCCGATAGTAAACTTATATTAAAGAGAATTTGATAAGTTTTAAGGTATATGAACTTGGAATTCTATATTACCGGCAAGGAAAATATTTCTTATCTTTAAATGTTAGGTAAGTCGATTGATTTTGGTTCTTCCTCCTTCCGACTTAACCGCTTCGCGTTAAGCTCAAGTTGTGCCAGACGGCCAAATCATGGATTTCTCCTTATGTCTTATTAAATATAAACTAACTTGAAGTTAAGTGAATATAAAAAAATATACAGCAGAGCTTAAAAGGCGTAAGGTATTTAAATCAGCGATAACCTATTTAATAGTGGCATGGTTAATTGCTCAGGTATCTGATATTATTCTTCCAACGTTTAATGCACCACCATATTTTATGAAAACTTTGATCTTTATATTGATTATAGGCTTTCCGATTACTCTGATATTTGCCTGGGTATATGAATTGTCCCCAAAAGGAATTAAAAAATTCAAGAATATTGAAACGCAGAAATCCTTAGCACAACCAACCAACCAACAACTCAGTGAGGACAATAAAAAACTAGTAGTCTTACCCTTTCAGAATAGCAGCCCGGGCAATGGCAGTAATTATTTTAGTGACGGATTGACTGAAGAAATCATTATCCGTTTATCGGGAATCAAGGAGCTTGAAATTGCTTCGCGACGGACTTCCATGCAGTATAGAGATTCTGAATTGGATATTGCATCGTTGGGACGGGAATTAAACGCGAGATATATTTTGCAAGGTACAGTACGAAAACATAAGGACGATTTAAAAATAGCAACGGAATTAATTGATGTCGAAAAAGACTCTGAACTTTGGGCAGAAATTTATAGTGGAAAGATGGCTGATGTTTTTGGTATCCAGGAAAAGGTGGCTAAAAAGATTGTAACTTCATTACAATTAGAGCTTACTCCAAAAGAAAAAGTGGCACTTAGCAAAAAGGCAACATTAGATGCCGGGGCGCATGATGCCAACTTAAGAGCTCGTGAGTTTCTGTTAAGATATACAAAGAGCTATCTTCTTTTAGCGATAGAACTTTTTCAAAATGCAGTAGATTTGGATCCAAAATATGCAACTGCCTATGCCGGGATGAGTGAGGCTTGTGGATTGTTATATGAAACACATGATAGAGATCCCTCATGGCTTGAAAAGGCTGAAGAATCAGCATTGAAGGCACTTATCTATGAACCTTCCTCGTCTGAAGCTTATAGTGCACTCGGGCTGGTTTATTACAATAAGAAATTACTAAATGAGGCATTAGTAGCTGTTGAAAAGGCTATTTCATTTGACTCTGACAATTTTTTTGCCTACTGGATAAGGGGCAGACTCTACAGAATGATGGACAGGGACTCTGAGGCCATAGGAGATTTCAATAAGGTTTTAGATCTTAATGGTGATTTCCATTCAGCTTATGGAGATTTGCAGATGTCCTATGAAAAATTGGAAGACAAGGAAAACCTGCAGAAAACTATTCAACGAGCGGTATTATTTTACCCCTCCTATTTACTGCGTAACCCTGATGACTCGCGCGCCAGACAATTTTATGCCTTTACATTGAAAAGATTAGGCCGCTTGGAAGAAGCTAAAAAGGAAATGCATAAAGGGATTAAACAAAACGAAAACGACCCAATTATTATTTATAATGCAGCCTGTTTTTATGCTTTAATTGGCGATAATGCCGCGTCAATTGAAAATCTTAAAAAAGCAATAGATAATGGTTTTGGTAATTATGAATATATTAAACTTGATCCCGATTTATTTAGCTTAAAAGAGGAACCTGATTTCATTTCACTATTAGAGGGGAAATAAAATAGCTAATGCAGACAATATGAACAGCTCATGTCTGAAGTGATAAGCAAAATATAATTGGTATTAAGCAAAATAATTTTAAATGCAACTTAGTATCTTATGCCTGCTTGTGCATGGCATATAAGAGACCGTTGGAATTTATTATTATAGCTCCTTTTAAATAGCATTATGAAGGAGAAGCTATCGGGAACAACCAATTATGATAGGATACTTTCAAAACATCACACAACGATTAGTAGTGCAGAATATAGAAGCCTTGCAGAAAGGCAGGTTCAACAAATATTTGCTTTATGCAATTGGTGAACTTATTCCTATCGCAATTGGGCTATTAATCACCATTAACTTTTTAGGTAATAATCGATAACCAAATACGCAATTTTATGAGAACATTAAAAAACTTTATAGTCCAAGCCGCTTTTATTGGAATAGTAGTACTAGTTTCATTTACTTTTTTGTCCATTCAGTCTTGTAAAAGTGATAAAAAAAGCACCCAGGGGGAAACCGTTGCTGAAGCCAAAGAGAATGTTATAGAAATTATAACGGAGAATATGGATTTTCAGATGCCCGATACCATTCCCTCCGGATGGAATACATTTCGCTACCAAAATCGATCGCCTCAAACGCACTTTTTCCTCGTAGACAAGTACCCGGAAGGGAAGACCTCTGAGGACGCAGAAAACCTTGTAGCCCCGGTCTTCGATAGTGCAATGAAACTTATTATGGAAGGAAAAACTGAGGAAGGTTACGCTGAGTTTGCAAAACTTCCTGAGTGGTTCAGTGAAGTTGTATTTGTAGGGGGTTCAGGGCTACTCTCTCCAGATCAGGTGGCAGAAACAACAATAAATTTAAAACCGGGTAAATACATTATTGAATGTTATGTAAAAATGAGTAATGGCGTATTCCACACCTCTATGGGAATGACAAAAGATATTGTGGTAAAACCTGCTGATTCCGGCAATAAAGAATTGATTGCGGATGCTGATATTAATATCTCGAGTACAGATGGTATTGTTTTTAATGACTCTATAAGTTCTGGCAAACACATATTTTCCGTATTCTATAAGGATCAAATCGTACATGAAAATTTTGTTGGACATGATATAAACCTTGTCAAGCTAGATGAAAATGCCAATCTCGAAGAATTGGAGAATTGGATGAATTGGGCGGACCCTAAAGGATTGATAGAACCGGCACCGGATGGCATCACCTTTATGGGTGGGGTAAATGATATGCAGGAAGGCAATATTGGGTTTTTCACAGCAAATTTGAAACCTGGCAAGTATGCGTTAGTATCTGAGGTGCCAAACGCTTTAAGTAAAAACATGTTAAAAACATTTGTTGTACCAGAGTAAATTAATAGAGAATTACTTGAGCCAACCATGGATAAGCTATAAGAACCAATCAGAAACGATACTGTTGGCCAAATAACATTTGAAAAACCTATTATATTATGAAATCAAAAATAAAAATTAGCCCTCTCAATCTATTGCTATGCGCTGTATCTATTCTTTCAATGGGTTATTTGGTTGGATGTCATTCCAATGTGGAAGCGCCGTCTTATCCTCAGGGAGTTATTTTGAATAGTGGTCCGGGTCTTGAAAATATTCAGGCGGTGACAGATATCTTTCTTGAAGCATGGAATAAACGAGACGCTGCAGCTTGTGCAAATACGTATTCTAAAGACGCCATTTTTATGCCGCAAGGTGAATCTTCTATAGTAGGAAGAGAAAATATTCGTAAGTTTTTCAATGACAATGAATGGGAGACTGCAAACAATGCTAAAATGAATATTGAAGAAAAAGTAGACGAGGTTATTTATTTTGGTGAATGGTCTGTAATGAGAGGAACAGGGGAGATTACAGTTACTGAGGCGGATGCGATGGAAGATAAAAATAGATTTAAATGGGTTATGCTGAGTAAAAAGAATGAATTAGGCGTGTGGGAGTCTGTTTGGGATATATTCAATGACGAATTACCTTGCAAATGAATTAAGAACTGTTGCTATGGTAGCTTCTAAAAAAGTCTGGAGATATGTCCCGTATCTCCGTCCTTTATGTATAATTGAAATTCTATCTTCAAATTTTTAAACTGAAATTAAAACAATATGGAAAACCAAAACGCAGCTTACATTTTGACTGAAATATGGAATGCAAAGACCTCCTGGCTAAATTTGACAGAATCACAGCGAAGAGAATATTTCGATAATAAAATTAACCCATTGCTTATGGGAATGGTTGAAAAAGGTGCCGAAATATTAGGATGTGCCATAAATGATAACACTGGTGCTGAGCGAATGAATTATCAATTTATGGCAGTCTGGAAATTACCAAGCAAGGACCTGTCAGATCAGCTTGAAGCAGCAGCCAAAAAAGCCGGTTTTCTTGACTACTTCGACCAGGTAAATTTTAGTGGGAATATAATACCGCCGCCGGTTTTAAATGAGAGTATGGTAAATGTATAGGTAAGCCATTAATTTCAAAGAATACGTTTAACAAAATAGCTGACAAATGAAAAAGGGAAACAGCCTGGCTTTAGGAATGGCATTTGGAGTTGCAATTAGAACTGCAATAGGAGTTGCCACTGATAATCTGGGGTTGTGGCATGTTTAGGGATAGCCATAGGCACTGCAATCGGCACACACCTATGCAAAAGAACAAAAAGGCTAATGACGATAAATCCTAATATTCTTCACTTCCTGAAAATAGAAAAAAAGGACTGAGCTCAACAGGGTATCAAGGCAATAGTCACCAAGGTGCATATCCTCTTATTGCAAGAAAAATTTTAGAAATTAGCAAAAGATAAAATAACCCAATGTCATGCAAAAAATAAATATCAAATAAGGTCATAAAATAGAGGATTACAAGGCGTATGGCAGCCTGAATAACTTGGTATATGAATTTTTAGAAACTACCAAAGAATCGATTGGCGACCTGAAAGACTGCACCATATGGATGATCAATTCAACTTCCACAGATGGTGGTGTAGCAGAGATGCTACTAGGTATTTACCAGTTTTGTTTTTTTCCATAAGGTCTTTTCTGACGGTCCTAAAAAATTTAATCATGAGTACTGGTTTTATTGCCTGTGCGACAGGCTGGCTCGTTCGCTAAAATTGTCTACAAGACATTTTTTAATCGCTCCGCCCTCTAAAGAATTTTATCATTGATTTTTCCTTTACTCGAATGAAGGCTAACGGTCTCGTATAACCTTCAGTTACGGGCTTTAAGTTATTGTTTTTCGGTTAAGCACAGACGTTAGCAATTCCGAGTGGATTCGCTTGAGCCTGCCCTGAGCGAAGCCGAAGGGTAGTCAAATCCACCGTAATTGCGGTTATACATTGTTGGCAATAGTTATTCTATTTCAGCTTATTGGTGGTAGCCACTTCCCTGTGCAATTTCCATCGTCCATCTTTTTTATCCTTCTTCAATATTGCTAAGAAGGTATCTGTAATTTCTACCGGCTCTCCATTTGCATTAGTGTAATAGACAGAACTTGTTCCAAAGTCATACGCAACACTATCACTCACGATAATGGTTTCTTTAGGCCTCATAACTAAACTATCATAACTGAATAATTCAGTTGGATTTTCTCTGAGATTTTTATATTCTTCCCATTCGCCACAAATAGGTGTTAAGGAAATTATATCCTTTGTCCCAAAATTTTTTAAGTCAGAATAACGCTTTTCTTTTATGGCTAGTTCAAAACCAGCCCGAGTTTCCTCAATTGATTTCAATTCAGCTTCTATGTCAATTCCATTTGCACTTGTCGTTTTTAATTCTTCTTGTTTGTTTGTTTCGTTACAAGAAATAAAAAATAAAGCCAGAAGAATAAATAATGAATTTTTCATTTTATATTGGATTTATGGTTATTCTTAATTATTGCCAACGGCTTTGTATAAGATTAGTTGGGTTGTTTAAGTAACTAATTTAGTAAATACAAACTGAATAAAAATCCGTGGCAGTTTTGGTAAGTAGGCGAGTACTAGTAATTAATTTTATACGATGTTGTGCTTTCGTTATTTTTTATTGTATTCCTATCCAAACAATTCCAAAATTTCTTATTTCATCTGCATTTTAGTAAAACATATCTGTTTTAATATTAATATAATCCATATTGTTCCTTCGGTATTATTTTTATAATCATATTGTTTGGTATTTTATTTCCTAATTTTAATGATTGAATAACTCATTTTTTTCCACAAAAATTCCACTGGTCCTTGACGCCATATCTTTAACCAATAATAGCTGGTGATAGATTGTAGTATAAAAAATATAGTTGCCAGCAAATAAGTTTCAGGCTCAGAAAGTCTTCCGTACAATTGAAACAGGTTTGTACAATGGTAAATAACTATCAGGTAAAATATAGATTGACTCAAGTAATTGGTCAAAGCCGTTTTTCCAACGTATTTAAATCCTGATAAAATTTTATTAATGAAGACAACTTTGTATAGTTCCATAAATAAGGTGATATAAGCCAGACTTTGAAACAACATCCCAACAATAATCGCAAATGGAACCCACAATAATGGTAGATCCAACTCCAATTTTCCAGTAAAAACCAGATGTAAACAGTAGCTTGCAGGAATTCCAAGAATGACACCTAAAATGAGTAACGATCTTTTTAATCGGTTTAATCCATTTTCGGTATTAAAAAAACCAATTTTCCCTAAAATCATTCCAATGAGCATGTTGCCGAATGTGAAAAACAAGGTCAATGGCATGTCATTTAAAAAGTTTACCCAGGGCGATGTGATCCAATTCATCCTTAAATACTCCCAGTAGGAATTGGTGAGCGCAAGGTCCGTGACTATGGCAAAATCATAGTCATAAACCGCCCATCCTAGGGCAGTATTGCCAATAAATGTTGCTCCGGTTAATATTACATTGAATACGATAGCCAGAATAATCAATTTTTTAACCGACCAGTTCCTCAGCAGCAATAAGAATACTCCACCAAAAGCATAAGACATTAGTATATCGCCGTTCCAAAGCACAAAAGAATGGAGACAACCGATTAAAAATAGCAGGCCCATTCTTTTCAAAAAGTAGCTGTTGAAATTTATCACTTTTTCCTTCGCTCTTGAAAACTGGATATAGAATCCAAAACCAAACAGCATAGAGAATATGGTTATAAATTTCTGTGATATCAAAAAATTGTACAGGAAGTGAAACGTTTCATCATACGCTGATTCTATCGGAGGATTTCCTCCAAAGGGAATATTGGCATATAGAACTCCTAAAAGAGCAAATCCTCTTAAGGCATCAACAACCTCAATTCTGTTTGAGTTGCTTGTTGGTTGAAATAGTGCTTTCATATCGTAATAATTTTAGAATTAAACTTCTCGTGGTTAAGAAGGTCATATCTAAAGTATACGTTATTAAAACACTGAAAAAATGAAGCATGTACTAGATACAGGATGTAGGACAAGCCCATATCATTTTTGCAAAAATCAGGACAAAATCATTACCGATTACAGGATTCAGGACATCACTTGTTTCTGAAATAACCGGGAGAATGTCCTAATTTTTTCTTGAAAGCGGCGTACATCGCAGATCGCGATTTAAACCCGGAATCACTTCCAATACCCTCAATTGAAAGCGAATTTTTTTTATCCGATCTGATTATCTGAAGCGCTTTTTCTACTCTATAATTGTTTACCCATTCATTAAAGTTATACCCCATGTTTTTATTAGTACAAGATGAAATTAGTCTTGAAGACATATTTATTTCTTTGGCAAATGAATGTAGTGTCAATTCTTCATCTAAATAGAATTGCTTATTTACCATTTCTGAAATTATCCTTGCGCTGTTATGTTCTGTACACGGATGATTTTCTTTTCCTCTATTTCTAGCACTTTTTCCCTGCGGAGTGTTCAGAGGAACATGTTCAAAAAGATTTGGATTTCTAAATGCTTTGAAGCTGAAGAAGTAAAGAAATACAAAAACAAAAAACCAGGTAATACTCAAATAGTCGGAAGGACCTGTGCCACCCGAAATGATGTATGCCAACTCCAAACCCCAAAGAACGATAATAGGAAACAGAATAAAGATAAATTGCCAAAGCCAGTTAATTTGGAGCATTCCAAAGTCTGTAAACTCATTCTGGACAATTTTCCGGTATCGATAGGTCTCTACAATTGAAATTATGAATGCCACAACGGTTAAAACAAAAGCACAATACTGTGCTGTCATAAATATAGTATTTGTAATCTCTACTCCAAAAACGTCTCTAATTGAAGTATCCGATGTTAAATGGAAAACAATGTTTAGAGGTGTTAAACAGATAATAAGAATGGCAAAGAAATAATTGACCTTTAGGTAAATTTTATAGGCCAACACTCGATCCAGTTTTTCTAAAACGTAGTTTAAAAATAATGCAGGGAAAAATAGTTTAACCTCAGGAATCCCGAAATAATCACCTAAAAGGTAATTTCCAACATAATTATACGGAAAGAAATCACTTGACAACGCTTCAAAAACAAAGGCCAGTAAAAAAAAGCCTAAAATCTTATTTGCATTGCTTTTCGACTTTTTAGAGAAAATATAGGTCAATCCAAGGAAGATTCCCTGAATTATGATCACCCATATTATAACGTTTGCTATTTTGTCCATGGATTATCAAAAATTGAATATTGATTGGTCATAATGAAGCACAACGTGTTTGTGTATGATTAGTTATGTTGTAAAGTTTTAAGATAATAAAAGGAAACGAACCATTAGGGAAATCCGTAAGATTTTCCGAGTACAAGCGCTCCTGGTAATTAATTGTACACGTTGTTGTGTATTGTTTACTAATTAGTTTATAGTTAAGTTATAGATATATTCTTAGTTTAATTATAATCAGTGGTCTTAAGAATGCTAAATGTTGTGATAACCTTAACAGTGATTATTAGTTATTGGCATTCAATTTATTGATATTATAAATATTGTACAGGATAAGAATGTATTGGAGAATTAAATAGAATTAATCTTCAATAATCTGGTTTTTTAGAAATTAGTTAGACTAATTTATTTCTTGATCTAATTACTTTAGAACTAAGGTCTGCAACCATACATTTTTTATTCATCAACCCTTAAGAAGAAGTAGGATATAAAAATTAAAGACTTCCGTATTCCTTTAAAATTTCACTGTCAATCTTTTCTAGTTTTTTGTAATCAACTGTTTATAAAATAGATGTTCATTTATTAAAATTAATTACTACTAAAAGCAACCTAATGAAAATTGTATATGTAAAAAGAAAAACAATCAATGAAAAAAGGCATAGTGTCTCAATGGGTGAATTAACAACCAAAGTTACATACATTAAAAAATATTTATTGGGTTTTCCATTTAAAACTATCCATAAATACAGGGAAACTTATTATGGTGAAGTAAAAGACTGTAATGACTGTTTATTATTCATTTAGAAGCTTTTTTACAAATATTCAAATTAATCGTACCATAAATAATGGATGTAAGTACTCGTTATTTGCTTTACAATAGTTTAATTAGGAATGGAAAAATTACATCAAATTTTGGAAACGGAAATCTTCACCTTAGGAACTTATACGCTAAAAATTTCTCAATTAGCTAGTATTTTAATTATCATAATCGTTACTAAAGGAATATTGTGGATTATTAAAAAAGCATTTTTTCATAAAAATAAATTTAGTAAAATAGATGCTGGAAGCTCCTATGCCTTATTAAAATTTATTAAATATGTGGTTTGGATAATAGCCATTGCATTGGTGTTAGAATCTATTGGTGTTAAAGTTACTTTATTATTAGCAGGTTCTGCTGCATTATTGGTCGGTATTGGTCTAGGATTGCAGCAAACGTTTAATGACGTTATTTCTGGCATAATATTACTTTCAGAAAGATCTATTGAAGTAGGAGATGTTTTGGAAATTGATGGCGATGTTGTAATAATTGAAAGTATTGGTTTAAGGACTTCTAAAGCAATGAATAGAGATGATATATCTGTTATTATTCCAAATTCTTTGATAACTACAAGTAAGGTAATTAATTGGAGTCATCAATCGCACCAAACCCGTTTTAAAATTCATGTTGGTGTAGCTTATAGTAGTGATGTTGATCTTGTTCTTAAAATTTTGGAAGAAAGTACATTTGAGCATTCCGAATTCCATGACAGGAAATTAATCGAGGCCCGATTGTTAGGATTTGGTGCTTCATCATTAGATTTTCAACTTTTATTCTTTAGTTCAAATATTTTTAGAATTGGAAAATTAAAAAGTGATATTCGAAGGAGAATTAATAAAAACTTTATCAAAAATAATATTGTAATTGCGTTTCCTCAAATGGATTTACATCTTAAGTCTAATAGTAACGATAAATTTCAACAGTAAAGGAATTATTAGCATAGAGAAGCTATGTTTTTTCTCTTTTCAGATTATTCTTAGTAAAAGGTTCTCTTAAATTGCACACAACGGTTTGGCTAAACTGCGTTTTAATGCAGTTTAGGTTTTGTTGTGCTTAG
>CBDUGN010000079.1:0-14394 GCA_965366915.1 uncultured Eudoraea sp. | reverse complement strand
AAAGTAAGTACTGCGCCTAAACTGGCTAATACTCCAAAGATGAGAACAATATTAAAGACTAAAGCGATATCTGCAAAAATCCCAGCTTTACCATAATAGAAGATCATCCAGATTAAAACAAAAACCATGGCAATCAGAAAGGACATAAAGCCACTGTCTATAGCTTCCTGCCCTAAGGAAGGTCCAACAACAAAAGAATCAATAATCTCTGCCGAAGCGGGTAATTTACCAGCCCTTAGCACGTTGGCAATATCTTTAGTTTCATTTACGGTAAAAGTTCCGGTAATTTCAGAACTACCACCAGATATTCCACCTACCTGAGAAACCCCGGGTGCTGTATATACTTTATTGTCCAGTACAATTGCTATTCCCGTATTATTAAGGTTGGCCTCACTGGTTAGTTTTTCCCAAAGCTTGGCACCCTTTACGTTCATATCCATGCCCACAGCCGGCCTGTTAAACTGGTCAAATTGGTCCCTTGCATCGCTCACGACATCACCACTAATTCTAGGAGTATTGTCACGGTTGGATTTCAGAGCATATAAAGATGCTACTTCAGAATCTTTGGTAGGTCGCTCCCACAAAAATTTTGTGAATTGAACATCTGCAGGCAATAAGCGTCTGATCTCCGGCATACGAAGGTAGGAACCTATTTCAGCTGTATCCTTAATAGCAGCTATACCCACGGCAAAACCGGGAGCATTTAATTGTAACTTTTCAAACAATGGATTTCTCTCCGTAGCAAGATCTAAAGAATCCTGGGTTACGTCTGAGAGCAATGAATCTATTTCAGATTCTTCTTTATCAACCGTATCTTCCTCTGTGTCCTCTACCAAAGTTTTCAATCGCTCATTGGCCTGGATAAAGAAATTTATAAGACTTTGATTTCCGGGTTCATAGGTTTCCCAGAACTCTAATTGGGCAGTACTTGAAAGAAGGTCCTGTGCTCTTGCTATATCTCTTGCTCCGGGTAATTCTACCAAAATTCTTCCCGATTTACCTTCGCGTTGTATGTTGGGTTGTGTAACTCCAAAACCATCAATTCGTTCACGCAAGACTTCGAAGGCAGAAACAACAGATTCATCAATCTTCCTACGGATTATAGGCTTAACCTCATCATCGGTCATTTGAAAATTAACCTCATCACTTAAGCTTTTATTAGCAAATATATCAGGGGAAGCTAATTTTGAATCTCCCTTGATATTATCAAATGCTTCGAAAAACAGTTCAATATAGGTTTCATCGCTGTCCTTAGAGGCAGCATCAGCATCAGCCAGTGCCTTATTAAAGATGGGATTTTTAGTATTATCCGCGAGGCCCTTTAGAATATCCTTTACTGATATCTGAAGTGTAACATTAATACCTCCTTTGAGATCCAGACCCTTATTCAGTTCTTTTTTCTTCGCATCGTCATAACTGGTATAACCCAAAATAGGATTTCCTCCAATGGAATCTAAATAAGTAGCTTCAACCGCTTCTCTTTTGGCCACATAATCCTCTTCAGAGGGAGATACAGCAGATGTAGCAAACAAGGTTGCATCTTTTTCTACCTTAGCGGTAATAAATGTATAGGAAAGTTGATAGATACTTACCAGTCCGAACAAGAAAGCAAATAGCTTTATAAGTCCTTTATTCTGCATGGTTTAATTGATTTTTTGATGGAATTTGTAAACAGCGTGCAAATATATCATTTCCCTTAAGAACTGACAATTTATTTACAGTATTTGTCTGGATTTGAAAGTTGTTGTGGCCTTTGTATTTAAAGCTTTATTTTATTGATCTGATCAAATTTCAACCGTAATACAATCATAATCTCATCATTTTTGCCGGATTTAGATACTATAAAAATTCTTTACAACTAAACTCTCCATAAAAAAAGCATCACAGAAGTGATGCTTTATAAATTTCAAAATAAATAGTATTAACTATACGTCTAGAAGCCCGTTTGTATTTCTAACACCTACAGCGCTCTCCTGCATTTTAGATTTTTCGGTATCACTTAAGGAAATCTCCACTATGCTTTCAATACCATTTTTTCCAAGTAATACAGGAACACCAATACAGATGTCACTTAAACCATATTCACCGTCCAACAAAGTAGAACAAGGAAACATCTTTTTTTGATTACAGGCAATGGCCTGTGCTAATGATGAAACGGCAGCACCAGGAGCATACCAGGCACTTGTTCCAAGAAGTTTAGTAAGTGTGGCACCACCTACTTTTGTATCTTCCACTACCTGATTGAGGCGGTCTTCCGTTAAAAATTCAGAAACCTTTACGCTATTCCTTGCAGCCTGACTGGCAAGGGGTACCATTCCGGTATCGCTGTGCCCGCCAATTACCATTCCATCAATATCTGAAATAGGCGCATCCAGAGCCTCGGCCAAACGATATTTAAATCTTGCGCTATCTAGTGCCCCTCCCATTCCAATAATTTTGTTCTTAGGAAGATTTGTGCTCTTATGTACCAAATAGGTCATGGTATCCATTGGATTACTAACCACGATCAAAATAACATTTGGTGAATGTTCTATAAGATTTGAAGCAACAGTTTTCACTATGCCTGCATTAATACCAATCAACTCCTCGCGAGTCATCCCCGGTTTTCTGGGTATACCTGATGTGATCACTGCAATATCGCTATCGGCTGTTTTTGAATAATCTCCTGTAGTGCCCGTTATGGTTGTATCAAATCCATTAAGAGAAGCCGTTTGCATAAGATCCATGGCCTTTCCTTCAGCATAGCCTTCCTTAATATCAAGCAAAACAACTTCCGAAGCAAAATTTTTAATAGCGATATACTCGGCACAACTAGCTCCAACAGCACCCGCTCCAACTACTGTAATTTTCATAATTTACTATATTTAAAGTGATTGATAAGACTAACAAAATTACAGAATTTTAACAGATTTAAGAACTCATTACCTACATATATTTTTTCTTTAAATTTTGGATTTCGGCTAAAGTTTTTTATTAAAATGTTAAAATAAAATGCAATTCATCGAAGAATATCTAATTCAAGTGTATTACATCGATTTTTAACAATACCCCTTTTAATATAGCCGTTAGATATACTCATAGATCCCAAATCTAAAACCTACTAAAATTGAAAAAGCTTTTTTCATTCCTGGCGATAGTAGCTATTGTGTTAGCCAGCAACTGTTCCAGAATCCCGGAAAACAATGATCCGGTAATCGGTATTTGGTACAGGGTTGATGTTATTAACTCAGGTGAAACTAATAAGCAAACCATCAGACAAGAATGGATATTCAATGATGTGTATTTAGGAAGGTACCAAAAATACAATGGCCCTGTCCTCGATTTTAAAACAGATTTTAGCTGGGTAGCAGATGAAGGCGTTTACACAATTTCTTATCCGGGAACAGATATGACCAAAGATGTCGTGAGCATGAAAGAATCTCCGGAAGGAATGTTACTGGAGAATGTAATAGGCGAAATCCTGGCAAAACGAGAGTAATTCCCCAATTTTTTTCCATATAGTTACGAAAAGCAGCCCCTTTAAAGGGCTGCTTTTTTGTTTAAAACATTAGCCTGAAGAAATAGCTCACAGACTTATACTATAATACTAAACAAAAAATCCCGAGGCTTTCACTTCGGGACTTTTGGTTTTAAATGGTACTTGTTATACATCAATATTCGCGTAAACGGCATTTTTCTCAATGAATTCCCTTCTTGGGGGAACTTCGTCTCCCATTAACATGGAAAAGATCCTGTCTGCTTCGGTAGCGTTATCAATAGTTACCTGTCTTAAAGTTCTAAACTCAGGATTCATTGTAGTATCCCAGAGTTGTTCAGCATTCATTTCTCCCAATCCTTTATAGCGCTGTATTGGAGCACTACCTCCGAAACTCTCAACAATATCATCACGTTCCTTATCACTCCACGCATAACGTTTTTTACTGCCTTTTTTTACCAGATAAAGGGGTGGCGTAGCAATATAGACATGGCCGCCTTCTATTAATTCACGCATATAGCGAAAGAAAAAAGTTAGTATTAATGTTTCTATATGACTTCCATCTACATCCGCATCACACATAATAACCACTTTATGGTAACGTAATTTCTCCAGATTCAAGGCTTTACTATCTTCTTCCGTACCAATGGTTACTCCAAGCGCTGTGTAGATGTTCTTTATTTCTTCATTTTCAAAAACCTTGTGCTGCATGGCTTTTTCTACATTCAGGATTTTACCACGTAATGGTAATATTGCCTGAAAATTTCTGTCTCTACCCTGTTTTGCTGTTCCACCTGCAGAATCTCCCTCAACAAGAAAAACTTCACATAAACTTGGATCCTGCTCAGAACAGTCAGATAATTTTCCCGGTAAACCTCCAATACTCATTACCGTTTTGCGCTGCACCATTTCCCTGGCTTTTGTAGCGGCATGGCGTGCCTGGGCAGCAAGAATCACTTTTTGTACAATTATTTTGGCATCATCCGGATGTTCCTCCAGATAATTAGTAAGCATTTCAGACACTGACTGGCTAACTGCTGAAGAAACTTCCCTATTTCCCAGCTTTGTCTTGGTTTGACCTTCAAACTGAGGTTCCCCGACCTTAACCGAAATAATTGCTGTAAGGCCCTCTCTGAAATCATCACCTGCAACTTCAAATTTCACCTTGTCCAACATTCCGGAATTATCAGCATATTTCTTTAGCGTTGATGTAAGCCCCCTCCTAAATCCGGAAAGATGTGTTCCCCCTTCATGGGTATTAATATTATTAACATAGGAATGCAAATTTTCAGTATAGCTACTATTGTAGATCATAGCAATTTCAACAGGAATTCCATTTTTTTCACCTTCCATAGCTATTACATCCCGTATTAAAGATTCCCTATTGCTATCTAAAAAAGCAACAAATTCTTTTAACCCCTCATCCGAATAGAACGTATCAGACACAAAATTACCCTCTTCATCCTTCTGTCGCCTGTCTGTAATACTGATGGTAACCCCCTTATTTAAATAGGAAAGTTCCCTCATTCTGTTGGAAAGGGTTTCATAGCTATACTCTATGGTTTGCGTAAATATCTCAGTATCCGGATGAAAAGTCACTATGGTACCCGTTTCCTTTGATTCTCCAACACTTTTGACAGGGTAAAGTGATTTACCTCTTTCGTATTCCTGTTCCCATATCTTTCCGTTTCTATGGACGGAAGCTTTTAAATGATCTGAAAGCGCATTTACCACAGAAACACCTACTCCGTGTAAACCACCTGAAACCTTATATGAATCTTTGTCAAATTTACCTCCCGCACCAATTTTGGTCATTACTACTTCCAGCGCAGATATACCTTCTTTCTTATGGATATCCACCGGTATACCCCTGCCATTATCTTTTGTAGTAATTGAATTGTCCTCATTAATGATAACCTCAATAGAATCACAATGGCCTCCCATTGCTTCATCAATTGAGTTATCCACAACTTCATAAACCAAATGATGTAATCCTCTGACTCCTATATCTCCTATATACATGGACGGCCGCATGCGCACATGTTCGATACCCTCTAATGCCTGAATACTGTCAGCGGAATATTCTTTGTTTTTAGCTTCTTCGCTCATACAATAATTTAAGTATTTTATTTAATTTTTTGCAATCTTACAAATATAGGGAATACCCTATAGAATATAGTGTTAGTGGATATATGTAGTGCTTAAGTTATCAACAATTTAACAACAATTTATGATGTATTTAGTCTTTAACAGGGTTTTGATAATTATCATGACATTTGTTAGGTTTTATTGACGCTTTACTGTGTATTTTTGTGCCATCTTTAGTAAAATTAAATAAGCATGGCAGATTCCAGAACGGCTTCATTAAAACTAATGTCTCATATACAGAAAGTAGTAGACGTGCAAAGCAGGGTTATCTACTTTCTATTGAGTATTATTTTTTCTTTCGCACTTACTTACGCCCTTTATGAACCTGCCATGGATCAGGCACAGATCTATGTACTCTTTCTTTTATTCCTGTCGATTGGTCTATGGGTTACAGAGGCAATCCCCCCCTTTGCCGTAGGTTTACTGGTATTTGGGTTCCTGATTTTTGCAATGAACAGCTATTATTCCCAAATAGATCCTGCAAATGTTCAATCTCATTATATAGGTTACATAAATTCCTGGTCCAGTAGTGTTATCTGGCTGATGCTGGGGGGATTTTTTATGGCAGAAGCTATGAGTAAGACAAAATTAGATAGGGAAGTTTTCAGAATTTCTATTTCCAGATTTGGAACAATGCCAAAATATGTGTTGCTCGGTTTAATGCTTACCACAGCCCTTTTCTCCATGATCATGTCCAATACGGCCACTACTGCCATGATGATTGCTTCTGTATTGCCATTTATTAATACTCTTGACAAGGATTCCCCTTTCTCAAAAGCTATTCTACTTGGTATTGCAGGTTCGGCTTCTCTTGGAGGTATGGGCACCCTTATTGGTTCACCTCCGAATGCTATTGCAGTAGAAGCCTTAAATAACAATGGAATTGACATTGGGTTTTTGGAATGGATGATTGTAGGGTTTCCGTTAGCTATAATCCTGACTTTGTTATTTTGGCTGCTTCTTACTAAAAAATATATCCCCAGAAAAAAAAGAATAGTTATTGAGCTTGAAGAAGAAACTTATGACAAAAATGACACCAATTACAAGTTTGATAGAGTTAAAAAGCGCATAGTTCTAGCGGTCCTTGGCATTACGCTGCTCCTATGGCTAACGGAAAAAGTTCATGGGATACCTGCTTCTGTTGTATCCTTGCTCCCCATTATTTTGCTAACGATGACGGGAATTATTAACGGGGATGATGTTCGTAAACTCCCCTGGGATACATTAATGTTAGTGGCGGGTGGGCTTGCTCTTGGACTGGCAATAAAAGAAACCGGTCTTGCCAGCTTTTATGTGGAAAAAATACAGCAATATGATCTTAATTTCTTCGCCCTTGTAACGGCTTTTGGATTTTTAACGGTTATAATGTCCAATATTATGAGCAATACGGCAACGGCTACAATATTAATCCCAATAAGTATTATCCTGACTTTTAATGACCCGGTAGTATTGCCTCTAGTAATAGGTTTATGCGCATCTACCGCGTTGTTTCTGCCAATATCTACTCCACCAAATGCCATTGCTTATAGCACCGACAAATTGGAACAAAAAGATTTTAGATTCGGCGGAATATTTATAGGTATAATTGGACCATTAATCATAACCGCAGTGGTAATACTTATTTTTATGGTTCTTTACAAAGTATACTAGTTATCTTGTATAACTTTTGTGTTTTGAACTGCAATTATATTTAGCTGGATCAATACTTTTAACAAAAAAAGCACCAATATTTTGGTGCTTCCCTCTGACTAATTAATAATTCAATAGCTACTTCGTATAAAAAAGAAGGTTTTATGAACAGAATTTCAGTATTTCTGAAATAAAGTATTTACTTTTCATAAGCATCATCATGAACATTAGCAACAGCACGTCCTGATGGATCATTCATATTTTTAAAAGCCTCATCCCATTCCAGAGCAATTTTAGTACTGCAAGCCACTGATGGCTCCTGAGGCACAGACCATGCAGCCGCATCGCTGGGGAAATGCCCCTCAAATATAGATCTATAATAAAATTCTTCCTTGGTAGTCGGAGTTTGAATGGGGTATCTGAATTTGGCATTTGCTAATTGTTCATCAGACACTTCCTTATCAACAACTTCCTTTAGCGTATCTATCCAACTATACCCAACTCCATCAGAAAATTGTTCTTTTTGCCTCCATGCCACACTTTCGGGCAACAAAGATTCAAATGCCTTACGCACCACCCATTTTTCCATACGTTCTCCATTAATCATCTTGTCTTTTGGATTAATTCGCATAGCCACATCAATAAATTCTTTGTCCAGAAATGGAACTCTGCCTTCAATTCCCCAGGCAGCCAGGGATTTATTGGCCCTTAAGCAATCATACATGTGTAACTTGGTCAATTTCCTGACAGTCTCTTCATGGAAATCCTTGGGACTCGGTGCTTTGTGAAAATATAAGTACCCACCAAATAATTCATCTGCTCCTTCACCAGAGAGTACCATTTTAATACCCATAGATTTTATTACCCGAGCCATAAGATACATAGGCGTTGATGCCCTAATAGTTGTAATATCATAGGTTTCCAGGTTATAAATCACATCCTTAATGGCGTCAAGGCCTTCCTGTATGGTAAACTTAATTTCATGATGGACTGTGCCAATATGATCTGCCACTATTTGAGCGGCAGCGAGATCCGGGGATCCTTCTAATCCTACAGAAAAAGAATGCAATTGCGGCCACCAAGCATCCTTGGTATCACCAGATTCTATTCGTTTTTGAGAATACTTTTTAGCAATAGCAGAGGTAACCGAAGAATCAAGACCTCCCGAAAGTAAAACTCCATAAGGTACATCGGACATAAGTTGCCTATGTACAGCTGCTTCCAGAGCATCCCTTATTTCATCAATACTTGTCTGGTTTTCCTTTACGGCATCGTAATCCATCCAATCCCTGCTATACCATCTTTTTAGTTCTCCCTCACTGCTGTGCAAATAGTGCCCCGGTGGAAAAAGTTCTATTTTGGAACAGGTACCTTCCAAAGCTTTGAGCTCTGAAGCAACATAAAAGGTTCCATTTTTATCCCAGCCAATATATAATGGAATTATACCCATATGATCTCTGGCAATAAAATATTCATCCTTCTCTGAATCATAAATTGCAAAACCAAATATTCCATTCATATCGTCGAGAAAGTCAGGCCCTTTTTTCTGGTATAAAGCAAGAATAACTTCACAGTCTGATTCTGTACTGAAATTGTAAGATCCTTCAAATTGTTTTCTTAATTCTCTGTGGTTATAAATTTCTCCATTGGCAGCTAAAACCAGTTTCTGGTCTTCGCTAAACAAGGGTTGTTTACCTGATGCAGGGTCTACAATTGCAAGACGTTCATGGGCCAATATAGCCTTCTCGTTTGCATAGATTCCGCTCCAATCAGGACCTCGATGTCTAACTTTCTTGGACATTTCCAATAACTGGGGTCTCAGGGTTGCTGTACTTTCCTTTATATTAAATGCACATACTATTCCACACATTGATTTAAATTTATATCAATTATTAGTCAAAGATGTCTATTAATTAATTAAAATGAAACATATATAAGCATATTTATTTCATATTGTAATTAAATTAATCATAATTGATATGATTATTAATCAAAGCCGCAAAAATAGTCCTATTGAACAAACATATTGTAAGCAGTTAAAATTTTAACGACTTTTTATAAGACCTCTATGGGTTTACTAATTAGATTTGACGAATTTAAAAACAAACACAATTATGAAAAAAGTTTTGACATTAACTATTATGGCCCTAGCCATAGTTTTTACAAGTGAGATTTACGCACAGGATTTTAGCGGAATGGATAAAAGTCCGGCAGATATTGCTTCATATCCTTCCAGTTACAAAGTATCTGATAAGTTGATAAAGGTTGTATATAGCAGGCCACAGTTAAAAGATAGATCACTCTCTCAACTTGCACCCCAAGGTAAAGTTTGGAGAACAGGTGCTAACGAAGCTGCTGAAATTACACTTTATAAAGACATGATGTTTGGGGACACTGCTGTGAAAGCAGGTACTTATTCCCTTTTTACAATACCGGGAGAATCTGAATGGACTGTAATTTTAAATAGCAAATTAAATCAGTGGGGTGCTTATTCCTACGATGAGTCTGCAGATGTAGCACGCGCAAAAGCATCGGTGACTACAGGAGGTGATTCCCTGGAAGCATTTTCAATTGCATTCAAAGAAGTTGAAAGTGGAGTTCATATGGTAATGGGTTGGGGCACTACCAGAGTTGCCGTTCCATTTAGTCTAAGTATGTAATAGCCCTATAATAAAGTAAAAAGCCGAAGTCTAGTACTTCGGCTTTTTTAATGATACTAATTATAAGATTTAATGAGGCAAGTCTCCCGCCTGAGGTATCCCGTCTATATATACCTGCTCTGCAGTAATTTCAGGGATTTCCTAATGGCACTATTACCAAGCTTTTAAAGCAGGAGGTATGATATTAATTAGCCTATAAAATTTCAGATTCGTCGATTTCCTACAAGCATAAAAGTACCGTCCGGTGTATAGCTTTCACCACTAAATGAATCCCCGTCCATAAGAAGGGAAACATCAACCATACTACCTTCTATTGCCACTGAGAATGTGAGTTTGTTTTTATCGACCTTTACATTATCCGCAGGCAGTTTACCCCCCGGCATTTCCAATTGCACGGAGTATACCCTCTTTTTTTTGGAAACATGTAATATCCCGGAACTATACTCCAGCGGCACATCTTTAACTAAATAGTCCCAACTTCCAGTCCACTTCTTTTTTTTAATAAGAATAGCAGAAACGGGTTCAGCATTATATGTATCACAGATTTCAAGCGAGTATCCAATAGAAAATATAAAGAATACCACTATAAGGCCGAAATTCTTAAAAATAGTTTTCATTTAAAAGTTATTAAGTTTATGCCTAAATGTACAGCAATTTTTTTAAGTAAGAATTAGTCCTTTTTGGAAATAACAAATGCTACACGCCTGTTCTTTTGCCTACCCTCTTCCGTGTCATTACTTGCTATGGGCACCATGCCACCATGACCTTTCCAACTTATCCTATCTTCTGAAAGTCCCAGTTCTATTAAATACTGAGCAACGGCTGAACAACGCCTATCTGACAAATACTGATTATAAGCCAGAGTACCAATATTATCCGTATGTCCATCAACTGTTATCTGAAGGGACTTGTTTGCATCCAGATAGTTATAAATTTTTTGAATATCTGTTTTGGCGGAATCCAATAAGCTAAATTCATCAAAATTGAATAGGACGCTTTTAAAAATATGGATTTTATCAAGTTCATAATTTTCCGTCGCAAGATCTGCATCGGGTCTTGAATTCACTATGGTTTCGGATAATTGCGCCGGATGTAAGGCAACCATATCCAGGTAATAATAAGCGCCTTGTTTTGCTCCTCTTTTTGTCTTAAACTTTCTGGTGCCGGCATTATTTTTAAAATTGCCGATTATCATGTAATTTTCGGTCCCTTTGGCCTCAAATCTGGTGCTTACCAATACCCAATCTCTGGTGTCTTTATAAAAATTTGTATATCCAATTTCCATAAAATTATAGGTATTACCTACAATTTTATACCTATGCATTTTGGAAAGTTCTTTCTTTATATCAATGGATAATCTTTCCTTAGAAAACAATACCCCAAAATCCTTTACGGCAAAATCAGAACGTTCTGCAAGACTAACATAAAACGAAACCTGATAGGTTTTACCTTTCTCCAGGTTTTGAGTAAGAGGTACTTGTATATATTCCCTATAATCATCCGGGGCATATAGATAAAGTCCGGCATATCCCTTGCCAAAATCTGAAGGTTGTGTGCCATTGAAATTTTCAGGTGTACCCATAATAGTGCTGCAACTGTTAAAATAGTCTGTAGAACCATTTGTTGGTGTACTCCAATGGGTGACATCGGATTCAAAATTGCCCAGATGCGCCGGGCATGCATCATACTGCTCAAAACTGGGATTTTGAACCAGATTCTGAGACAGCAGAGTTATACTGCCCCAAAAGAAGGCGAGTAACGAGCTGTATTTATTCTTTGCAACCAAAAGAGTATGAGGCAATTACTTTATCCTAAAATAAGAAATATTCCTCAAGTATAGCGCTTATACCGTTTAAGAGTGTCTTTAGCAGATGATTGATCTAAATTCAACTCCATTCTTTAAAAAGTGGATTAAAAATCAAACTTGTAGGATACCCCGGCTAACACCTGTAAACTCTGTACTCTAAAATTTGCCCACCGCTGGTATGCATTATTTGCAATATTATTTGCCCTGGCAAAAACGGAAAGATGTTCGTTCAAATGATATCCCACATGGGCATTTGCATCGAAAAAACTATCTAAAGTTATCACAGTAGAAGGAAAATCTGCCGGCAGAACATTTTCTACCACCTGAGCACTTAAATCCTGACGTTCTCCTACATAAAATAAATTTGCCCCCAGAAACCATTTTTCTCCAATCTGGTAATCCAGAAGTAAAGATCCTTTAACATCAGGAAGATTCCATGCAGGATTATTGGTTTCGGTATTGTAATCAAATAGTTCAAGGTTTAACCCAAGCGTGAAATCCCTGTTTATATCCAAATTTAATTCAGCAAATAACCCAAGGGTTTTAATATCATCATAAAATATTTCAAATGAATTCCCGTAATAATATCCTTTGTCATCATCCCTGAAATCATTAAGAGGGTTTAGTTTATAAAGGGGTTTTCTGTTTTCTGCTCTATAGAATCCTTTTACGTTGTAACTCAGACCAGATAGTAATTGCCCCTTTATTCCCAGAAATCCATCATACTGTCTGTCTGTAGGGAGTATTGTAAGCGTGGGTGATACAAAAGGATTTTCGTCTACAAAACTATAATATGAATTTTGATCTAATCCCCCTTCTACCCCTCCATAGGCAATAACCGTATCATCTAACAATCTGTATGAGGCTGTTATTTGAGGATATATATAAAAATTACTATCACTTTGTTCTGTGTCTAAACCATAAACCAGTGAAACCCCAAAATTTAAGGTATATCTATCCCCAGATAAGACTAAATTAGGATTTGCGCCAAGTTGCATCTGCCCGTAATCTATCCCCAATAGGTTTGTTGAGCTATTAATACTGGCATTTTTAAAACTCCCGCCTACATAGTCAAAAATAACGTTTAATGTCACCATTTCGGAAGAAACAGGAAACTGAAATTTTGGCTTCAGCAAGAATCTATTCTCACCGGAATCAACAGCATCCCAAAACCTTCGGTATAATACTTCCCCACCTGAAAAAAAAGATTCTTCCATCTGGAGCTGAGCACCGGCTTCAACGCCAAAATAGTTTTGCCTTTCATCAATTGTACTGATTGTGGCTTCATCAAATATGCTTTCAGGAAGCCCATACCAATTGTATTTCTGATGTTGAAATCCAATATCAGTGCGCCAATTCAAATCCCGTTCTTTTTGGCTATATGAAACATTCAATTTTGTATTGTAAAAATCGGTGTCTAGCAATACATCTTCCAGGTCTGCTCTCGAGGAGCGATGATTAAGTCCGAAATCCACTCTTTTATTACCCCTGTCTATGTCTCGGCTTGTATAAAAGTCTGCGAGGGCATTGCTGAAATTTCCAAGACTTACAGAAGCATAGGAATTATATAATTTTTCCGGTTTGGCTTTCTGCACAGCAGATGCTTTACCCTTGGCCGGAGTAAAAGTTGATGCTACAGGAATGGAGAAAATGCTGTAATCAATTTTCTTCTTTTGAAGAACGATAGAATCATTTAGGTTTGGTATTGATTTGACCTTGAAGGCATCTGAAACTGTTGGTGAATATGGCCTTACTACGGTAACTGTTTCCGTACCAATGTCTTTTTCGTCTTGTGCCGATAAGAATTGCACCAGACTTATTAAAGCGATTATCGTTATTTTTAGTTCCCTGTGCATATGATGTTCTTAACTATTTAGTTGCCATCCGGAACAATGGATGAATTTCGTTGTGCTTCTTTCGATTTTATTATGGCTAATTCTCCCTTTGCATCGGCCACGATCTGATCATAATCGCCAAAATTTGCAATTACACTTTCCAAGATATAGGTTGCCTGGTATGCGTCATCCAGGGCATAATAATTCTTTGCCATAATAATCAAACCCTTGCCCCCCCATTCCTTATAGGCTGCATAATCTCTTGCCAATTTTTGCACTGAATTATTTGATGCCTCAAAAAATCCGGCTTCTTGCTTAAAGTAAGCGTCATAGTATAAAGCTTCTGCCGCTAATCCTCCACTGGCAATTTTCAAAACTTCGGAATAAGCCATCTCTGCTCTTTCGTCATTTCCAGTAGCAATAGCAGATCTTGCAATCATGATTTGTGCATCACTTTTAATTCTATTGTCTATATTTTCTGTTTCCAGCACTTCTTCGGCGTAAGCAATGGTCTGGTCATAATTCTTTTGCTCATAATACCCCTTCATAAGATTTGATTGAGCAAATGTTCTGTTCTGCGGAATATCCGCAATTGATTCTAATCGCTGAAGGAATGGAAGTGCAGAGGTATAGTCTTTATTTCCAATATAAATCTCACATACCCTGGCAAGAGCCTGTTCTGAATATTCACTGGCGCCACTGTTTGCAACATAAGTGTATGCCGGAAGTGCCCTTTCTTTATCTCCTTTCCCAAAATACAATTGGGCTAACTTAAAATTGGCATCTATAGCATGTGATCCGTTTGGGAAATCTCTGATATAGTTTTCATATCCCTTAATT
>CBDUGN010000078.1:0-14461 GCA_965366915.1 uncultured Eudoraea sp. | reverse complement strand
TAACTTTAAGTATTGGTTTTTCATAATTTAAAGTTTGGTTGGTTATTTAGGAAAAGCCCTGATTTCTTAATCGGGGCTTTTTTTTGAACTAAAATGAAATGAGACAAGATAAGACTAATTCTCTGTCGCTTTTCTTACCAACACCCCATTCAAATAGTTGCAATTGACGAGTTTTCCCAATCCGCTCAATAAGAGCAGGATTAACAGAACGAAAGTTACAAGACAATACTTTGGAATAAATTTTGTTTATGTAATTGTAAATTAAGGTTTATTTAAACTCTTTTTTGATAATTTTAAATCGAAAATTAGACATGAAAAAGATCGTTATTCTATTTTTTGCCGCTATAACCCTGTCACTGACCGGTCAATATGCCGTTGTTGAATCATACAAAAATAACAGCAATACGGATCCTGAGGAAGTTGCTAAGGTCTCAGCTTTTAAACCAGGAGAATGGTTGAAATTTCGAGTCCACTATGGTTTTTTAAATGCAAGCTATGCCACTTTGCACCTGATTAATGATAAGGTAGATAGTATTCCTGTTTATCATGTTGTGGGCAGGGGAAAAACAACAGGTTTTGCCAGCTTATTTTTTAAAGTTGATGACACTTATGAAAGCTATTTTGACAAAGAAGACGGTAAGCCCTACCGGTTTGTCAGAAAGTTATATGAGGGCGGCTACACCAAGGATGTGGAAATAAATTTTGATCATAACAAAGATGTAGCAGTTTTAAATGATAAAAAGAACGATAAAAAACTTAATTTTACGCTGCAGGATAGTGTCCAGGATCTTATTTCAGCATTTTATTATTTAAGAAATAACTATGAATTTGATGATTTGGTCCAAGGAGAAGCTGTAGAGCTAAAAGTTCTTTATGACCGTGACGGTATATATAAGTTTAAACTTAGGTATTTGGGCAAAGAAATACTTAAAACAAAATTTGGGAAAGTAGAATGCCTTAAATTTCAACCTTTGGTTCAATCTGGTCGTGTTTTTAAAGAGAAGGAAAGTTTAGCCTTATGGGTGTCAAATGATATGAACAAAATACCAATAAGAATTAAAGCGAATCTGGTAGTAGGGGCAATTTCTGCAGATTTAGATGGCTTTAATGGTTTAAAGCACCAGTTCAAAATAATAATGGACTAAACAAGTATGAAAAATAAGGAGCGATTAGAATCCCAAATTTTAAAACTAAAAGAGAAATATAAGGATTCAGGTCAGGATTTAAGCTCCTATTTAGATGGTTTGTTGTACCAACGCTATCTCACCTACTGGGATTATATTCACCTGGATACACTATTGAGTTTACAAGTCCCCAGAACACATTTCCCTGATGAGGAAATATTTATAATGTATCATCAAATCACAGAACTGTATTTTAAGCTTATACTTCACGAAGAAAAACAAATTGTAGATGATAAATCTCAAAATGTGGATTTCTTCATTGAAAAATTAAATCGCATAAATAATTATTACAAAGCATTAATTTCTTCTTTTAGTATTATGATTCGGGGAATGGAACGTGAACAATTCCTCCAATATCGAATGTCCTTGTTGCCAGCAAGTGGATTTCAATCTGCTCAATATAGAACTATTGAGATATATGCTACGCCCCTGGAACATTTAGTCCTTTCCTCCAGAAGGAAAGATTTTTCTGAAAATAATAGTATTGAAGAACTATATGAACAAATCTATTGGAAAAAGGGAGCGACTGACAAGAGGACCGGAGAGAAGACACTAACACTTAAACAATTTGAATATAGATATACACCTAGATTTATTCGGATTGCCAAACAGTTGAAAAACAATACGATATATCACAAATACTTAAATTTGCCTGAAGAGAGCAAACATAATAAAGTGCTTATTGAGGCGTTAAAAATAATGGACATAAATGCAAATATTAATTGGCCGTTGATGCACTTGGGATCAGCCCATAGATATCTAAATACAGAGAACACTTCAATTGAGGCCACCGGGGGAACTAATTGGAAGGAATATTTGCCTCCAAGTTTTCAAAAGGTTGTATTTTTTCCAAATTTGTATTCAAAACAAGAGTTAAATAATTGGGGGAAACAATGGGTGGACCATATCTTTAACCCTGAAAAAATTGAAAACTGACAATGTATAAGTATTGGGGCACATTAGTATTACTTAGTATTTTTATTTCCTGTAAAAAAGTTCAAACCAACAAAGAAGTAAATGAGATTGATGAGATAGCCGTCTCAAGTGAATTATCTGCGGATAAACAATTCGGATTTAATCTTGAGGATTTTTTAGTAGTAAGGGATACAGTAAAACGCGGGGATAGTTTTGGAGAGTTAATGATTCAAAATAAAGTGGACTATCCCAAAATTGCTAAATTATCTGAGGATTTTAGGGATACATTTGATGTGCGTAAAATTAGAGTAGGCAAACCTTATCTTATTCTGAAGTCAAAAGATACTACTCAGGGGGCCCAGGTTTTTATTTATCAAAACGACCTTATAAACTTCACGGTAGTTGACTTTCGGGATTCCGTTCTTGCCTATAAAGATCGTATGCAGGTAAAATATGTACAAAAAGAAGCCGCAGGGATAATTGAAACTTCTCTTTCAGAGGCAATATTGGATCAGGGAATAGATTATAACGTTACCAATGACCTCTCGGAAATATATGCCTGGACTATAGATTTCTTTCGGTTGCAAAAGGGAGATAAGTTTAAGGTTATCTATAAGGAAAAGTATATAAACGATTCAATTTATGCAGGAGCTGAACCCATTGAAGCTGCCTATTTTGAGCATAATGGCACACCATTATACGCCTTCGCTTACGAATCTGATTCCCTAAAAAATATTATCGATTACTTTGATGACGAAGCAAACAATTTGCGAAGGACATTTTTAAGAGCACCAGTGAAATTTAGCAGAATTTCGTCTCGTTATAATTTAAAGAGAAGAATCCGATACTATGGATACAAGGTAAGACCGCACCGCGGTACGGATTATGCAGCGCCCGTTGGCACGCCTATCATGGCAACAGCCGATGGAACAGTTACCGAATCTACGAGAAAGGGAGGGAATGGGAAATATGTAAAAATCAGGCATAATGGCACCTATAGTACCCAATACCTGCATATGAGAAAACAAAAGGTAAAGAGAGGAGAATTTGTCAGACAGGGAGATGTTATCGGATGGGTCGGCATGACGGGAAACACAGGGGGGCCACATGTGTGTTATCGTTTTTGGAAAAATGGCCGCCAGGTTGACCCCTTTAAGGAAAAACTTCCTGCAGCAGAACCGCTTCCTGAAAACGTAAGAATGGATTATTTTGAATTTATTGCTCCTCAAAAAGTACAATTAGACTGTATTGAATTTTCGGAAAAACCCGATGAAGAATTGCTAACTCTTAACTAACTCAATGCCTTTAAAGAACACTAACCCAACAACCACATCAGCCTGGAAACAACTCGATGAGAATTTTAAAGAAACAGAAAGTTTACATCTCAAAGATCTGTTTGGAGCAAATAAGGAACGTGCCACAAAATTTACATTAAGATTTCAAGAATTTCTAATTGATTATTCTAAGAACAGAATAACAGACAAAACCTTATCACTTTTAATTCAACTTGCAGAAGAAGTAAATTTAAAAGATGCCATTGAAAAACTATTCAATGGTGACCTTATTAACCAAACAGAAGCAAGATCCGTACTTCATACTGCTCTTAGAGCAAAAGAAACAGAAAAGATCATGGTATCAGGGGTGAATATTATCCCTGAAGTTTATCAGGTAAAAGCCCAGATTCGTAAATTCTCTGAGGAGATAATCAATGGAAACAGGAAGGGATTTACCGGTAAAAAGTTTACAGATATTGTAAATATTGGCATTGGAGGTTCAGATTTGGGACCTTTAATGGTTACCGAGGCTCTAAAGTATTATAAAAATCAATTGCGCACTCATTTCGTGAGTAATGTAGACGGTGACCATGTCCATGAAATATTGAAGGAATTGAATGCTGAGACTACACTCTTCGTAATTGTTTCCAAAACATTTACTACTCAGGAAACACTTAGCAATGCCAATACAATAAGAAAATGGTTCTTAAAATCCGCAACAGAAAATGATGTTTCCAAACATTTTGCGGCAGTTTCAACAAATGCTGAAAAGATCAGTGAATTTGGAATAGCAGATGAAAACGTATTCCCCATGTGGGATTGGGTAGGTGGAAGATTTTCGCTTTGGAGTGCAGTAGGCCTGTCAATTTCACTGGCAATAGGATATGAGAATTTCCAGGAACTATTATCAGGCGCAAATGAAATGGACACGCATTTCAGGACTGCAAGTTTTAATGAAAACATTCCGGTGATACTTGCCCTTTTAAGTATTTGGTATAATAATTTCTACGAAGCCGAAACAGAGGCCGTTATACCTTATTCGCAATATCTAAATAGATTTTCTGCCTATCTACAGCAAGGTATGATGGAGAGTAATGGCAAGAGTGTGGATCGCGATGGGAATTTTACAGAATATCAAACAGGAACCATTATTTGGGGTGAACCGGGAACCAACGCGCAGCACGCTTTTTTTCAGTTAATACATCAGGGCACAAAATTAATACCTGCAGATTTCATTGGATTTAAGGAATCACTGCACGGAGATTCTGATCATCACAATAAATTGATGGCTAATTTTTTTGCACAGACTGAAGCGCTAATGAATGGCAAAACCGCCGAGGAGGTCAGGCAGGAATTAGAAGCTAAAAAAATGGCGGCTAATGAAATTGAAAAGCTTGTTCCTTTTAAAACTTTTGAAGGAAATAAACCTACCAATACCCTGTTAATAGAAAAACTTACCCCCAAAACATTAGGGATGCTAATCGCCATGTATGAGCACAAAATATTCGTACAGGGCATTGTCTGGAATATTTACAGTTTTGATCAGTGGGGTGTGGAGCTTGGGAAACAACTCGCATCCACCATATTGAAAGACATCAATAATTCAGAAATTGCCAAACACGATAGCTCTACGCTGAATCTTTTGCATTTTTTTAAGGATTAAATTAGCACTATTCTAATTCGAAAAAATCTGCCCATAAATAATCCCACTTTTTATTTATTTGTTGCCAAACTTGCGTTACTTTTGTTATTGGTTTTTTAACATTACCTTAACACATATGTGCCTTATATACAGCACATTTGCGGGATTAATCAAAAACAAATTAACACTTAGTAAAATGAAAAAAATCTACTTTGGCTTAATTGCTTTTTTAGTGTCAGCTATGGCATTTTCACAAGGAGTTACAACCTCTTCTATCGGAGGTAAAATAACTGATAACACTGGTGAACCATTACCTGGGGCAACAGTAGTTGCAGTTTATGTTCCTACAGGAGCAAAATATGGTGCTGCAACGGATTTTGATGGCTATTACAGGATATCAAATATGAGATCTGGCGGCCCTTATAGAATTACTATATCTTATGTTGGATTTAACGATTATGTTCAGGAAAACGTAAACTTAACTTTAGGACAATCTACAACAATAAGTACCGGATTATCTGAGTCGGCAACAGCCTTAGATGAAGTTGTGGTAACCGCCACTGGCAGTGGTATCTTCAGTTCAAGTAAGACTGGTACGGAAACTAATGTCTCCCAGAGAGATATTCAGACCTTGCCATCTGCATCCAGATCCCTGGCAGATTTTGTGAGAATTACTCCTCAGGCCCAGCTTACCGAAGGGAATGATGGTTTTTCTATTTCACTTGCTGGTCAGAACAACAGGTATAATGCCATTTATATTGACGGAGCTGTTAATAATGACGTGTTTGGACTTGCCGGTTCAGGCACCAATGGGGGTCAAACCGGGGTTAATCCCTTCTCTGTTGATGCTATTGAAACCTTTCAGGTAAATATTGCACCTTTTGACGTTAGGCAATCTGGTTTCTCTGGTGGATCTATTAACGCTATTACCAGATCGGGGTCTAATGAATTTAGTGGTTCTGTTTACGGATTCATGAGAAATCAGGATCTTGTGGGTAAAACACCTCCCGGTTTGGTTGGAGATGGAGAAGAAAGAGAAAAAGTATCAGATTTTAGTGCCTACACCTATGGACTAAGAATAGGGGGTCCTATCGTTAAAGATAAATTGTTCTTTTTTGTCAACTACGAAAGACAGAATGAAGAAACACCACAGCCGTTTAATTTTAGCAATTATACAGGTAGGTCATCACTTGCAGATATAGACGGACTTTCTAATTTCCTCCAATCTACATATGGTTATGACCCGGGCATCTTTGATGATAATACAAGAACGCTTGAAAGTAATAAACTGGTTGCAAAAATAGATTGGAATATCAACCAGGATCACAAAATTACTTTAAGGCATAGTTACGTCAAAGCTGAGAATCTTGAAGCACGTAGTTCTGGGAATAGAAATATTGGATTTATCAATGGTTCAGAAGAATTTATAACGGCCACTAATTCAACTGCCCTGGAATGGAGTTCAAGGTATGGGAATAAGTTTGCCAATAACCTAGTTTTAGGTTATACCCGTGTAAGAGATGACAGAGACCCGGCAGGAGTCCCTTTCCCAACTGTAGATATTCAAGATGGCGGAGGTACAATTTCTTTTGGAGCAGAACCTTTTTCCACAGCCAACTTGCTGGATCAGGATGTATTTACAATTACCAATAATTTTGATGTTTATGCGGGGAGGCACACATTCACTTTTGGTACTAACCTGGAATTTGCTAAAGTTAAAAACTTGTTCTTTGCATTCAATTATGGGGATTACACCTTTGAAGATCAGTTCGACGATAATGGAATCCTCCTCTCTAGCGGGCTGAACCAATTTTTAACTATCCAAAATAGCGATGTTTACCAACATGGGTATTCTTTAGTTGGAGATGGCACAGTAGGTGATGAATCAGACGGTGCTTCAGAATTCGACACTTTCCAGTTAGGTCTTTATGTACAGGACGATATACAGGTTACAGACAACTTAAAGGCAACACTTGGTTTCCGTGTAGATGTGCCTTATTGGTCTGATGGAGCAGTAAATGAGGATTTTAATACAAGAACCGTTGGTTTATTGGAAGCAGCCGGTAAAGATTTACAAGGTGCCAGAGTGGGTCAGTCGATAAGCCCAACCGCTATGGTTGCTCCCAGAGTTGGATTTAACTGGGATGTTAACGGAAACAGTACCACCCAAATACGGGGGGGATTAGGCGTATTTACATCCAGGCTTCCTTTGGTATGGCCCGGAGGTACCTATAACAATAATGGGATAACAGGTGGATTTATGTTTGAATTTGATCAGCCTTTTGAACCAGACGTAAATAATCAGTTTAAAGATCCTCTTCCCGGAACAGGAGGAGTAGGTGGAAATATTGATTTACTCGCTAAAGATTTTAAATTACCACAGGTATTTAAATACAATATTGCAATAGACCAGAAACTTCCTATTTGGGGATTGATTGCTTCGGCTGATTTCTTGTATACGGATGTAATTACTGATATTTATTATGAAAACCTGAATCTTAGAGGACCAGCAGGTTTCTATTCAGGAGCAGACCAAAGACCTTTCTACGACCGAAGTGATGAAATAGACGATACGTATGGAAGAATTATTTTAGCCTCAAATACGGGGGGTGGTGATGCAACGAATTTTACATTCTCCTTAAGAAAACCTTTTGAGAATGGATTTGCCGGCCAGGTTAACTATTCATGGGGTGATTCATTTAAGATTTTTGATGGAACCTCTTCACAGAATAGCTCTCAATGGAGAAACATTCAAACAGTTAATGGTAAAAATTCCGATTTACCGATTACCCGTTCAGATTTTGCCCTCGGGAACAGAGTAACAGCCAATGTAAGCTATGAAGTAAGATGGAATGAAAATGTCAAAACTACTTTTGGCGTGTTTTATGACGGATCACAGTCACAACCTTACAGTTTTACCTATAGAGAAGGACGCGACTTGTTGAATGATGATTCCAGGGACAATGCACTGATTTATATTCCAGCATCTCAGGACGAAATTGTTTTTGCCGGGGATCCTGCTGAACAGGCTGCCAAATGGCAACAATTGGATACCTTCATAAACAGTGTTTCTTATTTAAGAAATAGAAGAGGGCAATATGCCGAAAGAAATGGTTCAAGGGGGCCATGGAGTAATATAATTGATTTAAAATTTCTTCAGGATTTCTCATTTGATGTTGGAGGGAAACGAAATACTATCCAAATTTCTGCAGATATCTTCAATTTCACGAATTTGTTAAACAAGGATTGGGGTAAGAAAAAATTTGTTAGAAGCAATGTAAGCCCCCTTACTACTGTATCTACAGGTGATACACCTACCTTCGATATTAATGACGGGGTTATCAATGATGATGGATCTCCTAATATCGTTGAATTAGACGATTCGGGATTGCAGTCTTCCAGATGGCAAATGCAACTTGGACTGCGTTATATATTTAATTAAGGATATCAAAAACTCCTTAGAAAAACCCCGGCATTTTTGCCGGGGTTTTTTAATTCTCAGAAATCCGTATTTTTAGAAAAAATAAATAAAATGGAAATTTTACAAACAGCACATTCTTACCTGGCTTACGTGGTTCTGGCAATTCTCTTTCTTGCCGTGGCTAATGCAATTACAGGCTTAATGAGCAACAGAATGTTTACATTGGAAAAGGATTTTAGGATAAGTCTTTTTACCCTGATACTTTCACATATCCAATTAGTTTTGGGTCTAATCTTGTTTTTTGTTTCATCTAATGGGTTATCAGCAATTAAAACACTTGGAATGGGAGGTTTAAATTCAGCGGCCAGATTACTGGCTGTAGAACATCCATTTATAAACATAATTGCGATAGTTTTAATTACAATTGGCTGGTCTCGCCATAAAAAGTTCATGGAGGCCAAAAGAAAATTTAAAGCAATCGGCATTTTTTATGGCCTGGGCCTGGTACTTATTTTAAGCAGGATTCCCTGGAATCAGTGGTTTAACTAATCAATATATATAATTATGAAATTATTAAACAGTCTTATAGCCCTGTTATTTAGCCTTGTGGTTCTAGCACAGGAGCAATCATTATTCAATGGAAATGATCTTTCCGGTTGGACCATCTATGGTACTGAAAAATGGTATGTAGAGGATGGACTTCTAGTTTCTGAAAGTGGTCCCGACGCACAGTATGGTTATCTCGCAACAGATGAACATTACAAAGACTTTGTGCTTACCCTGGAGTTTTTGCAGGAAGCCGATGGTAACAGTGGGGTGTTTATAAGGTCTACTATTGATGGAACAAAGGTAAGTGGCTGGCAGGTTGAAGTGGCACCAAAAGGCCATCATACGGGAGGGGTTTATGAATCCTATGGCCGGGGTTGGTTAATTAAACCCAGTGCTGAAAAGGAGAGTGTGCTAAAAGAAGGGGCCTGGAATAAAATGAAAATTCAATTATCCGGAGATGAGCTTACATCCTGGCTGAATGGTGTGGAAATGGTTTCTATTAAAGACGATAAGATTGGGGCGGGGGAAGGCTCCATAGCACTCCAAATCCATGATGGTGGGGGAATAAAGGTGAAATGGAGAAATATTAAAATAACCACTTCGGAGTAGGTCCTAATCTACTTTTTTTATTAAAAAAGCATAGACGGGGAAATGATCACTATATCCACCCTGGTAACTTCCGGCGACATAGGTCCGAAACGGATAGCCCTTATAATTCCCTGTTTTGTTTCTTAAGTATGCGGGATGATAGATACCGGCTTTCCAAAATGTATATGATTTCCTATTTTCATTTATCAAATTTTTTGAGAGTAGAATTTGGTCGAACAAATTCCATTGGTCCCTATAAGCGAGAGAACCGTCACCTTTTTTATAAAGGGATTGCATGGGATTAAAGAGAGCCGGACTTTTTTCATTCTGCCTATCAGAGGATGTCAGGGTATTTTTTATACTGCTATCATAGGGATTATCATTAAGATCCCCCATAGATATTATTTTTGCATCAACGTTGAGTTCCAACACAGAATCTATAATTCTTCTATTGAGTCTCGCGGCAGCTTTTCTGTAGGGTTGGCTTCTTGTGACACCGCCACTGCGAGAGGGCCAATGGTTAACTATGATATAGAATGCCTCGTCTTCTAATAATCCCTCTACTACAAGCTGATCCCGGGTGAAATCTCGTTGATCAGAATCATTAAATATCAGAAGTCTGTGGCTTTTAAATGAGATGGGAATAAATCTGTTGCTTTTATATATTAAAGCTACATCTATTCCTCTTTCATCCGGAGAATCATAATGAATAATTTTGAAGTCATAAGCTCGCAGAAACGGATGATTTATTAAGTCCTTTATTACGTTCAGATTTTCAACCTCACAAAGACCTACTATATCGGGGCAAGTTTGCGTAATTGACTGCCCAATCTTTGAGATCACTTCAGCTATATGGGTGATTTTAATACTATAACGTTCCAAAGTCCAGTTATAATTTCCATCAGGGGTCATTTCATCATCAAAGAATAATGAATCATTAACAGTATCAAAAAGGTTTTCAACATTGTAGAAAGCAATGGTGCGTATGCTAAACCGATCCTTTTTTTGTGCTTGTGCCATATTTGATATCAGCAAGCCAATAAAAAACATCCGTTTTATGTCCATAATGGTTAGTATTCCAAATTAGTTTCAACCTGCTTCCAATTGCAATTTATACCCGGATGCCGCAAGCAAAATGCAGCCGGCAAGAATACTTTCGGTCTGAATCTTATGAAAATTTGAATGCGATTTATCCACTGTATTTTTATTCTCTTATTCTTTTTTCAAGTACTTAATGGACAACAAATAAGTATAAGCGGAAGTATCGGAGATGCGCAAAGTCTTCATGCAATTTCTCATGCAACTATTGAAATTGAGGGAACCTCTTTAAAGGTAATTACAGCTATTGATGGGAGCTTTAAAATTGTTACTGCTTTAAAAGGGGATTTTATATTATCAATTAGAGCCAGGGAATATATTGAAAAAAGGCTGCCTGTAGATATTTCTCAAGATGAATTAAAGTTGGGACAAATATTAATTGAAAAGGACTTTTCCATTGATCAAAATGAAATTTTAGTAACATTAACCGATAACCAAATTAATGGGGAACCAGAGGGAGGAAATTTAGGCATGTTGACCGCCACGCATGATGTCTTTTTAAATCGTGCGGCCTTTGATTTTGGACAAGCATTTTTCAAAGTGAAGGGTTATGACTCACGAAATGGGAGTGTACTAATAAATGGCGTCGTTATGAATAAACTTCGTGACGGGAGGCCGCAATGGAACAATTGGGGTGGTCTAAATGATGTAACAAGGAACCAGGATTTTAACCTGGGATTGCAATCATCTCCTTATGGGTTTGGAGGACTTCTCGGGGTTACAAATATAGACACAAGACCGTCAGGTCTTCGACCGGGGATTAGATTATCCGGTTCTCTTTCCAATCGCATTTATTCGGGACGTATCATGGCAAGTTATACCTCTAGAAAGAAGAAAAGTGATTTTTTATATTCTCTTGCAGCATCGAGAAGATGGGCGAAGGAAGGATTTGTAAACGGAACGTTATATGATGCCTTTTCCATATATGGAGCAATGGAATATCAATTCAACACCAATAATAGTTTACTTTTTACTGGCATTCTTTCTTCCAATCGCCGTGGTGGTTCTGCAGCTATGACTGAGGAGGTATATAACTTAGTGGGCAATAGGTACAATCCCTATTGGGGATTTCAGAATGACCACTTTCGCAATTCCAGGGAACGTAAAATTTTGGAACCGCTATTTATGCTTAATTATTTTGGTAAATTTAAAAATCTACATATCAATGCAGCAATATCATATCAATTTGGCAGCTTTGCAAAAAGTAGAATAGGATATTATAACGCTCCCAATCCGGACCCCACTTATTATAGGTATTTACCCAGCTTTTATGTAAACAGTCCTGTTGGAGCAAATTTTTTAAATGCAGATCTGGCCAAACAGGCCTTTTTATTAGACCCGCAATTGCAATGGGAAAACCTCTACAAAGCAAATACCAGGAACTCTGGAAATGGGATGGCTGCTTATGTCTTATACGATGATACTGCTTCGGATAAACAATTGACGTTCAATACTACCTTTAATATTATGCCCAATGAGGTGTTCACTGTAGACATGAATATGTCTTTTAGAAGTACTATTTCGGATAATTTCGCCAAAATTCAAGACCTACTGGGCGCAGATTATCATTTAGATATAGACCCTTTTTCTGGTACTCGAAATGATCTGGATGGGGAATTGAAAAAGGGTAAAGGAGATATTTTTAATTATGATTATACTCTCATTTACCAGGTATTTGACGCTTTTGCCCAATTGCGTGTCGATAAAAGTAAATGGGACTTTTTTCTGGCGGCGCACTACACCAATACCAGGTACCAACGAACCGGACACTTTTTGAACGAACGCTTCCCCGAAAGTTCACAGGGGAAAAGCAATCCCATAGAATTCAGTAATTATGGGCTCAAAGGAGGATTTACTTACAAATTAAATATGAGACAATGGATTAGTACAAATGGAATACTCTTAACTAGAGCCCCTTTGGTAGTCAATTCATTTATAAATCCAAGAGAGAACAATGAAATTGTACCTAATTTAAATAAAGAAAAAATTACAAGTATTGATATTAACTACTTCACCAGGTTTCCAAACTTTATGGGAAGAATAACCTGCTTTTACACCCGTTTTCAAAAACTTACTGATGTTAATTTTTTCTTTGTTGATGCCGGAGTTGGTTCAGATTTTGTACAAGAGGTGATTACCAATCTTGATAAGCTAAATATGGGTGTTGAGTTGGGTTTGTCTTATCAGCTTTCTTCATCTGTAAATTTATCCGGGGCCTTTGCGTTAGGGAAATATGTTTATGCCAGTGATCCCAATCTGGCCATAAATTTTGATACTGCAGGGAATGAAGAGGATTTAATATCTATTGAAGGAACAAAAAACTTAGGAATAGCTAAAATTAAAAACTATAAACAGCCAAATGGCCCCCAAATAGCTCTCTCGTTTGGAGTAGAATACAGAGACCCCAAGTTCTGGTGGATTGGTGCAAAAATGAACTATTTGTCGGATAATTATGGCAGTATATCAATTATAAGAAGAACCCGGAGTTTTTATTTAAATCCTGATACAGGTGAACAATTTGAAAATTTTAATTTGGAATATGCAGATCGGTTATTAAAACAAAATCCTTTGGGGAATATCTATCTATTAAATCTGGTTGGTGGTAAATCCTGGTTACTAAATGGAAAATACATAAGTGTATTTGCCAGTATCAACAATGTATTCGACACTGTATTTAGAACCGGAGGTTATGAACAAAATAGGAATGGTAATTACGGACAATTAGTTCAGGACAGTCTAAGTGGTAATCCATCATTTGGGCCGAAGTATTGGTTTGGTTATGGAAGAACTTTCTTTTTGAATCTTGCCATAAGCTTTTAAAATAAAATAGAGTCAAAAATTAACTATTATAGCTATTAAAATGAAAAAGGGAAAGCAATGTAAACCAGTTTTTTTAGTTAAATATTGTTGTTTTCTTTTTATTTTCAGCTGCGTAAAGGATGCAGATTTTAAGAACCAGGGAACTCCTTGTAATGATGGATTAACTTCGAATATTACTTTTAATGAAGTCAAAAATTTATATCAAGGAGACATTATACAAATACAGGAAGATTTTGTAATTGCTGGTTATGTTATATCATCAGATCAGGATGGAAATTTTTTTAGTACAATTCATATACAAGATGATCCGACAAGCCCAAATTCAGGCTTGCAAATAGAAATAGACCTTAGGGATTCTTATTTATTTTATGAAATGGGAAGTAAAGTCTATATTAAACTTAAGGGTCTTTATTTAGGCAAAAGCAAAGGTGTTTATAAACTTGGAGGCGTATTCACTTCTTTTGGGAAATTAAGTATAGGAAGGTTGCCGGCCCTTGCTGTAAAGGACCATCTGCTTATTTCATGCGAACCTGTTAGTAAAATAGTTCCGACAATTACCTCGATACAAGAACTTAACGAAAATCTGGTGAGCACATTGGTAGAACTTCAAAGTCTGGAGGTTATAGAAGAGGAACAAAACCTTACTTATGCTCTTCCAAAGGAGGAGACAATAAGGAATCTTACAAATTGTAATGGTAGTATGATTGAATTATTAAATAGTGGTTATTCTGATTTCCATAATGAAATACTCCCTTTTGGGAATGGATCAGTAACTGCAGTACTTTATAGGGAAAATAATGATTACCAACTAATAATTCGTGGATTGAACGATATGGATATGACCAGTGATCGTTGTGAAGACACAAAAGTCTTTATGACGTCTGATGATATATTGATTTCTGAGATAGCGGATCCTAATAATAATTCAGAAGCACGATTTATTGAACTTTACAACGCAGGCAACGATCAA
>CBDUGN010000077.1:0-14613 GCA_965366915.1 uncultured Eudoraea sp. | reverse complement strand
ATGCCATCCAGGCTATGGAATTTTTAAAATCCAACTCGGTTGATCTTATGTTTCTTGACATTCATTTACCAAAGATTTCAGGAATAGACTTTCTAAAAACTATACCGAATCCACCCCATGTTATTTTAACAACTGCCTTCTCGGATTATGCCCTGGAGAGTTATGAATTTAATGTTGTAGATTATTTACTGAAACCTTTTTCGTTTCAGCGTTTTGTAAAAGCAGTCTCCAAAGTACCAGCAAAGAGTATTGTATATCAAACTCAAGAAACACTTTCACATAATCAGGAAAATCGCAAAGAAATCTTTATCAAATCGGGATATGAACATATAAAAATCGCCGTCAAGGATATTATCTATATTAAATCTGATGCGGATTATACGGAAATCGTAACCTCTGAAAAAAAATTCTTATCTTCAGAACCCCTTCGTTTTTGGGAAGAAAATTTAAGTCGACAACACTTTTTCAGAACGCATAAATCCTTTATTATAAATACTTCAAAAATTGAAAAAATAATCGGAAACCTGGTCTATTTGAATGGAAGTATTAAGGTTCCTATTGGACGTGCTTACAAAGAAAGTTTTATGAAAAGTTTATTGCAGTAAATAAAATCACTATTATGAAAAAACTTAAAAAAGAAGACATTAAACAAGAAGTCTTTGACTTATATGATGATTATGCACATAACAAATTACAAAGACGCGAATTTATTGAAAGACTATCTCTTTATGCAGTAGGTGGTATTACTATTTCTTCACTTATGAGCTTTATGATGCCCAATTACAAGGATACTATGCTGGTACCAGCCAATGATCCCAGATTGGATTCGGATTATATCAATTATGAATCTCCAAAAGGAGGAGGAACAATTAAAGGTCTGCTCTCCAAACCTGTTAATACCAAGGAAAAATTGCCAGGCATAGTTGTTGTTCATGAAAACAGGGGACTTAATCCGTACATTGAAGATACGGCAAGAATGGCAGCTTTAGAGGGATTTATAACTCTGGCACCTGATGCGCTGACTCCTCTTGGCGGATATCCGGGAAATGATGATGAAGGCCGTGAAATGCAAAGAAAGCGTGACCGCAATGAAATGCTGGAAGATTTTATTGCTGCTTACGAATACTTAAAGGTTCATGAGGACTGTAGTGGTAAAATTGGTGTTGTTGGTTTTTGTTTTGGGGGATGGATCTCCAATATGATGGCAGTAAAAGTACCGGATCTCTCAGCTGCAGTGCCTTTTTACGGTGGACAACCCAAAGAAGATATTGATAAAATTAATGCCCCTTTAATGTTACAATTTGCCGGATTAGATAAGAGAGTGAATGAAGGCTGGCCGGCATATGAAGAGGCATTGAAAGCAAATAACAAGGATTACGTAGCCTATACCTACCCCGATGTCAATCATGGTTTCCACAATACAACCACTCCTAGATATGACAAAGAAGCGGCAGAATTAGCATGGAAAAGAACCATTGAGTTTTTTAATAAAAACCTGAAATAAAGAACTCTTGTTCAGATTTGAGTACCGGCAAATGAATGGCGTATTAAGTCAATAGTTCAAACAAAAAACCGGCTTACTTAATTTCCATAAGATTTGTCCAAAAACTCATAGCGGGCATCATTTTCTGCATTTTTAGCTACACTCTCCGTATTCAGTATCATTACCGGAGGTGTCTTATCATTGGCTTCCGCATAGGGCCACTCAGGTAGATCTCCCCCGTTTGGATTTCCTTTCATTATAAAGTTGACAAAATAATTCTGCATGGTTTCTGAGACTCTGAAATCATCCTCGGTCCATGCATAGTCATCTACAAGCTGTAAATTTCCCATACAATATTCTATCTCACAGGCATGGGAGGCGCCTATAGGTTCAGGTTTTGTTGGAGCATCAGAATTTTTGGCTACGGTACCTCCTGCCAAACCAGGTTCCAAATTCTGATCTTTAAGTGGCGGTCTTATTCTGCTGTAAAGATACCTGTAAACAGGCTGGTTACTATTTTTACGATGCAGGTCGAACCACTTCCAGGTACTATATGCAATAAATCGGTCAGAGGCCAGTTCTGTAGCAGATCGTTCTATTTCCTGAACGGAACTATGGGGATATAGTTTTAAAACTTCTTCATGGGTATCTGGATATGTCTCCTTAACTTTTGTTACGTAATTCTCCTCTGTATAAGCCTGTCCCTGCATAAATGCCATTCCGGGAATCTCAGCTGAATTCCACCCAAGCAATAAAGGAACCTTAGCCTGCTCTTGAGCATTAAATATCTGAGGTAAGGTTTTTGGTAAGAAGTAACCGTCAATCACCATTGGAAAACCAAATCGCTTTGATTCGTTATAAATTTCATAGATGTCCCGTGTACTTAATTTCCTAAGCTGTTCAATAGAAGGGTATCCTGCGCTTTGAGCAAACTCCAGACCTATTTTTTCAGCTTCTTCTAAAGAAACGGGGGCTAAGGTAGGATTAATACAAGCACCACTCTCCCCTATTGCAGCAGCAATCAAATCCCTGGATAGTGGTGATGCCATTTGGGCACTTACAGCTATGGAACCTGCGGACTCCCCCGCTATGGTAACTTTGTTAGGATCGCCCCCAAAAGCAGCAATATTTTTATTAACCCATTTTAAGGCGGCATGCTGGTCCAGCACACCATAATTGCCAGAAGCCTTATAGGGAGCCTCCGCACTTAGTTCCGGGTGAGCCATGAATCCAAATATATTGAGGCGGTAATTGGTGGTAACCACAACCATACCCTTTTTGGCCATACTTTCGCCGTCATATCTGTATTCAGACGCATCACCCGCTACATTTCCCCCGCCATAGAAATAGACCAACACAGGCAGGTCTTTTGTATTCCTGTTTGCAGGTGTCCAAATATTAAGATGCAGACAATCTTCACTTACACCATTGGAACGCGATTTCATATCCCCAAAGACCATTGTTTGCATAGGGCGTGGTCCAAATTTCTTAGTTTCCTTTACACCCTCCCAATTGTCCAAAGGTTGTGGAGCCCTCCATCTTAAGTCTCCAATCGGGGGTTTGGCAAAAGGTACACCAAAGTAAGTCTGAATACCCGTATGCGTATCATAATTACCCTCAATTATGCCATTCTCTATCATAACCTGAACAGGAAATGCATTATTATTTTGTGCTTTTCCAAAAGAGCATAAAAGCATTAAGAACATAGAAAAAATCGCGGCTGTTTTCATGGGATAAAGTGTTAAAGTTATATTATTGTCTCATTTTGTTACAATAATACTTTTTTTTCTTGATATTTTATCATTTCTTTGAAAGAAAATTACCCTGGTTGGGCATAAAATGAGCAAAATTCTACCTAGCGTTGACGAATATATTCCCCACCTGGCTTACGATTCTGTAATATTTGGCTTTAATGGAGAACAATTAAAAATTCTAATCCTTGAATACCACAATACCGGTTTATTTGCCCTGCCTGGCGGGTTTGTGAGGCGAAATGAAAACTTGGATGATGCTGTTAAACGAGGCTTAAAAGAACGAACCGGACTGGATAATATTTATCTGGAACAGTTTCATACGTTTGGGGACTTATCCAGACCAGATCCTGATATCATGCGTACCATTTTAGAAGCCAACGATCATGTGGTGGAAGAGGGAAATTGGTTATTAGACCGATTTATTTCTGTAGCCTATTACGCTTTGATTAATTATAACAATGTGGAACCTAAACCAGATGAGCTTTCTGATTCTATTAATTGGTATGCTGTTGACAAATTACCTCCCTTAATGATGGACCACGGGAAAATAGTTGAAAAAGCCCTTGAAACACTGAGGAACAATCTGGAGAAAAAATTAGTGGGCATGAACTTATTGGCTTCAAAATTTACCATGAAGGAATTGCAACTCGTATATGAGGCTGTTCTTGGAGAGAAACTACGCAGAACAACCTTTCAAAGAAAAATATTGGGCCTTGATATTTTAAAGAGGCATGAAAAATTGTTTACAGGGGGCGCCCACAAAGCACCTTATCTATATAGCTTTAAGAATAAAGAACCTATTGAACATGAAGAACATGCATAAAACTGAATCCGAACTAGTCCAGTCCCTTACACTTAATACTCAATTAATTTAATCAACAAAAGTTGGAATCTTATGAAAACTACATTTATTAAAATCTTTTTATCCCTCTTTTTTTTAGGGGGGTCTTTCTTTAGTCAAGCCCAGCAAAAATACGGAGGTCTGGCACTTTATACGGTACGAGATGACATGGCTACGAATGCCAAGGCTACCCTTATGGCAGTCTCAGAGGCAGGTTATAAAAATATTGAAGCAGCGGGTTACAAGGACGGTAAATTCTATGGTATGGCTCCTTCCGATTTTAAAAAATTGCTCAACGAGCTCGGGTTAAAACCAATTAGTACCCATCAGGGATCTGTAACCATGGAAAATGCAGATTCCATGATTGCTGACGTAAAGGAAGCAGGCTTTAAGTATTTTGTAATACCTGTACCACCTATGGGCCTTTTTAAATATGACCAGCAAACCATGACGATGAGTATGACCGGCGGCGCTGCCAATCTTGCTGAAATTATAACCACACTAGGTAAAAAATGCGAGGCAGCCGGACTTAAGTTGTTATACCATAACCATGATTTTGAATTTAAGAAAGATGCAGATGGAATTGTTCCTATAGACTATTTATTAGAAAATACTGACCCCAAATATGTAAACTTTCAAATGGACCTGTATTGGGTTACAAAAGCAGGTGCTGATCCTGTTGCTTATTTTGAAAAATACCCCGGGCGCTTCAAAATCTGGCATGTAAAGGACATGGATGAGAAAGGTAGGTTTGCACCAGTGGGTAAAGGAAAAATAGACTTTGCCCGTATCCTGGAGAAGAAAAAGCTATCTGGTATGATATACTATATGGTAGAGCAGGATATGACCTTTGATGGCCTGCAACCTATTGATGCTATCAAAATAAGCCATGAAGGAATTAAGAAAATTGGTTTTAAATAACACAAGCAAGAACAGCAACACTAAACATAAAAAAATGAACAAAATAAAACTTCAACTATCAGGCCTGGCCATGTTTTTTGTGGCGATAAGTCTCTCTGCACAGGAAGTCATTACTGGCGAGAATATCGCAGTAACCAATACGGAATCAGGTAAGGTTAGAGGGTACATACATGATGGCACTTTTATCTATAAAGGAATTCCCTATGCCAAAGCGGAACGTTTTATGCCTCCGTCAAAAGCTGATTCCTGGGAAGGTGTTAGAAGTTCAACGATGTACGGGCCGGTTGCGCCCCTTATTACGCCTACAACGGAAGTTAACGATGAACCGGAATTTGTTTTTGACCATGACTGGGGTTATCCAAATGAAGACTGCCTGAGGATCAATATTTGGACCCCAAGTATTGACGATGGTAAAAAAAGGGCAGTTCTTTTCTGGATCCACGGTGGAGGTTTTTCAGCTGGTTCCAGTCAGGAATTACCATCTACAGATGGAGAGAACCTGAGTAAAAAAGCAGATGTGGTGGTTGTTTCCATAAACCATCGTCTGAATGTCCTTGGTTTTTTAGATCTATCTGCCTACGGAGAGAAATACAAGCATTCTGCCAATAACAGTATTATTGACATGGTAGCGGCACTCGAGTGGGTAAAAAATAACATTGAAAATTTTGGAGGTGACCCTGATAATGTAACCATTTTTGGTCAGTCTGGTGGCGGTGCGAAGGTAAATACACTAATGGCTATGCCACAGGCAAAAGGTCTTTTTCATAAAGCCATAAATCAAAGTGGGTCTTTCCGTGCTGCTATGTTGGAAAAAAACGAAACACAGGCCATTGCAGCAGAGGTACTATCTAATCTTGGATTAAATGAAAATCAGGTAGACAGCCTGCAGAAAATTCCTTTTGAGATTTTGAGTGCTGCGAGCACTAGCGCATTAAAGACCATAGAGGAAAAAATGAAGGCAGATGGAAAACCTGTTATGGGCTTCGGCCTCAACTGGGGTCCCAGTCGTGATGGTGAAGACCTACCTTATCAGCTTTTTTCTAAGGAAGCTTTTATGCTTTCCAAAGATATTCCGTTAATGTTAGGCACCACAAAAAATGAATTTGCTCCTTTTGCAAATATGCGTTTTGTCAAAGCTTCTGAACAACAAATAATGGAACATATTAAGGAGCAATACAAAGATAAAGCAGATGCATATATACAGGCCGTAAAAAAGGCCTATCCAAACGATAGTGACCCAAAAGACCTGCTGGATGTGGATACTATGTTCCGACCCGGAGCAGTTGTTCAGGCAAACGCAAAATCGAAGGTTCAAAATGGTGCACCGGTTTATATGTATCTTTTTACCTGGCAGTCTCCTGTATGGGATGGCAAATACAAATCACTGCACTGTATGGAATTACCCTTCGTTTTTGACAATATTGAGCGAGGTAAAAATATGACAGGTGGCGGGGCAGCCGCGCATGTTTTAGCAGACAAAGTCAGCAATGCCTGGATTAATTTTGCAAAAAATGGAGATCCCAACCATTCGGGATTACCCACATGGCCTGCCTATAATAGTTCAAATACAGCTACCATGCATTTAGACAACACTTGCGAGGTAAAGCCGCAACTAGATAAGGAGTTGTTTGACCTGGTAAGCAGTAATTAGAAAGTACCCTAAAAATAAAAAAGATGAAAATACAGAATAAAACACTTATTGCATTTTGTTATGCTGCCGTTATATTGTCTGTGGCTTGCAGCCCGAAGTTTACAGAGGAAAACAAAGGCGATTTTACGCTTGTAAAAAATGAAGGTGGAAAAACACTGGGTTACAACCCTGATTCGGGAGTGAAACTATTGCAAGTTGACAGATATGCTTTTAAAGACTTAAACAAGAATGGAAGCCTGGATGCCTACGAAGATTGGCGTTTACCCGCAAATGAACGTGCTGTAGATTTAGCAAAACAAATGAGCCTTGAAGATATAGCGGGATTGATGTTGTACAGTTCGCATCAATCATTACCGGGCAGGAGCCGCGGTTTTGGCTCATCAACTTACGGTGGCAAATCATTTGCAGAAAGTGGGGCAGTCGCTAGCGACCTATCAGACGAGCAGAAGAAATTCTTATCCGATGACCATCTACGTCATGTATTGATTACTTCGGTAGAGACTCCTGCAGTTTCAGCACAATGGAACAATAATGCCCAAGCTTTTGCGGAAGGTCTGTATTTGGGAATTCCAGTAAATACAAGTTCAGACCCACGACATGGTAGCGATTCCTATGCGGAATTTAATGCCGGAGCCGGAGGAGATATTTCAATGTGGCCTGGTACTTTGGGTATCGCTGCTTCTTTTGACCCAGCGTTAATGAAGCGATTTGGTGAAATTGCCTCAAAGGAATATAGAGCTTTGGGTATTGCTACGGCTTTATCTCCTCAGATAGATTTGGCCACTGAACCACGCTGGAGTCGTTTTGACGGCACCATGGGCGAAGACCCGGATTTGGCCGCAGATTTGGCTAAAGCCTACGTAGATGGTTTTCAATCTACCGATGGTGGTGATTGGGGAATGGGGAGTGTTAACGCTATGGTGAAACATTGGCCTGGAGGTGGTCCGGAAGAAGGAGGACGAGATGGTCATTTTGGCTATGGTGCGTATGCCGTGTATCCTGGTAAAAATATAAAGGACCATATGAAACCATTTACAGCAGGTGCTTTTAAGTTAGATGGACCTACAAAAATGGCTTCTGCCGTAATGCCGTATTACACCATTTCTACAGGAGAAGGAGAGAATGTAGCAAACGGTTACAACAAGTATTTGATTACGGATGTTTTAAGAGGCACCTATGGTTACGATGGCGTATTATGCACAGATTGGGGCATTACAAGAGATATTACTTCTGTTTCTAAGTTTGAAGGAAAACCGTTTGGTGTAGAAGGCCTAACAGTTGCAGAGCGTCATTACAAGGCCATTGATGCTGGTATGGACCAATTTGGTGGTAATAATGATATGGGCCCAGTTCTGGATGCTTATGAACTAGGGGTTGCGGAACTAGGCGAAGAGGTCATGCGTGCTCGTTTTGAAGAATCTGCAGTTCGATTGCTGATCAACATTTTTAGGGTGGGCCTTTTTGAAAATCCATATTTAGACGTTGAGGAAACAAAAGCAATTGTGGGTAATAGTGAGTTTATGAAAGCTGGGTTCGATGCGCAATTAAAGTCGATTGTAATGCTAAAGAACAGCAACAAAAGCCTACCGATGAAAACCAAACAAAAGGTTTACGTACCACAACGTTATATTGCACCAACAACCAACTGGTGGGGCATAACTACAGAACCAAAAACGATAGACGCTTTTAATATGGAAGTAGTCGCTAAGTATTTTAATGTGGTAGATTCACCAGAGGAGGCAGATTTTGCTTTAGTAGGCATTGAAAGTCCAAATGGTGGTGTTGGTTATGATGATGCCGATTTAGAAAATGGCGGCAATGGCTATATTCCAATCAATTTACAGTATAGTCCCTACACAGCAAATACAGCTAGAGAAGTAAGTATAGCAGGTGGCAGCCCATTGGAAGATTTTACCAATAGAAGCTATAAGGGTAAATCAGTGACGACCATTAATATGACAGACATGCAACTAGTAAACGATACGAAAACAAAAATGGTAGATAAACCTGTAATTGTATCTATAAAGGTTTCCAAGCCCATGGTATTTTCTGAGATAGAAGGTAGTATTTCTGCCATACTTGTTCACATGGGCGTACAAGATCAAGCCTTGATGGAAATCATAAGTGGAGCTGCAGAACCTTCTGCTTTACTACCTTTTCAAATGCCTGCGGACATGTTGACCGTTGAAGCCCAATTTGAAGATGTTCCGAGAGATATGACTCCCTATAAAGATACCAATGGTAATTTATATGATTTTGCGTTTGGAATGAACTGGGATGGGGTAATTTCAGATGACCGTGTCAATAAGTATAAATAATCGCTATTTAGTTAAACCTTTGGGTAAAATAAAAGTCCAAAAACCAATATATTTAAACATTCACTTAAATTATAAAACATGTTAAAGAAAGTTTTAATCGGATTAGGTATTGTGTTGATAATTATACAATTTTTCAGGCCTGAAAAGAACGAATCCAATGACCTGACCTATGACGTTTCCACCAAATATGAGGTTCCGGATGATGTCAGCCACCTCATGCAGGTTTCTTGTAATGACTGCCACTCCAATAAAACAGAATATCCCTGGTACGCCAATGTACAGCCCGTTGCCTGGTGGCTTAATGACCATGTAGTAGATGGTAAAAGACATTTAAATTTTTCAAATTTTACAAAAATGCCCATAGCCATTCAGAATCATAAATTTGAAGAAACTATTGAAATGGTTGAAGAGAAAGAAATGCCATTACCCTCTTATACCAACTTCGGATTACATAAAGAGGCTAATCTTTCAGATGAACAAAGGCAAAGGATTATAGGCTGGGCTAAAGATCAAATGACTTATCTAAAAGAAACCTATCCGGCAGATAGCCTTGTCATGCCCAAAAGACGAAAATAAGTCGTTATTTGGTATTGGTCACAAAGGCAATTTTCTTACTGTCCGGGGACCAGCTTGGTACATTTATAGAACCCTGCCCTCCGTAGATATAGCCTATCACCTTTGGTTTACCACCTTCATAAGGCATAATGCGTAACAAACAGTGTTTGTAAAAAGGATGATCTGAAGGGTCTATATCTTTGGGGAAAGATATGAATGCAATCCACTTTTTATCCGGACTGATATGAGGAAACCAGTCATTATACTCATCAAAAGTCAGCTGAGTCTGTTCTTCGCCATTGGCTTTCATCCTCCATAGCTTCATCTTTCCTGTACGGGTAGAATTAAAAAAGATATATTTGCCGTCAGGGCTATACTCCGGGCCATCATCCAAAGTGGTTTGATTGGTGAGTTGTTCTTCCTTACCAGAACCCACATCAATTGTATAGATATCATATACGCCGTTACGATTCCCGGTAAAAACCATTTTCTCATTATCAGGCGACCAGCCATGTAAATACGACGCCCCTACCCCGGGTTTAGTAACCATTTTTGGAAGTGAATCTCCCTGAGCGGGCAAGTAATACAAAGCTGAAGTTCCACCATCATCCGGATTGTGATTGCTTATTCCCAATAGGGTACCATCAAAAGTGAGAACATGATCATTATTGTTGTTTACTGCAAATCCCGTATTCAAGGGAGAAATGGAATTGGTTAATAGCTCATAGTTATACAAATGCCCTTTGGAATTGTAAATTAATCGTTTCCCATCCGGTGTCCAGTTTGGCGCTTGTATAGAGTGAGCAGATCTGTAGATAATTTCCCGATGACCACTTGCTATATCCAGAATCTCCAGATTGCTTGCAAGATAGTCGCGATATGGTGTATAATTTGGATCAACCGGCCTAATAATTCTAACATTTCTATATTCTGCGGTTTCCATTACCTCCGGGTTATGGGAGCAGACATAAATTCCGATGTAAACAGAGTTGTCCAGTTCCATATCCTTTAATTCAACGCTTGTAAACTCTTTTCCAAATTTAGCTGAAGACATGATATAAGTACTGCCTCTTCTTTCGAGCTGAATCACATCAGGAAAGGTATCAGCGGAGATCACTTCATCTGTATTTCCTCCGGTCTCTTTGCGATATTGGAGCGAAGTAAGTCCATCACCATGGGTAGTAGCATTTACGTGTTGTGAATTGGCATCCAAACTGTTTTTTACGATCCATCCGGCCTTTCTGTGCGGATCAACCCCTTTGCCAAGAAATTTTACCTCTGCCCTTAGGATAAAGTCGCCCTGGATAGTGGTCCATAGATACTGAAAATCATCCTCCCCAAACCACATATTCGTTCCCGAGCCACCAATTTTATAGGTTTGGTTTTCTTCCGAATATTCCGAAAATCCTTCTAACCTGCATATACCGATATCGCTGTTGTTATCAAATATTCCGATCTGGTTCTGGGCTTTTACAGCATAAATCGCACAGATCATAAAGCTTAGAAGTACGTAATATAATTTTGAGGTTTTCATTGGATTTGATTTTATTAATTCTGACTAATACTTAGCAATACGACAGATTTTGAAGGTATATTTACCTCAATCTTGGATGCATTATTGCGGAAATCTGAAAACTTCTGAATTTGAACCAATTCTTCTTTACCAAAATCATTTAGTGCGTTCATTTTGTCAGAAGTAATAATACTAGCAGAGATAGTTCCCCAATTTTCTATTCCGGGAATTTCAATAGATGTTGGCACACTCCTATTGGGATCTACGTTGGCAATAGTAATATTTACATTTTTATTCTTATCCCGAGAGGCAGAAACTGACAATGCCGGTATTTCATTTTTATCATTTTTATAATTTTGAGTAGTTATTTCAGAAGGCAAATGAAGTGCATCCTGATGTACCTTATACATTTTAAATACCTGAAAAGTAGGGGTCTTTACCATTTGATTCCCCCTGGTAAGTATCATAGCCTGCAATACATTTACGGTTTGGGCAATATTTGCCATCTTAATACGTCGGGCGTGATTATTAAAGATATTTAGACCCAAGGCAGCCACCAGAGCATCCCTTAGGGTATTCTGCTGATACAGAAACCCGGGATTCGTGCCTGGTTCAACGTCATACCATGTTCCCCACTCATCAGCAATCAGAGCTATAGTATTATCCGGGTCGTGTTCGTCCATGATAGCAATATGATCTTCAAGATTTGCCTCCATCTTCATCGTATTTTGCATACTTCTAAACCACTCATTCTCCACAAAATCCGTAGCAGAACCTTTAACATCCCAATTATTGACAATGGTATAATAGTGATAAGACAATCCATGGGCAATATTTAGATAACCAGGTGTATCCTTAATACCGGTCATAAAGGTTTTGGTCCATTCCAAATCATCGTAGATACCACCACTGGCAATTTTATATTCCGCATTACAGTATGTACTATACCTTTTAAATACATTTGTATAGTATTCAGCATTCATACTTCCACCACAGCCCCAGTTTTCATTACCTATACCCCAAAATTTAACATTCCATGGTTGATCTCTGCCATTATCCCTACGCATCCTTGTAATTTCACTTTCCTTGTCAGAGGTTACATATTCAATCCACTGATATGCATCCTTTACGGTACCACTCGCTATATTAATTGCAATATAGGGTTCTGTTTCCAGCATCTCACATAGATCCAAAAACTCGTGTGTACCAAAGGAATTATCTTCCGTAACACCACCCCAAAAAGTATTTACAACAAGAGGTCTGTCTTTAACGGGTCCAATCCCATCTCTCCATTGATATTGTTCAGCAAAACACCCCCCCGGCCATCTTAATACAGGTATTTTCAATTCTCTAAGTGCCTCTACAATATCTTTTCTAATCCCATTAATATTAGGAATTTCCGAGGTTTTACCCACAAAAAAACCATCATAAATACCCCTGCCTAAATGCTCAGCAAAATGACCGTAAATATGTTTGCTAATTGTATCTTTTCCCTTATTGGCATGTATTATGATCGTATTTTCCTGAGCAAAGGATACCTTTACAATAAAAAACAATAATAAGGCAATAATGAATGATGTTTTTCGGTTGTCCATTTTTTTAAATCAATTTAGTTTAAGGAGTTAGATAAAAGTCAGCAGCAAATTCTTAATTTCAAGTTTATTTGGTCTCAACAGCTCTGTCTACCATTGCGTCTATTGTTTTAATAGTCCCGTCGCTATTGTAATGTAATTCTGCTACTTTAACACTTCTCAGATGTGTTTTTCCACCCGAAAGGGAACTGTCATGATAAAACAACCACCACTTTCCATTGTATTCAACTATTGAATGATGATTGGTCCAACCCAGAACCGGTTTTAAGATAATGCCCTCATAAGTAAAAGGGCCATAAGGATTATCACCAATTGCATAAGCTATATTATGAGTATCTCCTGTTGAATAGGATAAATAATACTTTCCGTTATATTTATGCACCCAGGCTGCTTCAAAAAACCGTCTGTCATTATCACCCGCAAGTAATGGGTTTCCTTTTTTGTCTAGTATAGGTACATCTCTTGGAGTTTCCGCAAATCCCAGCATGTCATCGGTCAGTTTTGCAATTTTAGGCCTTAATGCAGCCTGGTCTTCAGCTGGGTAAGTATCCTCGCCTTTATAAGTTCCACTGGCCCATCGTTGCAACTGTCCACCCCAAATACCACCAAAATACATATAATAAATACCATCTGTATCCTCAAAAACAGCCGGATCCATACTAAAACTCCCTTCTATAGGCTGATTTATTGCCTTAAATGGTCCAAAAGGACTTTTACTTGTAGCTACACCAATCCTGAAGATATCGGCTTTGTCTTTTACCGGGAAATAGAAATAATATGTGTCTTCTTTTTTTGCAGCATCGGGTGCCCACATCTGTCTTCCCGCCCATGGAACATCATTTATGTGCAAAGCAACACCATGATCCGTAACCACACCTCCCACACTATCCATTGAGAAAACATGATAATCTTTCATATCAAAATGACTACCTAAATCATCTTCCTGAACCCCGGATTCAAAATCGTGGGAAGGATAGATGTACAATTTTCCTTCAAATACATGAGCAGATGGATCGGCCGTATAGATATCTGAAATTAGTGGTGATGAACTGGTTCTGATAATTGAGACCGTATCTTCCGGAAGCTCGTTTATAGGAGTCTCGGTTGTTTTTTTTATCGTTTTATTCTTACATCCTATAAGGAGGAGTGCAGCCAACAAATTCAAGCTTAAGATTCTAAATTTCAAAGTATACATACAGTGGTTTTAGTTACATTATTTTGTACTTAAAAGTTATTGCTTTTATTCATCAAGGCCCTTACAATATTTTCTTAAAGTACTGATGAAAGTTAATCAAAAAAAATATTCATAAATGCCCCTGAGTTCTAATTTCCAGGAGCATAAGGGAATTTCAAGGATTGGTAAAACTCCAGGTTTTCATCAGGAAGTTCCACTCCGGGTGGAAGTTCTCTACCCGAAAAGACTTGAAAATAAAGCAAACAGGCATTCCTCCACCATTTTGCTTCCTTTAGCTGAATCTCCAAAAGCATCCTTACTTCATTGAATTGATCAACAGAAATATATGTTCTTGCTTGTTCCCAGATTCCAATCATTTCTTCTACCTGATCTACACCTTCCTGATATTTCAAAGCAATTGCATCCCACAATATCACTCCATTTTTTAACTTATAATCCCAGGGTAAATGATGAAACCACAAAAGATATTCTTCAGGACAAGTCTCAGGGGAATTGAAAATTTTGGCAATTTCAGAGGCATATTGGGAGGTAGCATTGCTTCCTGAAGGGGTACGATCAAATCCAATACCATCCTTATCGGCTTTGTGATAATAAGTAGGGTTCCACTCGGGCCTGCTTAAATCACTCACCCAGGGACCCGGACCATAGTGATGTCCCGTATCCATTAAATGATGTAGTCCCAATGGTGTCATGTAGTTCACAACAGCTTCCCTGGAAATGGTCATCAAGGTTTTAATTGGTTCTACAAATGCTGAATCATTAGTATAGGTTAAACGCAGCCACTCTTCTG
>CBDUGN010000076.1:0-14641 GCA_965366915.1 uncultured Eudoraea sp. | reverse complement strand
CCGGCCTGTACCATTTTTATAGCATGATCCTTAGTCGGAAAAGGTATTCCCCCGGCACACATATAGGAATCTCCAATAGTCTTAATTTTTTCGAGTTCGTATTTTTCCATAATGTCGTCAAATCCCGCAAAGTAATAGCCAAGTCTTTTGACCAGTTCTTCCGGATTTACCTGTTCCGAATAGGCCGTGAATGCCTTGAAATCTGTAAACAAAACAGTCACGGATTCAAATTTATTGGCCTTCACTGTGCCTGATTCCTTTAATTCCCGGGCTGTTTCTTCCGGCAAAATATTAAGTAAAAGACGATCGGATCTGTCCTTTTCTTTTTCGATAATAGCCTTGGTTCTTTTTATGTACAAATTACGTCTGAACAATCCCGCTGCCAGCAGGAAAATTAGAAATAAAGCGATTCCGGTGGAGATTGTCACTATCTTTTGTGTGCGTTTCTGTTGATTCGCTAAATCCAGTTCTATCTGTTTTTGAGAAACTTCCATTTCGGCCATTTGCTGAACTGAAGTGATGTTTTGTACACTATCCCGGAAAGCAATATAATTTCTGTAATATTTCAGTGCAGCGGAAGCATAACCGGTTCTTTCATACAACTCCGAAAGCTTCAGGTAGGCACCGCCCATTTCTGCTTTCAATCCATATTGTTTTGCCAGGTTTAAAGAACGCAAGGAGTAACCAAATGCAGCATCCCAATCGTTTTTATCCGCATAAATATCAGACATGTAGGTAAGGTATACCGTAATAGGTCTATATACTCCTAAATCTTCCAGGATAGCGATTGCTTCACTGATGTTTTCCTCTGCCCGGGTTTCCTCTCCTTGTTGAGCATAGGCCAGGCCTTTATTGCCAAGGTTATACGCCAAATAATCTTTTCTTTGCAGAGCTTTAAAGATGGGGCCTGACTTGTTGAATAAAACAAGGGCAGAATCTGGCTGGGCCCATTCCAAATAGGAGTCTCCCAGGTTTTCTACTGCGACTGCGTAATTAATTCTTTCGCCCAGGTCTTCGAAAATCTTAATGGCATCGTTATAGTATTTTTTGACATTTTGTTTATTCCCCATTCCGGCATAAACTCCAGCTATTGCCGTATACAAGTTGCCCAATTCTTTTTTTTCTCCACGTTCATTGCTAATGTCCACTGCTTTAAAATAACTTTCAAGGGCGCTGCTCAAATCACCTTTGTTCTCCAGGGCATTTCCTCTTTTTAGATAACCCGAATAGATATATCTGCTGGAATCCATACGTATGGCCTCGTTTAAAAGTAAATCACTGTATTTTAAGGATTCATCAGAGTCCGGATGTTCAGTTGCAATTAGACTTAACAATTCCAGCCTTTGCGAAGGATCATAGTTACCGGACTCATACAGTTTTACAAGACTATCAGATATTACTTCGCGATTTTGACCAAAACACGTCGTTAGGGAAAGCAGAAGTATACCAAGCAAATAAATTCCCCGGATAACAAACACATTTATCTTTTTAACGTAAGCTTTCATAAGATAGGAATTGGGTTTGTCAATAACCGTTTCTACTCTCCAATTTGGATTTTTGGATCAATGGTATACATCCGGCTATTGGAACCTGCACTAAATTGAATTTGATATTTGTAAGGTACTTTACCGCCGCGTATTACCGTAGCCTGAACAAACTTATCACCCTTGATGCTGTCTGAAGTAAAAATTCTTGGGCCACTGATATATGTAATAGCGGTGATCTTAACCGGGATATTGGGCTCTGTGGATGATACCCCTTTCCATACAATATTATCCCCCACCCGGGCGAAAATAGTAAAGGTCTCAGGAGAACTGTTATTTAATACCGTTGTATTCTTGCCTGCCATAAAGAAGCATGCCTTTCCAGGGTTTGGATTCTTTGTATCCACGTTCAGGGTAATTTCATGAGTCACCTGTGCATATAACCCATGTGTAGCCACTACCATGGTCAAAACAACGACAAGCCAGCTAATTTTATTCCGTTTCATTTACTCTGATTATAACTATCCAACAAAAAAAGAGGTTCTTCAATACTTATCCTATTTATTTAAAGAGATAATAACAGAAATATACTATATATATCTAAATTTACTTGTATCAGGAATAAAGAAATCCCGGGCTGGCCCGGGATTTCTTTATTTAAAATGGATTTACTTTTAGGCCAAAATAGCCAACTTGAATATCCCTTTAATTACCTAACTTCAATTTTTGGATCGAATTCATACATTTCCCCAGCTACCTTGAATTGAATGGCATAGGTGTATACCTTGCCCTTAGCATTACCTTTAACTTTTTGCTTTACCTTCTTTTTTGCCCCATTATTACTTTTCCCTTCCTTTTTTTTTCCGCTGAATATATTTTTGCTATTGCCCCCCTCTTTATATACTATCATCTCAATATCAATCTCTTCCCCCGAAGTAGTAACACCTTCCCATTCTACATTGTCCTTAGGGCGTACCAGGATAGTAAAGGTTTTAGCTGAACTCCTATCAAGGACTTCTGTAACGGATTCATCGGCGACTCCAAAAGTACATGCAGCAGCTGGGTCTTCCTGAGTCAATTCTGCAGTATCAACCTTTAATATAATCATATGATTAGTGCCCTGACTGTAGAGGTCAGACCCAAAGCAAATTAATAAAAGGGCTATTCCTAATAAATTTCTGTTGATTAGTTTCATTATTGGTTTTTTTGATTAATAAGTTATTTATCCAATTTTAGTCAGATATTTTTAGAAATCTCAAGATAGAGATTAATGCTGAATTAAATTGTAGGGTTTTACCTACGCTCTTAAGCGTCTCTTGAAAGTGTATCCCAGATATTAAATCCCCGATGAAATGCATAAAAAAACCGACTAAACCACAATTTTGGATGCTTTCACAACAATTAGGCTGCTGATCACCACACAAAATCGTAACTTATTAGGACCTAATTTTAAAATCCTACTGCTATGGAAGCAAATTCAGAAAAACACCCCATTTTAAACAGAATACTTTCCGTATTAAACCTTAGTTTAGAGGCAGTCCTGGTATTGATAGCCCTGGGCGTCTTAATAGGCCTAATTGGCGTATTGAGCTAACACCTCTACTTCGGAATAAATAAATAAAAAAGCCTTCGAAACTCTCGAAGGCTTTTTTCTTATGGTCTTACCTGGTCTTGAAACAAAAAAATTTACGAATTCTTATCAAGCTATGTTAAAAGGAACATTAATTAATTGATTTACTAAAACAGCCGGCATCAAGTTGTTGAATCAACCACATGAGCGGCCAGCTGTTTTCTAATTCATGTCACCTAATTACAATTCACCCCTTTGAAAGTATATTCAGTACAGATACCTAAAAAGGTTTTTGAGCAGTATGCTTCATAACACACCTCGTTATTTAAGTATCCAAGGCTTTGCTCACCTAAAGTTTTCCATCCCAAATCCCAATACTGAAATTGAATTTTTACGTCATGTGCACCATTCACAGGAGCCATATTGAAGAAAATATTCTGTTTGTCTACTTTCTTCCAGCCACTTTCTGCCGTGGTTTCCGTTCCTTTTTTCTTATAGGAAAACCTAAATCGAACATCGGCTATAATGGTTTTCTTTAGCCGGGCATTTTTGTGAACATAATCGAAGGTTTTGCATTGCTCAATCCTATAATCTGTATTGTATCCCATCTTGGCTACCCGATTATCTTTTAAATATTTTACGGTATATCCTATAGGGGCTCCGGGATTATCACGGCTATATAACGATCCTTCGGAAATTACATAGTTCAGCCCACCTTTGCCTTCTTCAACATCCAGGCCTGAAATTACCCTGGAAGCCACTTCTGCATTGCCGCCAATTGTTATGACGTTAATAGTGGACTCTTTGATAACTTTTTCATAATCAGCATCTATCTCAACCGTTGCCCCTTTTTTTGCAGTAGCATAGTCCAGTACAGCCTCCAGGTTTACATCGGTCTCTACATCCGTAGTTTCCATTCGCATCATTATGATCCGCCCGTACTGAACCGAACTCACATATGCCGGAGGATTGTCGTTAGACATTACCGACTGCACTTTTTGCAGGTCAACATCAGCCCCAAAAACACTGGCAGGACTTTCTGGAGTTTCCATTATCACATCATAAAAAACCTGGCGATATAATAAGGTGGCAACACGTTTTTCAGTCGTTTTTGTATATTCAAACTGGGATTCAAAAGAAGAGCCTCCAGCCCATTCGGCACTTACACCAAGTTCCAGGCTCATCTGCTCTTTTGAATAAGCTGTTGTTTTTTCAAAATACGCATCTGAATCTATTTCATATCCTTGTGGAGCGACCTCAGCATTCCAGTACTCCAGTGCTTCATCAATAGATGCCTGGGTATTTTGATATGTTGGGTTCACAACAGTAATGTTACCATTTTCTCCAATTCCCGGTAGTTCTACACGAAGTTTGGCAGGAGCTTTTGAAATTTGCAAAGGTTGGGGTGCACCATCAAGCATTTCGCGGTTTCCAATGACCAATGCACCAGGATAAATGACTCCGATAGTAGGATCGAACATAACAACATCCTGAAAGTTTGTTCGAATATTGTAGTCAATTTTGCGGCATTCAAATACGGAGCCTTTGTCCACATCAGACTCCAATTGATTGTTAATTTCATTAGTCCCTGTGCCACTTTGCACATTGAGGATTTGATCCGGGTCATAACTTAATTTGGCGAGAAAATTATTGATGCTGTCTGCTTCCACGCCAGACACCCCTTTTTCTAATTCATTTCCAATAGGTTCAACTTCTTTGCTACAGGAAAGTACAAGGATTACGAACAAACCAATTAGAATGGTTGGCCGTGTTTTAATTTGATAGATAATTGCTTTCATAATTCTTTGGTTTTTAAAGATTCAACAGGTCGAAATTATTCGTACATCAACCCCAATCCTAATTTGATATATGGACAAAACATGGACACCAGGCATAGACCATGCTTAAATTATACATGGACAAAATAAAATTTAAAAAATACCCAATTCGCTTTAAACACCCATTTATAATGGGCTTAAACGAGCTTATGTTAAAATTTTTATTTTTGAAAAACATAGACTTTTCATGGACAAGCCTAATTTTCATCTAGGATTACTTTTTTTTTGCTGTAGTGATAAACCTTATCTTGAATTATCAAATACATCGTCATGCAATCATTAAAGTTATTTTTACTCTTGTTTTCTGGTTTTTATATCCTGGGTTTTGCCCAGGATAGACAGAAAGAGCTAGACAGTTTAATTCAGCAGTCAAAAATCCTACCGGATGATACATTAAAGGCCAAAGTGCTGTCTACAATCCATGAGAAGATGATGTTTAAGGATAATCAACTGGCTTTTGAATATGCCAAACAAGCCTTTGAGCTTTCAAAAAAGATTAACTATCAGAAAGGAGTGGCTAATGGTTATGTGCAATTTGGCAACTACTATTTTAATCAATCCAAAAATGACTCAGCTGAATATTATCACAGGCTTGCATTGAAAAAATTTAAGGATATTGGATCCATTAAAGGGCAAATATTTGCACTCCATTCTTTAGCTACCATAGAACGTGAAAAAGGTAATTTTGATAAGGCTATTTCGCTTACTGAGGGAATATTGAAAATGTACACTGATGAAAATAGAAAAAATTCTGATCTGGGAAGTTTTGATCTAAGAGGTTCAGAATATGAAGTTTTAGGTGGTATTTACTTTGAAAAAGGAAGCTATAGAATTGCATTGGAAAACACATTAAAGGCATTGCGTTTCTTTGATGAGATTGGTGACGAAGTAAGAAAAGGAGACGCGCTCAAACAATTGGCTGATATAGAATACCAACTGGGGAATTACAGATCATCTTTGGATTATGCCAAGGAAGCCATAGCTATATATGAAGTTAATGATGATAAAATTTACCATAGTTACGCTGCCAATACAGCCGGATTGGCCGCTGAGCAACTGAAGGATTTAAAACTTGCAGAAGATTACTGGCAAAACTCCATTGCGCTTGCCAGAGAAATGAACATTCAGTCTATGATTTCTCAAAACTTAAATGATTTAGCCCGCCTGCGATACGTAAAAAACGATTATGCAGGTGCTAAACAATTTCTAAACGAGTCGTTGCAAATTTCAAAACGGGAAGACATTAAATTGGATCTTACCGAAGCGCTTCAGGAAATGGCTGATTTAGATATTGCGCAGAGCAATTGGTCTGGGGCTCTTGCAAACATAAATCAGGTAATTACAATTGCTCAGAAAATCGGTGCACTACCAACACTCCGTGATGCATTAAAAACCAGAGCAACCATTAGAAACAAACTAAATCAGAATGAGCTGGCCTATAAGGACTTCCAGAGGTACCACGCTATAAATGACAGTATTTTCAACGAGAAAAAATCACAACAAATTGAAGAACTTAAAACCATATACGATATTGAAAAAAAGGAAGCAGCAATTGCGCTTCAAAAGGAGGAGATCAACACCTTAAACCAGAAAGCCAAAGTAGATAGATTGACCAAAGGACTTTATGCGGGTGGTATGGTTTCTGCCCTGGCCCTTTCAGGGTTGTTATTCTTTGGATTTCGCCAACGGATGAAAAAAAATCGTATCGCACGGGAAAAACAAGAAGAAATCTACAGACAGGAAATTGAGCACAAAAAGAAGCAACTGGCCAGCCAGACCCTGCATTTGGTTCAAAAGAACACCTTTTTGGAAGAATTAAAAGAGAATCTCGACAATTTGAAGAACTCCCCCGATAAGTTCAAAATGGAGTTCAGGCGTATTGCCATGCTGCTCAAAAAAGAAAAGTCGTCAGACAAGGATTGGGAAACATTCAAAACCTATTTTTCAGAAGTGCACAACGATTTTGACGAAAAACTAAAAACCTTATATCCCGATATCTCTGAAAAAGAAATTCGTCTTGCCGCCTTTTTACGAATGAAACTAACTACTAAAGAGATCGCGGCTACAATGAACGTGCTTCCAGATAGTATACTGAAATCCAAGTATCGCTTAAAAAAGAAATTGAGTCTGGATAAGGAAACTAACCTGACTACATTTTTGAATACACTTTAGGAGTCATTCAGAGTTTGCAGGGATCAATGATTTGAAAGAGCGTAGATAAATAAGTGTTTTGAGCAGATATAAAAACGAAAAGTATGAACAGAACTTATGACTTCCCTGAAGCATTATTAGTATAGCATGCTTTCTTATTCTTTAATGAGATCTCACCATTCCACTATTTATTTCGCCTTTACATCGTACTTTCTTTGCAAATCTCCCCAGCGTTCCTTCTGGATCTCCTTCATCAAACCAACATTGATCAGGTCAAAAGCCGGGTGGTTCTTCGGTAACATAAAACTTTGGTAGTGCTCTTTCAAAGTGAAGGGCAGCAATTTCACCTTTTCATCTAATGACAGCCGATTGATGTAATACTGTAAAATGGTCCTATCATACAGGAATACATCATTTTCCTTTTTGGCAAGTGCCCTGAGGGCAAGAATTGGTGAAGCATAAGTATTAGTAACAGGAATATCTTCCTGCACTAAATACGACTCTCCATTGGTAGCACCCACTGCGGAAATATTTTCAACCAATCGTATGTCCTCGGCATTTTTTATGTCGGTTTGTAATCCCGTAATCGTCAGGGTGGAAGCTATGCCGGCGGTAAAACTCGAAATAATTATCACTGCGGTAAACATCCAAATAATGGCAATGGCCTTACCCATATTCGATTTGGGAGCTTTGTCGCCATAACCTACCGTAGTCATCGTTACCGCTGACCACCATAGCCCGTCAAAAAGGCCTAACAGCCCAGGACGGAATTGAAATTTATTATGTCTTCGTTCAATGAGCCATAGAAAAAACCCAAAGACAAAAATTATAAAAATGAGTAAGAATATAATTTCTAAAAAAGCCAATGAAAAAATATTACTGACGAATACGGCAAGAGGAGAGCGATTTAAGTAAGGAATAGCCACACCAATACTGGAAATGAAATAGGGCTGTGTCATGTCAAAATTTTTAACCCGCGAAGCATTCACGTCCATTGGATTAATGGTTAGGTCGATCTCTTTATACTCAAGTCTTTTTAGAATACCGATGAAATCTGAATATAGTTCATAACGGAATGTCAAATTAGCAGACTGTGCTATGTTTTCCCACAATTCAATACTCAAGCCTTCAAAATCATTCTCTGCTGTTTTTATTACAAAGGGCGGATTATGGTAAATTCCTACGGTAAGTGTATCTGTTTGTGCAAAGGCCTGTTGGCAATTTCCCCCTAACAATAACAAGATCAATATGTGAAACCAAAGATTCTTCATACCGCTTTGGTTATTTCCTCGTGAATTGAAAAGCAGATAAATTGGGCCAGAATTCTAAACATTACTAAATCATTAGGGTCGAAATGGTTTTTCTTAATACTGTAAGCGCATAATACAACCGGCTGATCATTCTCTAAAGTAAAAGGAATAAACAATAAGGAACTAAAGCGGTAAGCAGCCTTTCCTTGAATGTACATCGTATGCTCTTTATTAAAATCATTAATTAAGACTTCCTGATTGTTATCCATAGCCCAGCAGGTTAAACTGGTTTTAGAGTTGAAAGGTTTGCTTCTAAAAGTATAACCACTTCGTTCCTGGTTGGAAAAACCCCTGTGAACTATTTCATTTTTTTCCTTAAAGGCAATTTCAAATGCATCAATATCAGCAGATTGGTTAACCGCTTTCCCCATTGCATTGATGATATCGTTCCAGGATGCCTTTTTGGGAATATCTTTAATGAATAGTTCTAGGGTTTGAATATTCAATTTTGCACTATCCAATTCTTCTTGTTGCTCTTTAAATTCCCGAATCTTCTGATTGAGCTGCGCTTCCTTTTTCGCTAACTTTTCATTGGAATAATTCAGGACCTTTTGCAATCTGCTAAAGCGTCGTTTTACATAAAAACGAGAATAATAAGATATAAGCAGGAGCAGTAGGCCAATCGAACTATAGATAACCCATGTTCGCATATACCAGGGCACAAATACGTTGAATTGAATTTCCAGGGGATTACTCCATTGGTAGCCACCGGGTTGTCTGGCTCGTAATTCCAGGAAGTAATCGCCCGGCTCAATTTCACTTAAAGTGAGGGTGTTATTATTTCCATTGGATTGCCAGAGCTGTTCTTCCAGCATGATCTGTCTGTCTTCTTTGGGCAGCAGTCTGTATTGGTATTGAACGTTTCTCGCAGGAAAGGATAAATTCGTAAATAGTAAATTGAGTTGTTCACTTTTTTTTAGTTTTAACCCCTCGTTAAAGCCTTCCGTAATTTCATCTCTATTGATTGTTATTTTTCTAATCTTTGGCGGATTGGAATAAGGAAGGCTGGCTGCAGACATGCGTGAATAAACCAGGCCTTCTGCTGTTCCTGCCCAAAGGCGGCCCTGAGCATCTGTCTTGATACATCGGTAAGCACCAATAACGGCAGGTAAACCTTCCATTTCTCCTAAAACAGTGGACGTATTTTGATGGTGGAAAACCAGGCCTTTAGTGGCAGTAGAGATCCAAATATTGTCATTTGAATAATGTGTTACTCCTCTCACCTCTTCCTGTCCTAATATGTCATTTTGGACGAGTGTGATTTGTTCAGTATCGTAGCGCAGCAAGCCATCTGTAGTAGCCAGCCATACAATGCCACGATCGTCAATAGTAAGATCATGCGCTTCAAAATTGAGCATGGCCGTAAAAGGAAGCTTGGGGCTAAGGTTCACAAATTGATCTGTCTCCGGATCAAATCGATACAAATAACTTTCTTCACCAATACCTGCGGCATAAATTTCACCCCGGGCACCTTCCTTGATTGCCAGAACCCTGCTGGCAAAACCTTTGGTCTCATCATAGTACTTTATTTCTCCTTTTGCATTGATTTGTGCAATTCCAATAATTGGTTTATTCAAAGGGGCCTGGCAAAACCAAAGGTTCCCTTTACTATCCGGATAAAGATTGAAAATTGCTTCTCCCCGGTCATGAAAATCATCATATCGTTTAATGATTTTGTTATTGTCATATTTTAATAATTGAACTTTTGGGGTAGTGGTAGTAACCCAGGTGAATCCGGCTTTGTCCTGAGCAACTGCATTTGCCTGTAAATTATTATAGATGGGCTTTGCGGTGAATCCGTCTTCATCGGGAGAGATTTCATATAAATAATTAATGGGGGCCCATGCATTCCCTTTATTTCCCAAGGCAATAACGATAGGGTTATTCATGGGCAAATTCTCAACAGTTTTGAAAAAGCGTTGTTGAAGCAGCCAAAGTCCGGTTTCCGAACAAACCCAGAGTTGCTCATTGTTGCTTTTGCTTTCTGTTGTTACATAAATTTCATAGATATGCCCAAAATCCAATTCTTCCACCCGATGAGCTTCATTGGCTCCATATATAGTTTGAGGCTCCTTGTTTATATCAGCTACTATAAATAGCTTTCCCTTCCCGGTTCCGATGATGTATTGATCATTTTGATCCAGATACATTGCGGTAACAAGGTCATTATCCAGCTCAATTGTCTTTATTAACCGGGGTTTATTTCCTCGAATAGTATAGACACGCAGTGCATCACTACCCACCAAAAGGTAATCTTTGTGAACTAATAAGGTGTTTCCATTTTTAATGTTGAGCTTTTTTTCAAAAGCATCAGTGGCTTCATTAAAGTAGAATAATCCATCTAATGGACTCAGAACCCAAATTCCATCCTTTGAGTCTTTATATATTGCAAGCTTTTGTGCTTTGTCCGATTTGGAAAATGGATAGGTTTTGAAATCTCCTTGATGCAACCTGCCAATGCTGTGATTAGATTGAGCAAGCCAGATATCCTGATCTTTACCTCGTGTAAAATCGTTGGGATAAAAAGGAAATTCGGCCGTTTCATTGATTGTGCCTTCCAGCAGAGGACTTACTTTAGGCAGGGAAAGAAAATCGTCTATTTGATAGATTCCCATGTCATTTACAAACAGCAGCTGATTTCCGCGTTCATGAAGCTGATGAATGAATTGACTCTCCGTATTCATGCTATACATATCAAAATGGATTCCATCAAAGCGATATAACCCATTTTGGCTGCCAATCCATATATAGCCGGCCTGATCCTGAAGTACCGCAGACACCTGATCAAAAGGGGCTCCGGACCCGGAATTGTATTGAACGTAGCCATACTGTTGTGCAGAAATATGAAAAGATATGCTACACAAAAAAAGGAAGAGAAATATATTATTCAGTTTTCCTGACATCGTAGACTAAATTAGGAAAAAAATAGTCTATATCAGCCTTTGATTTAGAACCAATGTGCCTATTAGCTATTGATTAATGACTGTCCATAGTGCATGATAAAATAGCTTTTCGGCCTTCGTAGCCCTGCTAGCTCGTCTGAGAAGGCCAGCGATTTAGTAATAATTAAAACCCTCAGCTCATTAATGCGTTCATGGAAATTCATAAGGATGCGATGAAAAAGGTTCATGCTTTTAAAAAAACAGGTGCATTTAGAGTTGTCCACTTTTACGAAATCTATTAACTTCAGTAAATTATAACCAAGCTTTCAATTTATGAGGCGAACCTGCCAGCACCTTATAACCGTGGCATTCCTTTGTCTGATCGTTTCGGGAAGAGGTCAGGAGGGTAATTACAAGTTTGATAACTACGGCAACCAATCCATGTTGCTTAATGGCAATGTAACCGGGAGCGCTACAGATCTGGGCCTTGCTTATTATAATCCTGCCAGGCTCGTTTTTGTTGATAAGCCCTCTTTTGTAATCGCCGGTAAGGCTTATGAATGGAGTCAATTTACCTTTGAGGATGTTTTCGAAACCGAAATTGACTTAAATACTTCTAATTTTAGTGGTATTCCGAGTATTGTTGCCGGAACATTCAATCTGAAATTCCTGCCTAAGCACAGATTCGCCTATTCAATCTTATCTCGCTACCGTTCTGATATCCCTTTGAACTATAGTTCCGGAATTCAGGAGAACCCAGAATTTGATACATTAGAAAACGAAGTAAGGCGTGTTACAAACATAAACTTTCAAAACAATTTGCGGGAAGAATGGTATGGTATAACCTGGGCTTATCCGGTAAATGAAAAATTAGGGGTAGGCGCATCACTTTTTGGCAGTATTTATACAAACAGAGGTGGCAGTAATATTGATATCACAGCCGAACGCCAGGATGGTAGTACGGCGGGTTATAGCTCTACCTTGAATTATAATCAAAGAACATATGGGCTATTCCTGAAAATGGGCCTGGCATGGCAGGTTTCTAATATTAAACTAGGTGCCAATCTCAATCTTCCTTTTATCACGGTCGAAACAAAGGCCTCTTTACAATATCAAGAAAATTTGATTGGATTAGGTCCGGGAGAAGATTTCTTTGCTTACGGGGATTTAGACAATTTAGAAAATAAACGAAGAACAGCTACTAGTATTTCTGTAGGTGCAGGCATTCCTGTTGGGAAGAGTACGATTCATCTTGACGGCAGTTGGTACTCCAAAGTGAAGCCCTATCAGCGTATTGACCTGCCTGCTATAGATGCGGCTCTCCAGGGCCTGGATTCGGAACCTTTTGAAGAGGAGTTCAGATCCGTTATAAATTTTGGTGCCGGCGCAGACATTTATATCTCTCCTTCTGTAAAATTTATCATGAGTTTTAGTTCGGATTTCTCGGCCACAGTCTCGAGTGTTAATTTATTCGATATAATAAATCAAAGCCAGGGTAAGGTTAATCTACTCAATAATTTTTGGCACTATGGCCTTGGAACAGATCTATCCCTAAAATGGGGTCAAATAGTCCTAGGAGCCACTTATTCCAGAACAGTAAGTCCGTTTAAAGAAGGTGTTGACATTCCCGACATTATATTAGATGATGGTGCTCTGGATTTTGTAACCAATATAACTTTCGAGAGATGGCGATTTATAGTTGGCCTGGAAATTCCACTATTTCAGGGTAAACTAAATGAGCAATCTGAAGAATAATGACCAGGATCATGATCCCAGACAGAACCCATCCACTAATTTTTAAGATCTTTTTCCCCATTTGTGAATTTAACAAATTTTGGCCTTCTTTATGGTGGTCATCAACTATTTTATTGATGCCCCAGCTATAAACAAAGTGATAGAATTACTACCAGAAATGCCATATTCATTAGGCCAGTTTTATTGTTTACAAACTTATTCTCTTATTGGGATCAAAAGGCAATTAACAAACTATAGCAGCTTGGGGAAAAGTCACTTTGGCAAAATCTTTGATACCTTACTGCAAAACCGATATCATGGGAAAGCATCTTCGCCCAATGTGCCTCTTGCTACTCTTTTGGAACCTCTCAAACCTGCATGCCCAGAAAAAGGGATTTGAACCGGGCTATATTATTACGCTAGAAGGAGATACCCTTTTGGGGCAGGTAAAAGACCGATCCCCTGAACCCTATGTGGAATTGTATCCCAGGATTCGTTTCAGGCCTGAAGGCAGATCCTCAAGAAAGAAATTCGGGCCAAAGGATATCCGGGGATATAGAGCCGGGGGCCGTGAATATGAGTCTGTTCCTCTGAGGGAGGAATCGGCATTTTTTAAATTCCGGTATTATTTGGAACCCAATGCGGAAGAGATTTTCCTTATGGTCTTAAAAAGGGAGGGAGGGCTTTCCTATTACCAGCGTGAATTCGTACAGGACGACAACTCTTATTTAGATTTGTATCCCCTGTTCCACCGCGAAGGGGAGAGGGAAATGGTCCGTGTGACTCAGGGGGTCCTTGGGCTCAAACGGAAAAGGTTAATGGAATACTTTAGTGATTGTGACGAGCTGGTGAGGGCACTATATAGCAAAGAGCTGAAAGAACCGGATGAAGTTTATAACTATTACCTGAAGAATTGTGCTGAAACCCCATAATGTGGGAAATCCCACTACTACAGCATGCAATCTGAAAAATGGCCGGGAAATTCATATACGGTAAATCTTTTGTACATGACGTATATTTATCCACATATAGCCTTTTAGCATTCATATTGAAAAAAGAAACAAAAAAATGACTAAAAAGAATAGCGTATTTATTGCGACAAGTATTGATGGTTACATCGCTGATAAAAATGGTGGAATAGATTGGCTTAATTCAATTCCAAATCCCGATAATGACGATATGGGATATGTAGAATTCACCAACAATATTGACGCTCTGGTTATGGGACGAACAACTTTTGAAACTGTATGCGGATTTGACGTTGATTGGCCATATCTCAAACCGGTATTCGTATTGAGTAATACCTTGAATGAAATACCGGAAAGTCACGAGGAAAAAGCGTTTTTAATAAAAGGAACGCTTACTGAAATTATAGAGCAGATTAATAAAAAAGGATATAATCGTCTTTACATTGATGGGGGTACTACTATACGTAACTTTCTAAAAGCTGATTTAATTGATGAAATCATAATTAAGACAATTCCAATATTATTGGGCGGTGGTTCTTCTTTGTTTTCTGAACTTCCAAACGAACTGAAATTCGAATTAATTGCGACTAAAACATATTTAAATCAAATAACGCAGCGTCATTACAAACGAAAAAAATAAAAAATCATATAACAAGGCTTATACCCGTTTAAATAACCTTTAGCCATATTCTTAGCCTTCATTA